>NZ_LLYU01000005.1:0-251213 GCF_002049515.1 Marinobacter sp. tcs-11 | reverse complement strand
GGAATATCGTTTATCGACAACTTCGGCGGTTACAGAAACTACCCCGGTTATTGAAGTCTTTTTTCGGTCATCCGGACCTGGCGTATATCGCCGGGTGATGTTCGCTTACTTTGTTTCTGATTAGTAGCAGGATACCGGGAGTTTCTCTCTCCCGGTATCCGTTTACTGCAACCGGATCAATCAGAATGAATGGCCGGCATCGTCCGGTGACAGGGCTTGAATGCCCAGTTGCCGTGCGGCCTGCTCGATAGAGCCGGTCTGCTCAACCAGCGCCATGATAGCACCGTTGACAATGCGGGTGCCTTCCGCGTTACCCGGGGCGATCATGGTGTCAAAGGCCATCGGGTTCTGGCTGCTTTCGGCGCGGGCTTTCATCAGCGCCAGGGCTTCCATTGATGCATCCAACTGACGGTTAAGGCGAGCGTCCAGTTCCGGGTTGGTTTGCTCAACCAGGTCAGACAGGGAAGGGCCGGAAACCACAGAGCCATCTACGCGGCGATAGGTGCCGGTGTACACGTTCTGGATGCCCTGGCCGTTGTAGTAGTGCGAGTTGTGGGTGTTATCGCTGAAGCAGTCGTGTTCGTCTTCATAGGAGTTGGCTTCCAGGGCAACTTTCATGCGCTCACCGGCCAGCTCGCCGAGGGACAGGGAACCCATACCGAACAGCATTTTCTGGATGCCCTCGTCGGCGTTTGCGGACGTCAGCTGGGAACGGTAGTTGTCTGAGGTGCCCGGGGCCCACTGGGCAACCATCCACTCCAGAT
This sequence comes from Marinobacter sp. tcs-11, assembly GCF_002049515.1. Lineage (NCBI taxonomy): Bacteria > Pseudomonadati > Pseudomonadota > Gammaproteobacteria > Pseudomonadales > Marinobacteraceae > Marinobacter > Marinobacter sp. tcs-11. The sequence continues at coordinate 250,449 of NZ_LLYU01000005.1, read as the reverse complement.
CATCGACCAGCAGATCAGTCACGGCATCCAGGTACTGGGCACGGCGCTCACAGTTGCCGTTGGTGCAGTCGTTGCCTTTGGCGTAGTCAGTAACCGGGCGCTCGCCTGCGCCACCTTCAAAACCGTGCAGATCCTGGCCCCATAGCAGGAATTCGACCGCATGGTATCCGGTGGCTACGTTGGCTTCGGAACCGCCCACTTCGTTCAGGTCAGCCAGCAGTTCGGGGGTGAGTGTTGCCACATCCAGAGTTTCCCCGCCGACGTTAATGCTGTTGCTGGCGACGATGTTGGCGGTTGCACCGGCATTGCCGAGTTCGTGCTGGTAGTCGTCGGCTTTGACGTAGTCGATCAGGCCTTCGTCCAGTGGCCAGGCGTTCAATTGGCCTTCCCAGTCATCCACGATGGCATTGCCGAAGCGGAAAACTTCTGACTGCTGGTAAGGAACCCGTGAGGCCAGCCAGGCTTCTTTTGCCGCTTTGAGGTTGGCTTCGGTGGGGTTGGCAATCAGGCGGTCAGTAGCCTCGTCCAGCGCACGCGCAGTAATCAGGGCATCCTCGTAGGTGGCATGGGCCAGATCGGTGTAATGGGTTACCACCGATGCTTTGGTGGCCGGCGCACTGTGCTCGGCGGACCAGGGCGCGTTTGCGCAGCCCGCGGTAAGGGCTGTGGCAATGGTCAGTGCCAATGGGGCTGGGCGAAACAGGTTTTTCATTTCAAACTCCATGTTGATGAGGTCTTTTTGTAAATAAGAAATATTAGCGTTCAGATTATGGGTTTGGAAACCCTACATAGCAAGGGGTTTTTGATATAGGTGATTGTCGGGCCGCTTGCGTGGCCAGGGTGACTGCGGCTTAATGGGCTCCTGATTCCGGGAGCCCGTTATGCTGAGTTACCTTCACGCCTTTCACGCCGGCAACTTTGCCGATGTTCAGAAGCATGCTGCACTGTCACTGGTGCTGGCCATGATGCAATCCAAGAAATCTGCCATAGCCTGTTTTGACACCCACGCGGGCAGCGCCCGTTACGATTTGGGCAGCGAGCGGGCAAGAAAAACCGGCGAAGCTGATACTGGTGTTCAGGCCTTGTGGCGGATCCGGGAGCAACTGGCCACCGGCGACTGGCAGCCGGTTCTGGAGGTATTGGCGCGGTACAACCCAGGCAATGGGCCGCTACGGACGTATCCGGGCTCGCCGGCATGGTTTGCGGAATTTTGCCGTCCGGGTGATTCCGTCACCGCTTTCGAGCTGCACCCTTCGGAAGAGCGTCAGCTGGCTCAGTGGGCTGATGAAGTGGGGGTGAAGGTGCGCCATGAGGATGGCCTGAAAGGGCTCCTGAAATGCTTGCCGCCGGCACAGCCACGACTGTTGGCGCTGATTGATCCTTCTTACGAAATCAAAACCGATTATGAGACCGTAGCCCGGACATTGATGGACGCGTGGAAAAAATGCCGCCATGGCGTCTATCTTATCTGGTATCCCCTGTTAACCAGTGGCCTGGAACAAAAGCTGATGGATTCGCTGAGGGCGTCCGGTTCGGTGCGCAAGATTCTTCAGTGCGAGGTTATGCTGGATCAGCCGCCCGAACGGGGCATGGTGGGTTCCGGCATGCTGATTGTGAACCCGCCCTGGGGGTTCGATGAACGTTTTGCGGCCATGATGTCGGATCTGACCGGCCCCGATCGGCTCGGTCTGTCGCCTTCCATGGATTGGCTGGTGCCTGAATAGGCCCGGAGTATCGCCTTTGACTGACAACAACCAAGCTGATCACCCATGCCTGCCTGGCGGGCTGATTCCTCTGGAGCAATGGCGGGTTCCGGAGACCTCCGTCCGCAGAACCATTCGCAGTGGTCTCCGGGATATTCTGGATCAGTTAAAAGCGGGCATTCATCCTGACGAACAGGCGTTCAGAAGTCTGGATGATTTGCCTACCCTGTCGGAACGCCAGATTCAGGACTATGCCCCGGTACCGGATCGTGAAGAACTTGCCCGGGCTTTATTGAACGAGCTGGAACAGTTGCGCCGGTCAGGCGGGCAGTCACGCAAGGCCAGTTTTCTGGTGGCACCACCATTCTCAGGTATTGCCGAAGCTTTGGGGGCCTCGGGGCGGCGGGTGATCGCCCCGCCGGACAATCTGTTAATGCCTGAAAGAGACATTACCGGCTGGTGGGATCACCAGCTTCAGGACGATGACTGGGTAATACCGGAACTGGCAGATTTCTGGCTGCGACACCGGTCCGGTCTTGGCTTGTTGCGTGAATTATTCGCGCGCCTGGCGCGGGATAAAGTGGGTGAGGGCATCATTGGCTGTTCCAGCTGGTGTTGGCAGTTCTGGGCTCAGTACCTGCCAGAGCTCCACCTGGCCCCATTGACCCCCAGCCCTTTGTCGGGGGATCGTCTTACCAACTGGCTTGGACATCTGGCGGGGGAGCGCTCGCAAGGACCACTGACGGCGAGAATGACCCAGGATGGCCTGTATGTACTGCCGGCGCCAACCGGGGACGACGAGCGAAAATACAGCCTGTTTACCCGGGATTTGGCCACTTTGGCTCGGGGAAATCCGGGGGTTGCCCTGGCTATCTGGCGCCGAACTCTTCGGGCACGGCCCGAGGATGAGGCGCAGCAGCAAGGGGAAGGGGATGCACATCAAGAGGGCCGCCAGTGCTGGGTGGCGCCACTGGATCAGCTGAGTTTGCCTGCCGTGCCCCAGAGTTCAGCCCGGCGGTCCGGCTACCTGCTGCATGCGTTGTTGATGCATGGCGGCCTGAGCCTGGGGCAGCTGGAGCTGACGTCGGGGTTGCCTGGCGAGGAATTGCGGATAGCGCTGTCCCGGCTGGAACGAGCCGATGTAGTGACCGGGGATGAGCAGGAAGGCATCTTTCGGGTGCAGGCATTGGCGTATCCGGCTGTGCGGCGGTATCTGCAATCCAAAGGGTATCCGGTGGACAGCTTCTAGGAGAAACGGTTATGGGCGATTTCGGTATCAAGGACGCACTGTCTTCAATTACCTCCGAGGCTTTGCTGGAAGCCCTGGCGGTCATCGTTGCGGCTTCGTTGCTGATCCTGATGGTTCAGAAAGCAGTTCCGGTACTGGCTGCGAAACTATCGGGAAAACCGAGGCTGTACCTTCTCGCATCCGTTCCTCTTTTCCGGCTTCTGGTCATTGTTCTGACGATCATTGTGGTGGTGCCCATTCTGGTGGAACCCTCATTCGAGAACATGATTGCCATCTTCGGTGCCCTGGGTCTTGCCTTGGGTTTTGCGTTCAAGGACTACGCCAACAGCCTCATTGCAGGTATCGTTACGCTCTATGAAATGCCTTACCGACCGGGTGACTGGATCGAAGTGAACGGTCGCTATGGTGAGGTGCGGAGTATCGGTACCCGGGCCGCAGAAATCGTGACGCTGGATGATACCGTGATTGTGATTCCCCACAGCCTGCTGTGGAATACACTGCTGGCCAATGGCAATGACGGCACGGATAACCTGATGTGCGTGGCCGAGGTTTTTCTGGACCCGAACCACGATGTCGGCCGGATGCTGGGCCTGTTCCGGGATGCGATCTTTGCCTGCCCGCTCACCAAAACCTACCAGCCGGTGCTGGTCACGGTTGCCGCACGGGAAGCCGGTATGTGCTATCGGTTGAAAGCCTACCCGCTGGAGCCCAGAGAGCAGGCGCGTTTCATTTCAGACCTGACCGCAAGGGCCGCGGAGATCTGTGGTGACGAGGGTGTCCCGATGGTCTCCTACCCTTATCTGCAGGCTCAGAAAGCCTGATCCGGGCAGGGCTGATCAGTCACCCGCAATCGACGTTGCCCGCTGAATCAGCGCCTGGCCTTTCTCTCCGGTCAGTTCGATAAAGCGTTGCCGGGCGGGCAGGCTCGCATCGCGGAAGGCCGCCCTTTCAGCTTCCGTCAGCCGTACGACCCGGATACCGCCCTGTTCCAGTATGGTCTCCAGCCGCTCCTTGTTCAGGTCCTCCTGGAGAGTCCAGGCTTCCTCGGATAGCTGTGCAATGGTTTCCTCCAGCCATTTCCGTTCCTGCGAGGGGAGTCCTGCGAACCAGTCCTCATTGGCCACAACAGATGCGATAAACCGTGAGGCCCTGGCCATGGTCATGACGTTCTGGACTTCATGGAACCCCATTTCCTCAATAGCAAACACCGGGTTGCTCTGGCCGTCGATGTTGCCGAGCTGGAGATCGCTGTATACCTGGGCGAAAGGCGTCTGTACGGGGTCAGCACCATAGCTTCGGAAAGCCTCTGCTGCGGTTTCCGAGGTCATGGTGCGAAATCTTAACCCCTGGAAATCGGCGGGGGTTCTCAGGGGGTTGTTGGCCGTCCAGGTCATCCAGCCTTCCGGCACGAACCCCAGCAGTTGCAGGCCAGCGTTGTGGTAGGCCGGTTCAAATGCGGAAATAAACGCGGGCGCCTCCAGAAGGCGACGGGCCGGTTCCTGTTCTTCCGGAAGCAGGAAGTGAAGATTAAAAAGGCCGGTTTCCGGAACGGTATCGGCCAGGTGGCCGGGCGAGGCAAAGGCCAGGTTGACTGAGCCGTTGCGAGTCAGTTCTGTCAGTTGGGCCGAGGTGCCCAAAGAGCCATAAGGAAAGACATCGACCTCAATCCTTCCACCAGACAGCGCTTCGACCTGTTCCCTGAACTGCTGTGCGTAAAGATGCTGAACACTGCCTTCAATCTCTTCCAGGGCAAAGCGCCAGGTGACCGGATACTCTGGTTTGCCGTCCGCCGAACTCTGCGCGGCTGACGAGGAGCCATTGTCGGAGCAGCCGGTCAGCAGCATCACTGCCGCAGTGGCAACGAGGCTGAAGCTGAGAAGCGGGTGGCGTTTGGTCATTGTATTCAGGGCTCCAGAATCCGGCGCATTTGAGTCTAGAGGGAAAAGGTAACACAACAGACCGAGGAGAAAAGGCCGATGTGTAAACGCCAGACGAACAGCCACAAAAAAGCCCCGCCGAAGCGGGGCCAGACGACGAACCGGATGCAGGAAATTTACATCAGAGCGTCAACGCGGTTGCGTACCTTCGGCTCACTGCTGTAAGCGGTGGCAATGGCGTTATAGGTGGGGATATCGATACCCACGTCTTCGATCACCGAGACCATTTCATCATTGGCTTCCATCTGCAGTTCCTGGGCCTTCTGCTGAGACTCGGCTGATTCGATCTTCTCGATGTATTCCTCTCGCACTTCCATAACACCGGATTGTGCCTCAATGAATTGTTTCAGCTCAGCATCGCTGTAATTGGTGCTTTGGCTGCCTGCGGCGGCGGGGTTGCTGTAACCGGAGCCCTGTTCGGCCGGGGCCGGGTTCTGTTGTGCTATCACCGGTGCGGTTGCCAGCAGTGCCAGAGATGCGGTGATGGATACAAGCAGTTTGTTCATAGCTTTACTCCTGGTTTTAATGAGGCCGGCTCGGTCGTCCAGCCACAAACTTGTGAATGTCGATGTGACAATAGCGATTCCCGTGCCAGGTTTTAATTTCTCTATAAAGGCAATAAAAACAGTAGTTTATGGATGCTCTATGGTTAAAGCTCAGTAATCTGTCTTGTGGCAAAATGCCACATGTGGCAGAAAGGCTGTGACATTTCTGCAGAGTGGTGTTTATGGCGTTGATGGGAAAACGGGTGGGAGCACTGTTCCGGTCGCTGCAATTAACGTTGGTGCTCAGTATTGTAGTGCCGCTGCTGCTGTTCAGTGGCATTGCTATCTACATTGGCATGGGGGCGGTAGAGCGCGCTCTGAACGATCGCCTTCGTGAAGACCTGGAACTGGTGGCGCGAGCGGTCAGCGGGCCGGTGAGTAAGGCGCTGGCCGAAAGCGATGAACTGGTCCTGGGCGAATCCCTGAAATCCATCTTCCAGATCGGGCGCATTTCCGGGGCCTCGGTGTTTGACGCAGAGGGTGATCGGGTGGCCAGTCTCGGTGTTGCTGACTCCGATGTCACCAACAGCGCCAGCGCCGAAAAGGCAATCGCCAGTGGTGAGCTCGGGGGCGCGTTTCGTTGGGTGGATGGCGAGTCGGTGTTTTCCCAGTTCACGCCGCTGGTTGCGGAAGACGGGCGGATTCAGGGTTTGTTGCAGGTAACGCGGCAACGCAGTGATTTCCATGACCTGGTGGCCACCAGCCGTTGGTGGGCAGTGGTGATCTGGTCGATGATTGCGGCCACCATCATCCTCGTTGTCGTTCTGGGGCATTACCGCACCGTGGGGCGACATGTGAACCGTTTGCTGGAGAGCATGGCTTCTCTGCAACCGGGCGCCTGGCGGTTGGAGACTCCGGAGGCAGGGCCACAGGAGCTGCGCCAGATCCAGCAGGGCATTCGTGCTCTGGGCGAACGAATGGCCGAGGCCGAGGCCGAAATCGAAGACAGGATTGCCCGGGAACGGGCGCTGGCAGAACAGCTGGAATACCAGGAGAAAGTGGCGATGATTGGCCGGGTCGCAGGCGGGGTAGCTCACGAACTGGGGGCGCCTCTGAACGTTATTCAGGGCCGGGCCCGCATTCTGGCCAGGGCCGGGCTGGAGCAGGAGCAGCAACGGCATCTGGATGATATCGAACATCAGGTGGACCGGATGACCATGATTATCCAGCAACTGCTGGACTGTTTCCGGCATGTGCCCGAGTCCCGGCGACCCGTAAACCTGGCAGACATTCTCGAGGACGTCGTTACCCGCGCCCGTGAAGACAGGCGCTGCCAGGCGGTTTCGCTGCAAGCCGACGCTTTTGACAGGCCGATGCCGACACGGGCAGAGCCGCTCCGGGTTGGCCTGGCGTGTCTGAATGTGGTGAGAAATGCCTGTCAGGCTGGCCGGAAACAGGTCGCGCTCTCTGTCGGCGAGACCGGGGAGTTTTGGGTGTTCCGGGTCGAGGACGATGGCCCTGGTATACCGGCGGAGCATCACGCCAGGGTTTTCGAGCCGTTCTTCAGCACCCGCCCGGCCGGCGAAGGCACAGGGTTAGGGCTGGCAGTGGTTCAGAGTGTCATGAAAGAACATGGGGGATCCGTTGAGGTGATTGATAGCGAGTTGGGTGGTTGTGGTATGGCGCTGTATTTTCCGAAAGAGGTGGGCCAATGAGCAGCCGGCCTGTCACCATCTTGCTGGTAGAAGATGACGCCAGCCTTGGCCAGCTGCTGATGGAGGAGTTGGAAGTGGATGGTTACCGCGTACGCAGGGTCAGTATGGTGGCCGAGGCGCGGACTGCTCTGACAGACGAACGCCCGGGCCTGATCGTGTCGGATCTGCGCTTGCCCGATGGTGACGGTCTGGAGATTCTGTCGCTTCAGCAGGCCGAGCATCCAGGTATTCCCTTTATCGTGATTACCGCGTTTGGGACGGTGGACCAGGCGGTCGATGCTTTGAAGGCCGGCGCTGATGATTTTCTGACCAAGCCGCTCTCAACGGATCATCTCCGGTTAAAGATCAAACGGTTGCTGGCCCAGGCAGATCTGAACCGGCAGCTGGCGGAATATCAGTCCGGGCGCGGCGGCGATGAAAACATGGGCTTGATCGGCGGCAGTGCGATGATGGATCGCCTAAGGTCAGACATTCGCCAGGTTGCCCGCAGTCAGGCCGCGGTTCTGATTAATGGCGAAAGTGGAACCGGGAAAGAACTGGTTGCGAGGGCAATCCACCAGCAAAGTGAGCGCTCAGCACGGCCGTTCCTTGCGGTGAATTGTGCCGGTATACCGCCAGACTTGATGGAAAGTGAATTCTTCGGTCACGAGGCTGGTGCTTTTACCGGTGCACGGCAGGCCCGTAGGGGGCTGTTTGCAGAGGCGAACGGTGGCACCTTGCTGCTGGACGAGATTGGTGAAATGCCATTGGCGCTGCAAGCCAAACTGCTTCGGGTGTTGCAGGAGGGCTGCATCAAACCAGTGGGGGCTGACCATGAGGAAATGGTGGATGTTCGCATTCTGGCGGCAACGCATGTGGATTTGCTTCGGGCTGTTGAGCAGGGCCATTTCCGCGAAGACCTGTATTATCGTCTCGAAACCCTGTCGTTAACGGTGCCTCCCCTGAGGGAGCGGGATGAGGATGTTGAATTGCTGGCCATGCATTTTCTGGGTGAGGCAGCACGTCGTCACAGCCGGGGGTTCCTGAAGTTCAGTGACGTCACGTTAAGGATACTCCGCGATTATCCGTTCCCGGGCAATGTGCGTGAGCTGTCCAGTGCGATTGAGCGGGCGGTCACTTTTTGTGAAAGCGATACCATACAGCCCGAGCATTTGCCCGAACGCATCCGGAAGCGCCAGGGCGGGATTGTTCAGGCTGCCGTTGCCGCTTCGCCCGGGAAACTTTCCGAATGGCCCACCCTGGAGATGCTCCAGCAGGATTACGTGCGCCGGGTCATGGCTGCCGTTGATGGTAATAAACGCCGGGCGGCCCAGATACTCGGCATTAATCGCAGAACACTGTATCGCTGGCTGGAGTCGGATTTGGAGCATGGGCATGACTGATCAGAAACAGGCCATGATGTACGGCCTTGCCACGGTGCTGCTGTGGTCGACCGTTGCTACCGCCTTCAAATTGTCACTGGCGGATCTTGCGCCGGTTCAGATGCTGCTGGTGGCCTGTACCGCATCCATCGTCGTGATGGCGGCTATCCTCATGCTACAGGGGCGCTGGGGACTGGTGTTCCGTTTGCGGCGTGGCCAATACCTGCAGTCCATGCTGATGGGGCTGATCAATCCCTGTCTGTATTACTTTCTGCTGTTTGGCGCGTTCGACCGTCTGCCCGCCCAGGAGGCCCAGCCTCTGAACTACACCTGGGCACTGGTGCTGGCCTATCTGTCGGTGCCGTTTCTGGGGCAGAAACTGCGCAGGATCGATATTCTGGCGGGGTTGGTGTGTTACGCCGGAGTGGTAGTGATCGCCACCCGCGGTGCGGTAACCTCGCTCTCATTCTCGGACCCGCTCGGTGTCTCGCTGGCGTTGGGCAGCACGCTGGTTTGGGCGTCTTACTGGATTATTGCCACCCGGGATACCCGGGACCCGGTGGTTGGCCTGTTTCTGAATTTTCTATTTGGACTGCCGGTCATTGTGCTGGTGTGCTGGCAGACGGCGGGGTTGGTCATGCCGGTCGGGAGTTCGATGGCCGCTGCGGTTTACGTCGGCGTTTTTGAAATGGGCATAGCCTTTGTGCTGTGGTCCCAGGCCATGAAAAAAGCAGAAAACACCTCGAAAGTGAGCAATCTGATTTTTATCTCGCCTTTTCTGTCCCTGGTGTTTATCTACTTCATTCTGGGCGAAGTTATTCTCACCTCGACCTACGTCGGGCTGGTGCTGATCATTGCGGGATTATGGCTGCAGCAGAAGAAAGTCCGTGACCGGGAGCAGGCGTTGAACCATGGCTGAGAACTGGTATCTGTACCTTGTTCGCACCGCATCGGGTAGCCTCTACACCGGAATTGCCACAGATGTGGAGCGGCGGTTTGCCGAGCATCAGGCGGGGGCACCTAAAGGTGCCCGGAGCCTGAGAGGTAAAGGGCCGTTAACCCTGGAGTTCCATGTACCTGCCGGCGACAGGAGCCGCGCCTCCCGACTGGAATGGCAGGTCAAGCGCTGGCCCAAGGTTCGAAAGGAAGCTTTGATCCGGGGTGTCGTCAGGCTTGAAGATGATGCCTGATGTGACGCCCGGCAACGGCCAGAGCGTCTCTGGCCCGGTCAAGCTGCGCGGCGTGCACCTGGAATACATGCCAGAGATTGTTGTAGATCTCCAGCGTGGTTTCCACGTGTTCCTGTTTGGCCGCCTCCGCCAATCGACGGGCGTCGTTGAGCAGAACTTCCTGGCTTCCGACCTGAATCAGCAGGGGAGGCAGGCCACTCAGGTCACCGTAGACAGGCGACACCAGCGGGTGCGTCAAAGGCACGCCGTTGGCATACATTTTCGCGGCTTTGAAGGTCCAGGCAGCGTGCAGGACCGGTTCACATTCCGGAGTGTAAAGATCCTTTTCTGACAGATCTGTCCAGGGCGAGAAGCAGGTGACGGATGAGGGTAGTGGATGACCGTGGTCGCGCAATCGCATGGCCAGTACCACCGACAGACCGCCGCCGGCGGAATCTCCGGCCAGGGCAATGGAGCCGGGGCTTACCCCCTGGTTGATCAAGGCCAGATATACGGCTTCGGCATCGTCCGGCGCGGCTGGAAACGGATGCTCCGGCGCCAGCCGGTAATCCGGGATCAGTACGTCGCAGCCAGAGAATTTGGCCAGATGGCCGGCAATGCCCCGGTGGGTATCGGCAGAGCCCATAACATAGCCTCCGCCGTGAAAATACAGTACGGTGCCGCCAGAACGGTCTTCCGGGGAGGCGCGCAGCACCGGTACATCGCCCAGGTCTTCCCACGCGAAACTGACGTCTTTAGGCGGGTAGGATGTTCGATAAGCTTCCCGGGTGTATCGGCGCTGCACCGATAACGGAAACGCCCGGGACAGGACGGGCTTCACAAAACGGTGCATGGTCCCTCTCAACCCGGCCTCAAGAAGCGGCTGGAACATCTGTGTTCTCCCTTGTGAATGCGTTAGGATGACTGGCATTTATGGATTCATGACAGGCGTTTAACTCTACGTGTACTGGAAAACAGATACCATAGAAATACCGAATTGGGACAGACATTCCCTGCTGGACCGTCTGGAACCGTTTGATCCGTCCGCCAGCCGGGAACTGAGTTCCGAGATGGAGGCGTATTGCCGGTTCTATGGCCTTGATCTTTGGGTTGAGCATCCGGATGTGGTCTACCATCAGGGGTACATCTGTGCCGAGCGGCATGAAGTGATGGTGCATTACTTCCGGCTGCCGGAGAGCGCCAGCCCGAAAGGCACGGTGTTCATTCTGCATGGTTATTTTGATCATGTGGGTCTGTATACCCAGTTGATTGACCGCTGTCTTGGTGCAGGCTTCGATGTTCTGGCCTACGATCAGCCCGGGCACGGATTGTCGAGTGGCACGCCGGCCGCCATTGGCAGTTTCCTGGAGTACCAGGCCGTACTGTCGGAAGTAATGGCGAAGGTCAGGGACAAGATTCGGGGGCCCTGGTACGCAGTGGGGCAGAGTACGGGTGGCGCAATATTGATTGACTACCTGCTGTCGAACCACCACAACCGGGAGTCCTCGGCGTTCCGCAAAGTGGTGTTGCTGGCGCCACTGGTAAGGCCTATGGGCTGGCTGGGGGCAAAGATTCTCCACAGTCTGGTCAAACCGTTCCTGACTCGCTGGAAACGGGTATTCGGCCCGAACAGTGGCGATACCCGCTTTCTTCGGTTCCTGCGGGAACACGACCCGTTGCAGGCAAGAGCGGTTCATGTCGATTGGGTGACTGCATTGCGACAATGGGTGCCGCACATTGAGTCGGCGAGGCCGGTGGATTTTCCGGTCACCGTGGTGCAGGGTGAGAAGGATCTGACGGTAGACTGGCAGCACAATCTGAGGATTATCCGGAATAAATTCTCCTCAGTGAAGGAACGAAGAATACCGGACGGTCGTCATCATCTTGTGAACGAAGCGCAGGATTTGCAGGCGACGGTATTCAATACCATTATCGATACATTCTCGGAGTAAGCAGTGGCTGTAGTGCCAAAAGCTCCGGACCAACGATTACAGAAACGGGAGAAGACAGTGAAAAAGACAATTCTTGCCTTTGCGGTAGCAACTGTTGGCCTGAGTGGCTGTATGACCTATGACCCGTATACCGGGGAAGAGAAAACCTCGAACGCCACCAAGGGCAGTATTATTGGCGCGATCGGTGGTGCTGCTATTGGCGCAGCAACCTCCAGCAGCAGTGATCGTGGCAAAGGCGCACTGATTGGTGCCGCTGGCGGTGCGGCCGTGGGTGGCGGTATCGGCTACTACATGGATCGCCAGGAGGCCCAGCTGCGCCAGAAGCTGGAAGGTACCGGTGTTCGCGTCGTCCGTAATGGTGACCAGATCGACCTGATCATGCCGGGTAACATCACTTTTGATACCGACCAGTCCACCATCCGTTCCGGTTTTACCGGCACTCTTGAGTCTGTGGCTCTGGTTCTGAAAGAGTTCGACAAAACCATCATCCAGATTGAAGGCCATACTGACAGCACCGGTTCAGACAGCTACAACCAGCTGTTGAGCGAGCGTCGCGCGTCTTCTGTCCGTGACTTCCTGTTGAATCAGGGCATTGAGCCCCGTCGTACCCGGGCCACCGGTTATGGCGAGCGCTACCCGATTGCTTCCAACGATACGGCTGCGGGTCGTGAGCAGAACCGTCGCGTTGAGCTGACACTGGTGCCGATGCAGTAATAACCTGCTGAGCATTCAACAAAAAAGCCCCGGTTTATGCCGGGGTTTTTGCGTTATGGCAGGAGCAATCAGTTGGTGTTGCTCGGCAGCCATTCGTCGATTCGCTTCTTCAGATCGTCGAGTTGGTCTTCGCCGGAGTCCTTGAGTTCGCCCAGTTTGCTTCGGGCAGTCTCGATGTGGTCTTCAACGGCCTGAATGCGCTCTGAAAACTCTCTCTGAATTTCGGCTTCCGCTTGGTCATCCTTTGCCTTGGCCATCTTTTCGTCGGCTTCGGCACGCAGGCTGTCGATCTGTTTGCTCCAGTACTCGGTCTGGGTTTCCAGTTTCTTCTGCAGAGATTCCTTCAAGGACATAATTACCTCCATGCTGGGCCTGTTCCGGCCCGGTTTGAATGACTGGTACTTTTCAGCATGGCTACGTATGGCCGAATCTCAAGGGCGGCAGCATGAAGTTTTGTTGAAATGCGGCGTTGTGGCCCGAAATGGCATAAAAAAACCGGAGCTCCCAGGGGGATGCTCCGGTTCTTGAAGGCAGCTGTCTGTCAGAACAGTACGCGGCAGCGAATAGTGCCTTTTACCTGGCGGAGCTTTTCCAGCGCCAGCTCACCGTAGGCCTTGTCCACATCGACCACCACATAACCAATATCTTCCTTGGTTTGCAGGTACTGGCCACAGACGTTGATGCCGTTTTCGGAGAACACCTGGTTGATTTCCGACATTACGCCCGGCACGTTCTCGTGAATGTGCAGCAGGCGGTGCTGGTTCGGGTGCGACGGCAGCGCCACTTCCGGGAAGTTCACCGAAGAAACGGAGGTGCCGTTGTCGCTGTACATGGCCAGCTTCTCGGCCACTTCGCGCCCGATGTTTTCCTGGGCTTCAATGGTTGAGCCACCCACGTGCGGAGTCAGGATGCAGTTGTCGAACTCGCGCAGTGGCGAGACAAACTCTTCGTCGTTGGACTTGGGCTCTACGGGGAATACGTCGATGGCTGCGCCCAGCAGTTTACCGGAACTCAGCGCATCGGCCAGGGCGTCGATATCCACCACGGTACCGCGGGAAGCGTTCATCAGAATGCTGCCCGGCTTCATCTGGGCAAACTGCTCGGCCTTGAACATGTATTTGGTCGCCGGAGTCTCCGGTACGTGCAGGGAAACCACATCGGAAATGTTCAGCAGTTCCTGCAGCGTGCCCACTTGCGTGGCGTTACCAATCGGCAGTTTGGAAACCACGTCGTAGAAATAGACGTCCATTCCCAGGCTTTCGGCCAGCACGCTGAACTGGGTGCCGATGTTGCCGTAACCGATGATGCCAAGCTTCTTGCCACGAATCTCGTAGCTGTTCTTGGCGGATTTCAGCCACTCGCCACGGTGGGCTTTGGCGTTTTTTTCCGGCACGCCGCGCAGCAGCAGGATGGCCTGGGCCAGAACCAGTTCTGCCACGGAACGGGTGTTGGAGAAAGGCGCGTTGAACACGGCCACTCCACGGCGGGTCGCGGCCTGCAGGTCAACCTGGTTGGTGCCGATACAGAAGCAGCCCACAGCCACCAGCTTCCTGGCGGCTTCAAATACTTTCTCGGTCAACTGGGTGCGGGAGCGGATACCAACGAAGTGCGCATCGGCAATCTTCTCGATCAGCTCTTCCTCACCCAATGAATGGGTCAGATACTCGATATTGGTGTAACCCGCGGCATTCAGGGTATCAATGGCAGATTGATGCACGCCTTCCAGCAGCAGGATCCGGATTTTGCTCTTTTCGAGAGACGTATTTGACATGGGCTTGCTTCCGAACCTTTCGTCACGTGAAATGACCTGCAGCCAGGGATCGTCGGCCTGGCTCACAGAACAGGGGCGGTATGATACCATAAACGCAGATTTTCACAGCGCGCCGGTTTGCCTGAATCAATTCTTTGTGAGTGATCTCTGAACAGGCCCTGGCCCAACTTCGAAGAGACTGACACATCCATGAGTTCCGAACAGATCATCGCTTCCCTTAAAGAGCTGGTTGCCACCTCTGAAAACCCGGGCAAGGTTCTCACCGATCCTGCGGATCTGGACAATTACGGCAAGGACTGGACCAAAATCTACCCGCCCAAGCCGCTGGCCATTGTCCTGCCGAAAACCACGGAGCAGGTGCAGGCGCTGGTGAAGTTTGCCAATGACAATCAGGTGGCTCTGGTACCTTCGGGCGGACGTACCGGCCTGAGTGCAGGCGCCGTGGCCGCCAATGGCGAAGTGGTGGTAGCGTTCGACAACATGAACCAGATTCTGGATTTCAACGCCAGTGATCGCACCGTACGTTGCCAGGCCGGGGTGGTGACCGAGCAACTGCAGACCTTTGCCGAAGAAAACGGCCTGTACTATCCGGTGGATTTTGCCTCCGCCGGGTCGAGCCAGCTCGGTGGCAACCTGTCCACCAATGCCGGCGGCATCAAGGTCATTCGCTGGGGCATGAGCCGGGACTGGGTTGCCGGACTGAAAGTGGTGACCGGTAAAGGTGATGTGCTGGATCTGAACAAGGATCTGGCCAAGAACAACACCGGCTACGATCTGCGACATCTGTTCATCGGTGCCGAGGGCACCCTGGGTTTCATTACCGAAGCCACCATGAAGCTTACCCGCAAGCCGGACGACCTGACCGTGCTGGTGCTGGGCCTGAATGACCTCACCAACACCATGGATGTCTTGCAGGCTTTCCAGAAAAAACTGGATCTGACCGCCTACGAGTTTTTCTCTCACCAGGCCATGGGGCATGTACTGGCCCACGGCCAGGTACAGGCACCGTTCGAGACCGAGGCGCCTTACTATGCACTGCTGGAGTTCGAGGCTGTCTCTGATCAGGTGATGGACGATGCCATGGCACTGTTTGAGCAGTGTGTGGAAGAGGGCTGGGTGCTGGATGGCGTCATCAGCCAGAGTGAAACCCAGGCACAGAACCTTTGGCAACTGCGTGAGCGGATTTCCGAATCCATCGCGCCGCGAATTCCCTACAAGAACGATATTTCGGTGGTGGTTTCCAAGGTGCCGGGCTTCCTCCAGGAAATCGACAACGTGGTTACCGAACACTACCCGGACTTCGAGATCATCTGGTTCGGCCACATTGGTGACGGCAACCTTCACCTGAACATCCTCAAACCGGAGGACATGGCGAAGGAAGATTTCTTCGAAAAATGCCAGCAGGTGAACAAGTGGGTGTTTGAAATTGTCGAGCGTTATCAGGGCAGTGTCTCTGCTGAGCACGGTGTGGGCATGACCAAGAAACCCTACCTGCAGTACACCCGCAGCGAGGCGGAAATTGCCTACCTGCGCGGTATCAAGCAGGTGTTCGATCCCAATAACATCATGAACCCGGGCAAGATCTTCGACTGATGCAAGAGCACATTGTTGTACTCACCGGCGCTGGAATCAGCGCCGAAAGCGGCCTCTCCACCTTCCGGGACAACGGTGGGCTGTGGGAGCAGCACAGTGTGTACGATGTGGCCACGCCGGAGGCGTTCGAGCGCAACCGGGATCTGGTGCTGAGGTTCTATAACGAGCGCAGGCGGCAACTTCAAACCGTCCAGCCCAATCCTGCGCACCGCTTGCTGGCGGAGCTGGAAAGCCGTTTTCAGGTGACCGTGGTCACCCAGAATGTGGACGACCTGCATGAGCGCGGCGGTTCGAGCAATGTGCTGCACCTGCACGGTGAACTCACCAAGGCCCGCAGTTCCGCCTATCCGGACCTCATTTACGACATCGGCTACAACGACATCAATCCCGGGGATACCTGTGATCGCGGTGCCCAGCTTCGGCCCCATATCGTCTGGTTCGGCGAAGAAGTCCCGATGCTGGATGCGGCGGCAGAGGTGGTGCGCACCGCAGATCAGTTGCTGATTGTGGGTACGTCGCTGCAGGTATATCCGGCGGCAGGGCTGGTCTACGAGGTGGACATTGATGTGCCCATCACGGTGATTGATCCCGGCGAACCTGCGTCCGTCTCCCGGGCACGGGTGATTCGCAAAGGGGCCTCGGAAGGGGTGCGGGAGTGGGTTTCGCGTTATTTGTGAACCTGGCGTTAGCCTCGGAGGTATTTCTCCAGTTCACTTCTGAATGCTGCCTGGACACCTAAACGTTTTAGCATCCAGTAATGCCCCGCAATCATCCGGTCTATGAAAATACTCTCGACCGGTGGTTTGAAGTAATCCAGGTATTTGAACACAGTACTGGTTTTTGCGGCCACGTGTTTATGGATATCGGCCTCGGCGAAGTCGTAGGGCTCATCGTTCAGGAACGGGATGATCAGGATATCCCTCCACATGGCGTAATAGGCTTCATCGACCGCCGGTTGGCTGTCCACGCGAGCGCCCAGGTCGATCAGGTACTGGTCCAGGGCCTGGTAGTCCTCATCCAGCGCTGCGATCAAGGCTTTGCGGTAGGCTTCTACAATCTCCGGTTTGAGTTTCTTCACGCAGCCGAAGTCATACATGATAATGGTGCCATCCGGCCGGTAGGCGAAATTGCCCGCGTGAGGGTCGCCGTGAATGCACTGGAACCGGAACAGCTGATCGGCCATGATCGTGAAAATCCGGTGGCCAATCAGGTTGAGGGTTTCCTGGGAGTAGTGTTCCGGTGTGACCTTGCTGACGTGGTCGCCCTCCACCAGCCCCAGGGTCAGGACCCGACGGGTTGAATGGCTGTCGACCACCTCCGGGATGATCACCCACGGCTGATCATTGTGGAATTCGTGGAACAGCTTGAGGTTTCGCGCCTCGTTCTCGTAATCCAGCTCTTCCTTCAGTCGCACCCGGATTTCGCCGAACAGCTGGTCAACCGTCTCCTTGGGCATTTTCAGCAGGCCGCCGAGCTTCAGGGCCAGTCGTAGCTGTTTGAGGTCGGAGTCGCAGGATTCATCCACGCCGGGGTATTGCACTTTCACGATCACATCCGTGCCATCGTGCAGGCGGGCGCGGTGTACCTGGCCGATGGAGGCAGAGGCGTAGGGTGTTTCCTGCAGGTATTCAAACAGCTCGCCAACCGGCTTGCCCAGCTCACTTTCCACCTGTTCCAGAATCACCTCGAATGGCATCGGTGGTGCTTCTTTCTGGAGTTTTTCCAGCGCGTCCGAGAATTCTTTGGGCAGGAAGTCCTGGGTCTGGGAGGCTATCTGCCCCACCTTCATCACCGCCCCCTTGAGCTCGCCCAGGGTATCGGCAATTTGCCCGGCCATCCGGGTGTAGCTTTCGCTCTGGGCGCCTTCGTCATTTTCGGTGCGGAACATGCGCCGCGCTCTCTGGCCGGCGTACTGGCCCGCCACCGTGGCGGTCATGCCTGCGAGTTTGAAGAAGCGTCCTGTGCGTGAAGTAACGGGTTTCCTGGCCATGGTAGTGCCTGTTCTACGGGAAGTTTGCAGCTCGTCTGAATATCCGTATCCGTGTTGCGTTCAGACCACTGTGGTCTCCACAAATAACACATCTTCCAGCTCCAGGGACAGAGTCTGGCCGCTGACAAGCGGGCCAACGCCTTTGGGCGTGCCAGTCAGCACCACATCGCCGGGTAACAGGGTGAACTGGGTGCTCATATGAGCAATCAGGGGCACGATCGGGTTCAGCATGTCGCCGGTATTCCCGGTCTGCTGGCGCTGGCCGTCGATATCCAGTGTGAAGTTCAGGTTGCCCTTGGCAAGTTGGTCGGCGGCAACGAACGGTGAAAGCGGGCAGGCGCCGTCGAAGGCCTTTGCGCGCTCCCAGGGGTGTCCCTTTTCTTTCAGGCTGCTTTGCACGTCCCGCAAGGTGAGGTCCAGGGCCAGGCCATAACCGAGAATGGCACTTTCCACTTCGCTGGCGGAGGCATTGGTCAGGGGGCGGCCGATAAGTACGGCCAGTTCGGTTTCAAAGTGCACCGCACCCTGGCCTCTGGGGTAGACCAGCGGGCGGGTGATATGAACCGCTGCGGTGGAGGGTTTGATAAACAGCAGCGGTTCTTCCGGTACCGGGTTGTTCAGCTCCCGGGCGTGTTCGGCGTAGTTGCGCCCCACACAAACGATTTTGCCAAGGGGAAGATGAACCGGTGTTCCATCTTTCCAGTGATGCTGATAATCGCCCATGGTGGCGCCTCCGCTCAGTCTCCTTCGAATGAGCAGACAGTATAAACCTGCAGACCTTCTTCCTGCAGCTTGCGTGAGCCACCCAGATCCGGCAGATCAATCATGGCTGCGACCTCTACGATTTCAGCACCGATACGGCGGATCAGACGGGTTGCGGCCAGCATGGTGCCGCCAGTGGCAATCAGATCGTCCACCAGGATGACCTTGTCGCCGGGTTTGAAAGCGTCTTCGTGTAGCTCGACGGAAGCCGTGCCGTATTCCAGTTCGTAGTCTTCCACCAGGGTGTCGAAGGGCAGTTTGCCCTTCTTGCGCACGAGTACCAGAGAGGCATTCAGCTCGTAGGCCAGCGCCGAGCCAATAATGAAGCCTCGGGCATCGACGGCGGCAACCGCATCAATGTGCTGGCCATGGTAGCGATGAACAAAGGCATCAATCAGTTTACGAAATGCCGTTTTGTCCTGAAGGACCGTGGTGATGTCCCGGAAGGAGACGCCGGGTTTGGGCCAGTCCGGCACAGTGCGGATGGCTTTCTTGATGCTCTCGGAAAAATAGTCCATAACTCACCTGTATGGATGCGGCTCAGGCCACATCCAGGAACATGAATTTCAGCACGAAGACAACGGCAATGGTGGTGACGCTCCAGTTCAGATCGGACCATTTGCCGGCCAGGGCCTTGACCGCAACATAGGTAATGAAGCCCAGTGCAATACCGTGCGCGATGGAGAAGGTGAGCGGCATCATCAGGGCCGTCACAATGGCCGGTGCGATGTCTGTGATGTCGTCCCAGTCTACCAGTTTGAGGCCGCTGGCCATCAGGCACGCCACGTACAACAGGGCCGGCGCCGTGGCGTAGGGCGGAATAACACTGGCGATGGGGGCAAACAGCAAGCAGGCCATGAACAGGGCAGCGACCACCACTGCTGTCAGGCCGGTGCGGCCACCAGCGGCGATACCCGCGGTGGATTCCACGTAGCTGGTGGTGGTGGAGGTACCGAGCGCGGCGCCAGACATGGTGGCTACGGAGTCAGACATCAGGGCGCGGCCCAGACGGGGCAGCTTGCCGTCTTTGTCCAGCAGGCCGCCTTTCTGGGCTGCGCCTACCAGGGTGCCGGAGGTGTCAAACAGGTCAACAAACAGGAAAGCAAAGACCACGCTGATCATGCCCACGTTCAGCGCGCCGGCCAGGTCCAGTTGCATAAAGGTGGGGGCAATGCTTGGCGGGGCCGAAATAATACCGTTGTACTCCACCATGCCCAGCATCATGGCCACGACCGTGACGGCAATAATCCCGATCATCACAGAACCGGTAATCTGACGGAATGACAGAGCGCAGATCAGCACAAAACCCGCGAAGAACATCAGCGCTTCAGGTACTTTTACATCACCCAGGCTAACCAGGGTGGCCGGATGATCGACCACGATACCGGCATTTTTCAGCGCGATCAGCGCCAGGAAGAAGCCGATGCCGGCCGAGATGCCAAACCGGAGGGACATCGGGATGGAATTGATGATCCACTCCCGCACCTTGAAAATACTGAGCAGGAAGAACAGGAAGCCGGAGATAAACACCGCCCCCAGCGCGACCTGCCAGCTGTATCCCATACTGCCAACCACGGTGAACGAGAAGAACGCATTCAGGCCCATGCCCGGAGCGAGCGCGATGGGGTAATTTGCCCACAGGCCCATGATCAGGGTGCCGATGACGGCGGCAAGGCAGGTGGCCACAAACACCGCACCGAAATCCATGCCGGTGGACGACAGGATGCTGGGGTTGACCACGATGATGTAAGCCATGGTCAGGAAGGTGGTAATGCCTGCTACCACTTCTTTACGGACAGTAGTGCCGTGGGCCTGGAGTTGGAACAGTCGTTCAAGCATGACTCGGGTCTGCCTCTAGGATGCCTGGATTAGGGAGTTTGAAAGTCTGTTTGCGTGCGGAAAACGTGAGTTGGGTGAAAAAACGGCAATGTTACCGGCTCAGGCGCTTCGCGCCAAGGGATGATTCAGAGTTCAGTTCAGCATCTGGTCCCGCTGCAGACGAATATCAAAGCGCACCGCGAGCATACGAACAATCACGATGAACAGCAGGCCGATGGTCAGTGCGATGGATTCGCTCTCCAGCCACCACTGGCACACAAAGTACAGCCAGCAACCGGCGAAGGCGATGGAGGCGTAGATCTGATCCTTGCGGAAAATAAAGGGAACTTCGTTACACAGGGTGTCGCGCAGGGCGCCACCAAAGCAGCCGGTCATGACACCCAGCATGGACGCGATAAACCAGGAATGGCCCAGATCAAGAGCCAGTTGGGCGCCGAGGATGGAAAAAATGCCAAGGCCGATGGCGTCCGGGAACACGATTCTCGATTCTTTCAGGGAATGGGCCCGGCTCCAGTAGCTGAACACAATTGCCATGGCCAGGATCAGGATCGGCTGCTCCTGATGCTTGATCCAGTACAGCGGGTGATTGTCCATGATCAGATCCCGCAAGGTGCCGCCACCCAGCGCGGTAATAAAACCGATGGCAAAAATACCCACCGGGTCCATGTTTTTCGAACGGGCGACGATCATGCCGGAAATGGCAAACGCCACAACGCCAATCATTTCAAGAGTATAGATGATGTCGAACATGGGCGGCTCTGATCTGACGAAATTCAGGCTGGGGCGTGCGTCAAAGGCTGGAAGAATAGCGGAATTCGCCCCGGGATTCACCATTCAGGTATCGGTGGTTGGGGCTGACAGTGTGATCTGTTTCACGACAGTTACGCGTATCTCTGTTTCATTTCCCGTTTGATTGATCCGGAGTACTGCAATATGGCCCTGATGCGACTGGCTTACGCCAGCGAAGCAACGTTTGAAGCGCAACCCCTGGAAAAGGGCGTAGAGCCCCATGTGGCCAGAATTCTCATGGTGTCCCGAAGAAACAACGGCCGGGCGGGGCTGGT
This sequence comes from Marinobacter sp. tcs-11, assembly GCF_002049515.1. Lineage (NCBI taxonomy): Bacteria > Pseudomonadati > Pseudomonadota > Gammaproteobacteria > Pseudomonadales > Marinobacteraceae > Marinobacter > Marinobacter sp. tcs-11. Next base: position 229,145 of record NZ_LLYU01000005.1, on the reverse strand, counting down.
CGGTGGCTTGTACTATGGCGACAACCGGTTTTTCCAGTACCTTGAAGGCGAGGAAGAATATGTCCGGGAAACTTTCGAGCGTATCCGCCAAGACTCTCGCCACCGCAATATCCGCACGTTGATTGAAGAGCCGCTGGATGTTCCCACCTTCTCCAACTGGTCCATGAAATACGTACCCTTGTCATCCGATGTGCAGGCATTCCTGGAGAAGCACCAGTTGCCGGACTTCAACCCGGCGGCCTTTTCGAGTCACCAGTGCGAGGAAATGATCGACCTGATTCGGCGCTCCAGCGACGATCAGAAACTGGTCAATCACGATGAAGACGGCCCAGCCCGGGTTCAACCGTCACAAACCCTGTCTCCCGGCGTAAAGTATGGGCTTCTGGCCGCAGGCGTGATGATCATCGTCGCCATGGTGGCGGGCGCTGTGCTGTTCTGAATCCGCACTTTTATCAGCCGGGCTTATTGCCATGAATAAGCAGCCTTGATTTGCTTCATGGGCCGTGTGCGTTTAGCTTGATCGGGGTCACTTACAACATCAAATCAGACCGACCCTGACGCCAACAGGGTAAGAACAGACAGCCCAGGAGCAACCATGAAAGCCATTCTGTGCAAAGACTATGGCCCGGCAGAGAATCTGGTCATCGAAGACATTGCCAGCCCGGACGTAAAAGGCAGCGGCGTAAAAATCCGGGTCAAGGCTGCAGGCCTGAACTTCCCGGACACCCTGATCATTCAGGGCAAATACCAGTTCCAGCCGCCCATGCCGTTTTCCCCCGGTGGCGAACTGTCCGGTGAAGTGCTTGAAGTGGGCGAAAAAGTCACCCGTTTCAAACCCGGAGACCGGGTAGCCGCCCTGACCGGCTGGGGTGCGTTTGCCGAAGAAGTGGTTGCTCCGGAAGCCAACCTGTTGCCAATTCCGGACTCTATGTCCGATGAGAAAGCAGCGGCTTTCATGATGGTGTATGGCACCTCCTATTATGCGCTCAAGCAGCGAGGTAACCTGCAGCCCGGCGAAACCCTGCTGGTACTCGGCGCCAGCGGCGGCGTCGGCCTGGCGGCCGTGGAGCTGGGCAAGGCCATGGGCGCGAAAGTGATCGCGGCGGCCAGCTCCGCTGAAAAACTCGCGGTGGCGAAAGAAGCCGGCGCCGATGAACTGGTGAACTACACCGAGGAATCGCTGAAAGATGCGGTGAAGAAACTGACCAAGGGCAAAGGTGTGGATGTCATATACGACCCGGTCGGCGGAGATTTCACCGAACAGGCCCTGCGCACCATGGGCTGGAACGGCCGCCACCTGGTGATCGGCTTTGCCGCAGGGGACATCCCCAAGATTCCCGCGAACCTGACACTGCTCAAGGGTTGTTCTGTGGTAGGCGTATTCTGGGGCAGCTTCACCCAGCGCGAGCCGCAAACCAGTGCCCAGAACATGATGGAGCTGTTGCAGATGTATGCCGACGGCAAGATCGATCCCAAGGTCAGCGAAGTGTTCCCGTTCGAGGAATATGCCGCGGCGCTTGGGGCGCTTACGGGGCGTCGGGCCACTGGCAAGATCGTTTTGCGAGTTGGCTAATGGTTCTTCGAACCGGAGGGCTTGTCTCACTCCTGGCCTTCGAGTGCGGGTGGTGGTGAGATCGGGGTGCCCCTCCCAAAAACCGCTACGAGCACATCCATGTGCGCTTCTCTCCGGCCATCCATGGCCTCCGACATTTTTGGGAGGGGCACCCCGATCTCACCTGCATACCTTGGTGGGATAGTCTGAAAAGAACTTCCCGTTAAGGGGCTGGAGGACTATTGCTGAGCTTCCGAAAGCCGTGTCGGGGATTGCTTCCAAAAAATTTTGAGGGCCAGGGATGGCCCGAAATAAGCGCACATGGATGTGCTTGTAGCGGTTTTTTGGAAGCAATCCCCGACGCGGCAAACTCCCAGGCTAGCAGGCTAGGGACGGGCGACGAACACAAGTGATGTGCTCAGAACCGAACATCCCCCGAATCAATATCCGAGACTAGCTCCGGAGTCAGCAAAGTATAACCGGACGAACCGGGCAGCCAGGCGTACACATCGTCTTCCGACCGCTCCAGCGAATAGCCGAGCTTCTGGATGTCCACCTTCCGGTACTTGAACGTCCCCGTCTTCTCGATGGCATTGGTCACCCGCACAAACACCGGCACCGCATAGGCCGGCAGATTCTCCTGCAGATAACCAAACAGCTTGTTGATATCGAACGCCGAACCATTGGACTGAGGCACCAGCGTTACCATGCCCGCCTTGCCGTTGGTTTTGGGAATCTCGACACCGTACACAATGGCTTCCTCCACCATGCCGGAGCCATCGATGATGTTCTCCACCTCCGTCGTCGACACGTTCTCACCCTTCCAGCGGAAGGTGTCGCCCATGCGATCGACAAACTGCAGGTGACGGCAGCCGATTTCTTTTAATACATCACCGGTATTGAACCAGGCATCGCCTTTCTTGAAGCCATCGCGCAGGATGGATTTCTCGGTGGCTTCCTTCTGGGTGTATCCCTCGAATGCCCACTTCTTGTTGATCTCCCCGATCAACAGGCCGGGCTGGCCTTTTTCCACTTCCTCCAGACGGCCCTTGTCGTTGCGGATCGGCTCCCGGGTGCCCTCGTGGTACTTAACCAGCTTGTAGGGCGCGGTGGAGAAGCCCACGGTGTTGTCCATGTTGAAAAAGTTGCTGAAGCCGATATTGCCTTCCGATGAGGCATACAGCTCAGCCACCTTGTCGATGCCAAAGCGTTCCTTGAATTCTTTCCAGATGGAGGGGCGCAGGCCGTTGCCGATCATTTTGGTCAGGCCGTGGTTGCGGTCCTGGCTGCCGGGAGGTTGATTCAGCAGGTAGCGGCACAGTTCGCCCACGTAGCCGAAGGTGGTGGCGTTGTAGCGGCGGACGTCGTCCCAGAAGGCGCTGGCGGAGAATTTTCGGCGCAGGGCGATGGCGGAGCCTCCGGCCAGAACCGAACCCCAGCACACCAGCAGGGCCGTGCCATGATACAGCGGCAGCGTACAGTACAGGACGTCTTCCGGTTCCATGGCCAGGGAGAGCATGCCAAAGCCGCCATAGGCCTTGATAAATTTGCGATGCGAACCGGGCGCCGCCTTGGGCAGGCCGGTGGTGCCCGAGGTGTAGAGGAACACGGCGGTATCACCCATGGTCACCGGGTTGCTCAGGATCGGGCGGGTCGAGGGCCGACGGCTGACTTCCAGGGCCAGATTGACGTAACCCTCCGGCGCATCGCCAAAGGTGTTCAGGGTGTTGGCGTCGTGCAGGTAGAGCAGGGGATGCGTGTGCCGGAGCTGAACCTCACCACGAACCGACTCGGCATGGTCGATCAGTTCGCTACCAACCACCAGCAGTCGTGGCTCGATCAGGTTGATACTATGGGCCAGCACTTTGCCTTTCTGGGAGGTGTTCAGCATGGCGCAGGCCACGCCGACCTTGGCTGCGCCAACAACGGTAGCCAATAGTTCCGGTCGGTTTTCCAGCAGTACCGCAATGGCATCGCCCTTTACCAGCCCCTGATCTTTCAGGTAATGGGCAATTCGATTGCTCCAGGCATCCAGTTCTGCCCAGGTAATGCTGCGATCTTCGAAGAGAATGGCAGGGCGAGTGGGGTGCTTGTCAGCGTTGCGCTCTACCAGCTTGCCAAGGGTCAGCTCTTTTTTGTCGTCCTTGACCCGGTAGTAGTAAAGCCCTTTTGCCACGAAGGGAAATTTTTTCAGAACCGTGGGCAGGCTGCGCATGATGTCGCGTGCGGTTACGATGTCTTGGCTCATGGTGCGTCCGTTTCAGTCGTCATTGTCTTTATAGGTTTTGAACCGCGGACCAACCCCTGGCTCCGCGGCTAATCCAGGAACAGGTCCGGCAGCAGCGGCTTGTCACCTGCGGCATACCGGTAGTGTTCGAAGTTCTCTACGCCATCCTGACGAAGTACATCCTCGTCAATCAGCGCTTGCCCGGTCAGCTCGTCCGCACTGCGGGACAGTATGCTGACCGCGGCATCGGCCATGATCTCCGGCTTTCGTCCCTGCGCCATCAATTGAGGCCCGCCCACTTCGTGTTCTATGGCGGCAGTGGCAATCAGAGTCTTTGGCCACAGGCAGTTCACGGCAATGTTATAGCGGCGAAACTCCTCGGCCATGCCCATGCTGAGCATGGTCATTCCGTATTTTGTGGTGGTGTAGGGCCCGTACTGGGCAAACCACCGGGTATTCAGGTTCAGCGGTGGCGACAGGCTGAGAATGTGGCCACCGGATTCCTTCAGCCAGGGCAGGGCCGCCTGACTACAGGTGAATACCGCCCGGGCGTTAACCTGATGCATCAGGTCGTATCGGCTTACTTTCAGGTTTTCGACACCGGTCAGACGTATCGCCCCGGCGTTGTTAACCAGTGCATCGATACCGCCAAAATAACCGGCGGCTTCATCCATTCGCTGGCGGACCTGTCGCTCATCCCGCACGTCCAGCACCAGCGGCAGTGCCTGGCCTCCGGCGTTGCGAATTTCCTCAGCGACCGTGTGGATGGTGCCGGGTAATTTTGGATGCGGGGTATCCGTTTTCGCCGCAATGACCACGTTGGCGCCTTCCCGGGCACAGGCCAGGGCGATAGCGCGGCCGATTCCCCGGCTACCGCCGGTTATAAACACTGTGCGCTGCTGTAGCCGGCTCATGATTCTGCCTCCTCGGTGGACTGCACGTCTGCCAGAAGTTGGCCACGCTTGACCTGGTCCCCTTTGCGGGCGAGCAATTGGCTAACGGTGCCATTGCGATCCGCCTTCACCGGATGCTCCATTTTCATGGCTTCCAGAATCACCAGGGTCTGGCCCTGTTCCACCTGATCGCCCTCTGCCACCAGTACATCAATAATGGCACCGTCCATCGTGGCCTGGACCTTGCCGCTGCCGGCGCCCATGGCACCTTGCGCGGGCTGGTGCGTGATGTCCCGAACGCACCAGGAACGGCCGAACGCCTGCAAATATAGGGAATCTCCGCTCCGGTAGTATTGGCACCGCTGACGAACCCCCTTGTCGATAATGCATAGCAGGCCGGGTTCCTGGCGTTGCAGTTGCAATTCATAGTGTTCTTCGCCGTGGGCCACCAGCAGTTTGTGGCCACTGTGCCGGACCAGCAGTTCCAGGGTTTCGTCCTGGGCCTCAAGTTTCATCGGCATGACGGTGGCGGGGGCGTTACTCCAGCCTTCCTGGGCGGATTGGCCGAGGCTCAATGCGCAGGCGCTCAGGGCCAGCTCGCGGATGGTGAGCGGCTGGGGCGCCAGTGACGGATCATCCTTGAAGGCCTGTTGCAGGAAGGCCGTGGTGGCTTCACCGGCACCAAAGGTGTCATCGGCGATGATGCGGCTGAGGAAATGGCGGTTGGTGGTCACACCAAACACCGTGGTGTCTTCCAGCGCCCGGATCAGGCGGCGACGGGCTTCGTCCCGGTTCTGGCCCCAGGCGATGACTTTCGCCAGCATGGGGTCGTAGTGGGGACTGACCACGTCACCGGAGCGCACGCCGGTATCAAACCGCAGTCCTTCGCCTTCGGCCGGAGTGAACTGGTGCAGGGTGCCGGTTTGCGGGTTGAAACCGCTGGCCGGGTCTTCGGCGTAAAGTCGTACTTCGATGGCGTGGCCATTGAGTTGGATGTCATCCTGGGCCAGAGGTAGTGGGCGGCCTTCAGCGACCATCAACTGCCAGGCCACCAGATCCTGGCCGGTAATCAGTTCGGTGACCGGATGCTCTACCTGCAGGCGAGTATTCATTTCCAGGAAGTAGAAACTGCGGTCTTTGTCGACCAGAAATTCCACGGTACCGGCGCCCTCGTAACCGCAGGCCAGGGCTGCTTTGACAGCAGCTTCGCCCATGGCCTTACGCAGTTCCGGGGTAACAAAAGGTGAGGGCGCTTCCTCTACCACTTTCTGGTGCCGGCGCTGTACGGAGCAGTCCCGCTCGCCCAGGTATACGGCGTTGCCGTGGCGGTCTGCAAAAACCTGGATTTCCACGTGCCGGGGTTCGATGACCGCTTTTTCGATGATCAGCTCGTCGTCACCAAAGGCTTGCTTGGCTTCTGAGCGGGCCCTTTTAATGTTGTCGGCTAACTCGCTTTCGCTTTCCACCAGGCGCATGCCTCGGCCACCGCCACCTGCGGAGGCTTTGAGCATGAGGGGGTAGCCGATGTCCTGGGCGGCGGCGATGAGTTCATCATCACTAGCGTTGTTGCCTTCGTAGCCCGGGACTACGGGCACGCCGGCTTCCTGCATGGCGATTTTCGAGCGGCGTTTGCTGCCCATGAGTTCGATGGCGTTTTCGGGCGGGCCGACGAAGGTGAGGCCGGCCTGTTTGATGGCTTTGGCGAAGCCTGCATTTTCGGAGAGGAAGCCGTAGCCGGGGTGGATGCAGTCGGCGCCTGTTTTGGCGGCGGCTTCGAGGATGGCGTCGGCGTTCAGGTAGGAGGCGGCAACCTGTGCCGGGCCGATGCAGACGGCTTCGTCGGCTTGTTCAACGTGCAGGGCGTTGGCGTCGGCTTCGGAGTAGACGGCAACGGTTCGATAGCCCAGCGCCTTGGCTGTGCGGATGACCCTGACGGCGATTTCGCCTCGGTTTGCGATGAGTAGTTTTTTTAGCATTTGTATGTCACCTGCCTTGATACGCGCCTGCGTGTTTGGGTGCTCGTGCGCACCGCTGGCGGGGAGGGCCTCCGGAAAAACGCTACGAGCACATCCCTGTGCGCTTCGCTCCGGCCATCCATGGCCTCCGAGATTTTCCGGAGGCCCTCCCCGCCATCGGCGCTTCCGCTGACTTTGTTCGTGCCTGCAGACATACTTTGTGATTGGTCTGCGGCTTCTGGTTGTTGATTAGCTTTCGTTGCTTGCCCACTTTGGCTCACGCTTTTGCATGAACGCCATAGTGCCTTCCGTGCCCTCGGGCCCCCGGATAGCGGCCACGAACTTTTCAGCGGCGTCGTCCAGCAGACCGGCCATGGCTTCGTGGCCGACTCGGTGCAGTAAGGCCTTGGTTTCTGCCGTGGCGTCGGGGGCGCACAGGCGTATCCGTTCCAGGGCCTGTTTCAGCATGTCGTTCAGCTGTTCTTCGGATTCCGCAACCTGATGAACGATGCCAAGCGCGCAGGCTTCCGCTGCGTCGATTCTTAAACCAAGAAGAGCCAGTCTCCGAGCTTGGGTCAGGCCGATGCGTTCTACCACGAACGGGGCGATCTGGGCCGGGATTACGCCGAGGGTGGTTTCCGGCATGCCGAATCTGGCGGTCGGGCCGGCGATGGCCAGGTCGGAGACGCAGGCCAGGCCGAAGCCGCCGCCCATGACGGCGCCTTCGGTGATGGCGATGACGACTTTGGAGGATTCGTTGACTTGTTGAATCATCTGGCCGAAGGCGCGGTTGAGTTTGTAGAACGGGTCATCGCGGCCTTCGCCGGCTTTCTGGCTCCGGGCGCCTGCCATGTCTTTGATATCGCCGCCGGCGCAGAAGTGTCCACCTGCGCCGCGGATGACGGCTGCGCGAATGCTGGTGTCGTTTTCGATCTCGCTGAAGATTGTGGACAGTTCAGCCACCATTTGCAGGCTCATGGCGTTGCGGACGTCGGGGCGGTTGATGGTGATGAACAGGGTGGGGCCCTGTTTTTCGAGAATCAGGGTTTCGCAATGTGGTAGCTGCTGTTCCATAAAAGGACTCCACGTAAAATGTTCGGGGCCGTGAGGCGGGGATCCCTTTTCGGGACCGTTGAGGGCCATGGACGGCCCGAAACGAGCCCACATGGATGTGCTTGTAGGCGTGTCCCGAAAAGGGATCCCCGCCTCATGGCCCTCCATCAAGCCCTGCCTGCCCACAAGGCCTTGAACAACGTCAGTCGCGTTTCTTGCCAGGCAAGGTGCCCATCAGCTTGCAGATGATGCCCAGCATGATTTCGTCGGCACCGCCGCCGATGGAGACCAACCGCACATCGCGGTAAGCCCGTGACAGGGGGTTGTCCCACATGTAACCGTTGCCACCCCAGAACTGCAGGCAAGCATCGGTCACTTCTCGACCCAGACGCCCGGCCTTCAGTTTCGCCATCGACGCCAGCTTGGTGACATCTTTGCCCTCAACGTGCAGCTCACAGGCCTGATAGGTCAGCGCGCGCAGCGCTTCGATTTCGGTCTGTAACTCCGCCAGGCGGAAATGGATGTACTGGTTGTCGATGAGCGGCTGGCCAAAGGTCTTGCGCTCGCGGCAGTATTCAATGGTCTGCGTGACACAGTTTTCCAGGGCCTTGATTACGTTGGCGGCCCCCCACATGCGCTCCTCCTGGAACTGCAGCATCTGCATCATAAAGCCGGTGCCTTCTGCGCCGATGCGGTTACGCTGGGGAATTCGCACGTCGTCCAGAAACACCTGGGCGGTTTCTGATGAACGCATGCCCAGCTTGTTCAGGTGCGGGCTGAAGGTGATGCCCGGTGTGTTCATGGGCACGATCATCAGGGTTTTATTCTTGTGGGGTTTGTCGTCGCTGGTGTTGGCCAGCAGACACATGAAATCCGCTTTCGGGGAGTTGGTGATCCACATCTTGGAGCCGTTGATGACGTAGTCATCGCCGTCTTTCTTAGCCGTGGTTTTCAGGCCGGCCACATCGGAGCCTGCGCCCACTTCACTCACACCGATACAGCCCACCATATCGCCAGCAATAGCCGGGGCCAGGAAGTCCCGTTTCAGTTCATCGGAACCGAAGCGCGCAATCGCGGGGGTGCACATGTCAGTCTGTACGCCCACGGCCAGCGGAACACCGCCGCACTTGGCCATGCCCAGTTCTTCAGCAGCCACGAGGTTGTAGCTGTAATCCAGACCCATGCCGCCGTATTCCTCCGGCTTCTGAATGCCCAGCAGGCCCAGGTTGCCGAGTTTCTTGAACAGATCGTGAATGGGAAACTCGCCGGCTTCCTCCCATTCATCGCAGTGCGGATTGATTTCCTTTTCGACAAAATCGCGGACGGTCTTTCTGAGGGCTTCGTGTTCGGCTGTGAATTTCATTGTTGTTCTCCCGGTAAATCAGTGTGGAAATCAGAAACGGGCGACGCCGTAAACGTTGGGTCGCAGTGGTCGTTGTTCGGCTTCACGGCAAACGGAAAGCACCATGGCCAGAACACGGCGGGTATCCCGAGGATCGATCAGGCCGTCGTCCCAGAGCCTGGCAGTTCCGTAAAGGGCGGTGGAGCCGTCTTCCAGCTTTTTGGCGGTGGCCTGTTCCAGGAACGACAGAGTCTTTTCGTCCGGCTCGATACCACTTTTGCGTTGTTTTTCTTCAGCCACGATGCGCATCACCTTCCCGGCCTGGGCGGGGCCCATGACGGCGGTGCGGCTGTTGGGCCAGGCGAAGATAAATCTCGGGTCCAGGCCCCGGCCGCACATGGCGTAGTTGCCGGCGCCGTAGGAACCGCCCACCACCACGGCGAGTTTTGGTACCCGGCAGTTGGCCACGGCCTGAATCATCTTCGACCCGTGTTTGATGATGCCGTTCTGTTCGGAGTGGGTACCGACCATAAATCCGGTGGTGTTATGCAGAAACAGGATAGGCGTGCCTGCCTGATCGCAAAGCTGGATAAACTGCGCCGCCTTGGCGGAGCCGGCAGGGGTGATCGGGCCGTTGTTGCCGATGATGCCTACGCTGTGACCTTGAATACGGATGGTGCCGCACACCGTCTGACTGTCGTAGTCGTTCTTGAAATCCAGGAACCGGGAGCCATCGGCGATGCGGGCCAGGATCTCTCGCACGTCATAGGGCTTCTTGGCGTCGGAAGGAATCACGCCCAGCAGCTCGTCCGCCGGATACAGCGGCTCATCCCACTGTGGTTCCTGGCGTAGCGGCAGGTTTTCGTTCCAGGGCAGGGCGCCCAGAATCTCCCGGGCCTGCCGGATGCCATCAGCATCGTCTTCCGCCAGGTATTCGGCGGTGCCGGCAACCGTGGCGTGCATTTCTGCTCCACCCAGCTCTTCATCGGTGGCGACCTCGCCGGTAGCCGCTTTTAGCAGAGGTGGGCCGGCCAGGAACATCTTGGCCTGTTCGCGCACGGTGATCACATAATCCGACAGACCGGGCTGATAGGCCCCGCCGGCAGTGGCGTTGCCATGGACGACGGTTACCTGTGGAATACCGGCTGCTGACATACGGGCCTGGTTCGCAAAGCCCCGGGCGCCCAGCACGAAGATATCGGTGGCGTAGTTCAGGTTGGCGCCGCCAGATTCTGACAGCGACACCACCGGCAGCTTGTTCTCCATGGCGATCTGCTGCAGGCGCAGGGTTTTGTCCAGACCGGCGGGAGTAATGGTTCCGCCCTTGATGGCACTGTTGCTTGCGACCACCAGGCAGCGTACTCCTGCTACTCTGCCGATGCCGGCAATAATCCCGCCTCCGGCCATGGAACCGTCTTTGTCATCATGCATCTTGTAACCGGCCAGGGAACACAGCTCCAGAAACTCACTGCCACGATCGAGCAAGCGATTGATGCGATCCCGCGGTAGCAGCTTGCCCCGCTTGGTAAACTTCTCCCGGGCCGATTCCGCCAGGTCCAGAACCTTCTGCTCCACATCCCGGAAAGTCGAGATATGCGCTTCCATGGCCTCGACATTGGCCCGGAACTCGTCGGACTGGGGGCTTATTGTTGTTTCCAGTACCTGCATGGCAAATCCTCAGTCGTCACTCAACACTTTCGGCGTTACCGCCCGATGAAAACCGTTATAGGGCTCGTTATTCGTCGCCTTCGGCATCGGCCACACACGCCCACCCTGGGACGCCGCGCCATCAATCCGCAGACAATCACCACTGATAAACGCCGCGCCCGGGCTAAGCAGGAAGCAGATCGCCGAACTCACCTCTGATTCTGTACCCATCCGCTTGATCGGCACCGCATCCGCCAGGCTGCGAATCCACGACTTCATGTGGGCCGGGTAGTTGTCCATCCCGCTGGACGCAATCCACCCCGGCGCCACCGCATTCACCCGAACCCCGGACGGTGCCCATTCGACCGCGGCTGTCTGGGTGAAATTCACCATACCGGCCCGGGCTGCGCCAGAGTGCCCCATGCCGGGCATGCCACCCCACATATCTGCCACGATATTTACAATCGCACCGCCGGACTTGCTCAAGGCCTGGGTATAGGCCTCCCTGGCCATCAGGAAACCGCCGGTCAGATTCGTGCGCACCACGGTTTCCCAACCCTTCTGGTTAATGCCCGTTAACGGAGACGCAAACTGCCCGCCGGCATTGTTCACCACCCCGTTCAGACCGCCGTGGGTCTCAATAATGGCCTTCACCGTGGTCTTGACCGACTCCTCCTCGCGAATATCGCAGGCATGGGCGCTGGCAATACCGCCGTCTTCCTCAATTTCGGCCTTAACCGCGTCTACCTTCTCCTGCTTACGACCCACCAGCGCAACCCGGGCACCGAGCGCCGCCAGTTCGTGAGCCGTGCAGCGGCCAATCCCCGAACCGCCACCGGTGACAATAAAAACCTGGCCTTCAAACAAGCCCGGGCGAAGAACAGACTGATAACTCATACAAAATTCCCTATTCCAATCCAAAGAATCCACGAAAAACGTTCGGGCGCTCCGCCGGGGTACAGCCTTCCGGGACTGTGCGCAGCAGGGAAGCTGCGCTCAAGCCTACACGGACGCATTTACGGCGTGTCCCGGAAGGCTGTACCCCGGTGGGGCGCTTGCACCCAAGCTCAGGGAAGTAATGCCCTGTCGGGGCTCTTGCCCCAGAACCGGGGTTAATACATTCATTGAGGAACCAGATTCGAAGGCACAGGCACCGGAAACTCCAGCAACTGCTGAGCAAACGCCTTACCCTGCGGATCAATCCGAAGCGACGCCACACCGCCGCCACCTAGACTGTGCTCCAGCAAGAAATTGAACGCATGCAACCCAGGCATAGACCAGCGAGTCACCTTGCCGGACTCAGGATTCAGCGTATGAGCCATCCACTCGGCCACCGCCTGTTCCGTTAACGCAGCCTCAATATAAGGAACATACTCTCGATCCCGCGCGATCACCCCGATATTGCTGTGATCGCCCTTATCCCCGGACCGCGCCCAAGCCAGCTTGAGCAGCGGCACTGTGGTATCCGTTGCCACCTCCATCCGGGACTCCGGCTCAGCCGCGAGATCGCCCGGATTGAAACCACCTTCGGTCGCTACCTCCACCTCAGACTTCTCACTTGCCAGATCCACCGAAACCGCCACCTCCGATTTCGGTACCAGACAGGAATACAAACGAATCTTCGGCCACACGGTTGGCCGACCGCCGACAATACCGGTGATGCCAGGCGCCATACCGGTAGCGGCCTGGGCAATTTCCCTGGAAAACAGCACCAGGGCTTCTTTCTTCGGATGGGCGGTGGCAATCTTCACCACCACTTCCCGGCATTGGTCGCCCGTGCCATGGGGGCCATAGGTAGTCTCGGTGCCCAGCAATTCGATACTGGTTTCGGAATAATCCGGCAGGCCGCGCTCGGCAAACATCGCTGACGTCCTGGCCAGAATAGCTTGCGCCACTCGTTGTGCTTTGGCGCGGGCATCAAGGCCGGCCAGCAGGAACGTCACCGTGCACTTGAATCCATCTGGCCAGGTGCCTGACACCTTGTAGCTGTCCGTCGGCGGCAGTCCCCTGGCACCGGACACCCGGACCTGGTCCTTGTCGATTTCCTCCAGTGTCACCTGAGTGAAATCGCAGGTTACATCTGGCAGCAGGTAAGCCCGTGGGTCGCCAATCTCATACACCAGCTGCTCGCCCACAGTGCCCCTGCTGACCATGCCGCCGGTGCCCTCGGGCTTGGTCATCACAAAATCGCCAGAGGCGCTGACCTCGGCGATGGGAAAGCCCATATTGGCGTAGCCATCAGCCACCTGTTCCCAGTCGGTGAAATTACCGCCGGTAGACTGGGCGCCGCATTCCAGCAAATGCCCGGCCAGGCTGCCCTGGGCCAGTTTGTCGTAGTCGTTCCAGCGCCAGCCGAATTCATGCACCAGCGGCGCCAGCACCAGCGCACTGTCTGCGACACGGCCGGTGATAATGATGTCGGCACCCTGTTCCAGGGCCGCCACCAGGCCGGGCGCACCCAGATAGGCGTTCAGGCTCACCATCATGGCGGGGAAGGGCTGACCGGTGGTCATTTCAGTAATGCCGGCATCGCCCAGCTTTTTCTTTTTCATCAACAGATCATCGCCGAGCACCAGCGCAATCTTCAGATCGACGCCGGCCTTTTCACACAGGGCCTGCAGAGCATCGCGGCAAGCCACCGGGTTTACTCCACCGGCATTGGCCAGAACCCGGATGCCTTTATCCTTTATCTCGCCGAGCAGAGGCGCCATCACCGTCTGCACAAAATCCCGGGCGTAGCCCTGAGTCGGGTCTTTCATCTTCTGGCCGGCCATGATCGACATGGTGATCTCGGCCAGGTAATCGGCGACCAGGTAATCAATATTGCCCTGGCGTACCAGTTGGGCAGCGGCGGTTTCGGTATCGCCCCAGAAAGCGGCGGAGCAACCGATACGGATGGTTTTGTTGGCGTCTGACATGTTCTTGGCCTTGTTCTGATACCCGCACTGGCGAGAGGTTATCCAACGATCGAAACGACAATACCAAGCAAGCGCTTGGTTTGTAAACAGGCAAATCTCGGGTAGAATAAAAAGTCCCAGCAAGACAACCGGATGGCCTTTGTGAACCAGAACCCAATCCTGCAATCCCTCATTGCCGAGCAACTTGTGTCTGATCCCTCCAGCGCCCGCGGGCGCCTGTTAAACGAAGCAGCAAGACTGTTCAGGGATAAAGGCTACGAGCGCACGACGGTGCGGGATCTGGCGGCGGCTGTGGGTATTCAGTCAGGGAGCTTGTTCCACCATTTCCGCACCAAAGAGGAAATTCTCAAGGCGGTGATGGTCGAGACCATTCGGCTGAATACCGCCTTGATGCAGGCCGCTGCCGACCAGGCGGATTCAGCGAGAGAAAAACTGCGGGCGCTGATAAGGGCGGAACTGGAGTCGATTAACGGCCAGACCGGAGAGGCCATGGCGGTGTTGGTGTATGAGTGGCGCAGTCTTTCGGAAAGCTCCCAGGCTGAAGTGCTGGAGTTGCGGGATATCTATGAAGACCTGTGGTTGTCTACGCTCCAACAGCTGTCGAAGGAACACCAGCTTGGAGCGGACCCTTTCATTACCCGAAGAATGTTGACCGGCGCCCTGAGCTGGACGGTCACCTGGTATCGCCCGGAACGGGGTGGTCTGACCCTCGATGGACTGACCGATCAGGTGATGGCGATGCTGGGTCTTGATCAATGTTAATGTGCACAAGTCACAAAGTGGCACGCTTGTTCCGAAATGCGCTACATATTTAACTCATTGTTATAAATCAATAAATAATAAAATAATTCGATTCATCCCGGGCCATTGGCCTGATCGGCATGTCGGTTTCGGCAATAAAGCCATTTCTGTCTGACAATATTCCTCGCATTCTTGCTCTCGTTCGAGCTCTGGCCAGAGGTATCCGGAGCTGGTTCACGGATTGACGAGAATTAAATGTGATAAGAATTTCTCGCACTCCCTTACATACAAAAACAATGTCAGACAGGTCGAATTATGATCTCCTCAATGGTCTCTCAAGCGCGTCGGTTCTCGGCTCGTGTTCGCCAGGCAATGCTGGGAAGTTCGGTACTGCTGCTGGCCGGATGTTCTGCCAACCCTATCTACACCACCACCGGCATCGTGTTGTCGAACTACTCGGAGTCCGAGGCAACCCCCTACGTTATGCAGATGTCCGATCCGGGCATGGCCTGTGCGCTGGGTGAGGGCACGGATCCACTGGTTTACTCGTTTTCGAGAGTCACTGATGCACCGGACTCAACCGGTTCCCTGCTCATGCTGCTGGCGGCGAATTGCATGGAATACCGGGCCTGGGAGGCTGAACTGGCTTATCTGCGGGCGGAATACCGTGGCGATGTTCCCGCCGCCAAAGATGCCCGGGAAGTCTCCAAAAGACTCTACGCGCGCACCGCTGAGCGCCGCTACGAAGCCTTCAAGCGTGCCATGGCCGCCTACGATTTTGACCCGGCAGCCGAACCTCTGGAATGCCCGTTCCTTTTCAGTGATCAGGACGAACTCACGTTCCTGCTCGGGCTGCTAACGGGGATGCAGGGCATTGTGAACGACTCCAACTCCGGCGCCCTGGCGGGTGTGCCTCGCAACATTGCGCCCCAGGCCGAGCGTGCCGCCCAGTGCGTGGATAATGAAAAATGGGGCGGTTTGCCCAACGCCGTTCGCGCCCTCGTCTGGTTACTGTTGCCTGACACCCGACCGGACCTGTCTCCAGACCCCTGGCAGGTGATGGAAAACAGCGCAGAGCTGAGTGTTGAGTCCGGTATCCGTGCCTCTTACGCCGTTCAGGTAGTCGCTGCGGAAACCTTTGGGCGACCGCAGGTGCTGGCACAGGCCATTTCGGAATTCGCAGAGGCTGAAGAGCGCATCGAGGTTTGGGAAGAATATCGGCTTGTGGACGAAGTGGCCCGCAGGATTGTCCAGTTCGCATCGGACAAACACTGGAGCGCCAACTACGGCCACCGCACACCACGGACCTTCTTCGGCAAGATGAGTCCGGAGCGCAATACCGAGAACGTTGAAACCATGGATCTGGAAGGCCTGCTCTGAGGCTGGCCTTTCAGTTATCTATGACTTAAAGATCAAAAACACAAGAATGACCCGGAGGTCGTCATGATTCGCAAATCCCTTGCAGCCTTGTCTCTTGCCATTGTCGCACCACTGGCATCTGCCCAGTCGGTTTCCATGTGTGTGTTTGATGTCATCGGCGCTAACGGCGACGTCTACAACATGGTCAAGGACTACGCTCTGGAAATGAAAGCCCATGGGGTCGATTTCCAACTCAAGCCCTACACTGATGAAGGCGTGGCCATTGGCGACTTCAACGCGGGCCAGTGCGATGCCGTCGCCGCGACCGACATCCGTATTCGCCCATTCAATCGTTTTACCGGAAGCATCAGTGCCGTCGGTGCCCTGCCAAGTTACGACGACCTGAAAACCCTGCTGGCCACCCTGGCACAGCCCAAGGCAGCGTCCCTCATGAAGGACGGTGGCTATGAGGTACTGGGCATTGTACCGGCGGGTGCCGGTTATCTGTTTGTGAATGATCGCAGCATTGATACAGCGGGCGAACTGGCCGGAAAGCGTATTGCCACCCTGGACTACCAGAAAGACGCCATTCACATGGTGAACTATGTAAAAGCGACGGTGGTTCCCTCTGATATCACCAACTTTGCTGGCAAGTTCAACAATGGGTCGGTCGATACTGCCTATGCGCCTGCGTTCGCCTACCAGGCTCTGGAGCTGTACAAAGGGATCGGCGACAAGGGTGGCATTGTCGACTACCCGCTTGCCCAGCTGACCATTCAGATCATTGCCCGTGATGGCGTGATCGAAGACGACACGGCCCAGAAGGCCCGGGAAGTTGCCTGGGGCATGTACCCACAGGCAATGAATCTGATTAAAAGCCAGGAAAACGGGATTCCTGACGAGCAGTGGATACGGATCCCGGAAAAGGACATCGTTGGTTACCAGGAGATGTTCCGCCAGAACCGTCTGGAAATGCGCGATGGGGTTGACGGAGCTCCCAACGTTTATCACCCGAAAATGCTGAGCCTGCTCAGCAAGATCCGATGTGCCAGCAATCCCGGCGCCTCCGAGTGTACAGCGGAAAACCGGGAATAAGCGGAGAGCCTGACCATGAACTGGCGCGCAATGACTGCAACCGGCGTAAGAACGTTGTATCCCATGCACAGACTGCATGGGATGATTCTGCTGCTGTTGCTTCTGGCCACCCTGCTGCTGGGGATGGGCAACTCGCTCCACTCCCGGTTGCTATGGGTCGGCGAGCAGGTATGGCCTAACTATTACCTGCTCAATCCGGATGCAACAGAGCCTACCTGCAACCTTTTCATGGACATTGATAAAGAGGTAGAGCGACGGGTCCAGGCCTATAAGCCAGACCCGGACGACCTGTTCAGTTCGCCGCCGGATCCCCAGGCTATCCGGCAGTCCCTGCAGAGTAACCTGGCGCTGTGTGAGCAGCGCCACCTGCAGTTTGCCGAAAACCAGAAACACGCCACCTGGGCGCTCGGTGTCTACAAGGCTGTAGAGCAGGGTTTGGCCGACTTCCTGCTCGATAACATAGACCTGACTAAGTTCCTGTTTATCGGCATGTTTGCTCTGGCTGCCGCCATTGCCGCAATGGATGCCGACCACATTGCTTTGCGTCTGCCCCGCAATCGGGCGGAGTGGCGTTTAAGCCAGGGCGTGCAGTTCGTCATCAACGGCCTGATGGTGCTGTCATTGAACGCTTACATGGGCCGGCTGGCTCAGTCTCCGGGGTCTGAGGCGAACATTGTCCTGCAGTACGCCTGGGCAGGCGTGTTCGGGCTGTTCATGATCATCAATGCTTTTCGCTTCGTCTATGTGCCGGAGCGAATGAGGGCGGGCAGTCTGGCGCTGGCTTCCGGCCTTGTGGTGCCGCTGTATTGCACCATGGGCTTCATTGCCATGAGCTATTTTTTCTTTGTGGATGGCTACTCCTCCGGGCTGGCAATCTACTTCGGCATGATGTCGAACCTGTCCTCCATGTTCATCAACATCGGACTGTACGTGCTGGTGGGCATGATGCTCAAACAGACCCGGGTTCCAGAGCTGTTGCTGAACTTGGTGAAGCCCTTCAATCTGCCTGCACCCTTGCTGGCTTCGGTAATCATCTTTGCCACTGCCTTCCCGACAGCATTTACCGGAGCCTCCGGCATTTTCATTCTGGCCGTGGGCGGGGTTGTCTACGACGAGCTTCGGCGGGCCGGGGCAGGGCGTCAATTGTCACTGGCCACGACCGCCATGTCGGGCAGCCTTGGGGTGGTGCTCAATCCCTGCCTGCTGATTGTGGTGGTTGCCGCACTGAACAAGGAAGTGACCACCACCGAAATGTATGGATGGGGGTTCTGGGTGTTCATCATGTCGGCCACCCTGTTCTCCTTTGTGGTGTGTAAGACCGAAGGCAACTGGAGACCAAGGCCGGCCCCGGGTGCATTCCGCGCGGCCGTCATGGAGCTGCGACCGTTGTTGCCTTATGCACTGACGGCAACGGCAGTGATCCTGGCCATCTGGGCGATCCTGGGGCTTCAATTCAACGAGTACAGTGCGCCTTTGATTTTGCCGCTGGTAATGCTGGCGCTGGTTGCCCTGGACGCCGGCCGGAATAGCCGTGACGAAGGCCAGAGCCGTACCAGTGCGTTTTTCTCCCGAAGCACAGCGGCTGCCAGCGATTCGGCTGTGCACATTGGCGCACTACTGGCGCTGATTGGTTTCTCGATTTGCCTGGGCGGTATTCTTGAGCGTTCTGATATTGTTCATGCCCTGTTCCCGGAGGATCTGACCAGCCCCTGGATTGCCATGCTGGTAATCGTGGTCATGCTGACGGTGATCGGGATGGTGATGGATCCGTTCGGTGCCGTCATACTGGTTTCCGCCACTATTGCCCAACCGGCCCTACAGATTGGCATTGATCCACTGCATTTCTGGATCGTCTGCCTGGTGGCATTTGAACTTGGCTATCTCAGCCCGCCGGTTGCCCTGAATCACCTGCTGACCCGGCAGGTGGTGGGTGAAACCGAAGTGCTGGCAGCGGAACGTACCGGCACCTTCTGGCACCGCTATGAGAGATTGTTGCTGCCGCTGGTTGTGATGATTCCCACGCTTCTGCTGGTGGCCTTTGTGCCCATGCTTTTCTACGCTTTGTAAGGCCAGGAGAAGCGAAGTACTATGAAAGAACCCGCGATGCCAAGGCCCGCGGGTTTTTTCATGGGGCCCGTGAAGGTCTGACACAGGTCGATCAGGGATGTCTGGCCGTATACTCTGTGAACAGTTTCAACAAAGAATAAGAGAGACGCCGTGAGATTGTCGATTCTTGCTTTTGTTGTGGTGCCAGGGATGGCATTGCTCACCGGTTGTGGCGGTGGTTCGGGCGGTTCCGATGCCGTTGCACCGATAGCGCCGCCCAGTCCGCTTTCCGGGGTTATCAGTATTGAAGCCAACAGCCGGGTTGATCAGGACACGATGGACCAGTTGGGGCTGGATGGGGCGAGACCTGCGACCGTTTCACTGGGACTGCCGGACAACTTTGTGCTGGCCGGTTACCTGGCAGGCAGTGGTGGGAGCTATCCGACGCTCACGGATCAAGGCGTTATTTTTAGCTACGAGAGCGATGCTGAGGACCTCTACAACGTGCCTATGGCAAAAGGCCAGGCGATTGTACTCGAGGCTTTTGGTAGTCGGGCAGGTAATCCGGCACTAAGGATTGAACTGACGGATAACGGAAGAATAGTCGATAGCGCGGAGACTGGAAGTGCCGGGTCTCGTGTTGTTGTCGAGTTGGGGGATGAAGCGGAAGGGGAATACAGCCTGACAGTGCGTACTCTCGGTAGTGGGCCTGCCCGTTACGTTATATCCAAGAACTCCGTCGGAACCGCAACACAACTGAATTTTGATTGGCCTGACTATGACTTTGTTCAGGGCGAGGCGTTGGTCTCCATGGCGGAGGGAAAGACCAGTAGTTTCGCCGTAAATGCTGGAGTCTCAGGGCGGCATTTGGGCGGTGCGGACTGGCTGGTATCAATGCCTGTAGTGGCGACTTCATCAGCGGCAAATAGTGGGATTGCTGGCCAACAGATCACGCTTGAATGGATCAGAGAGCTGAGAAAGCGGCCGGAATACAAGTCGGTGGTTCCTAATTATTTCTTTCGCACCCAGGCTACGCCGATTGATGAACCAGATTATTCCCTGAACTGGCACTACGACCTCGTTAATGCGCCGATCGCCTGGCAGATCGGTAACGCTGGCTTGACGCCCGTTCACGTTGCTGTGTTGGATAGCGGCCTTCTGCAAGACAGTGAAGGTCATTGGCATCCGGATCTTCAGCAGAATGTCGCCCCGGAAGGTCGAGATTTTATCGATGGTGGTGAGCCGGTTGATCCCGGAAGTAGCGTTGGCGGAGATGTTTATCATGGCACCCACGTAGCAGGCACTATCGGGGCCGCCCTCAACAATGAGGGGATTGGCGGAATTGCTTTTGAAAGCAAGATTGTTCCGGTGCGTGTGCTTGGTGAGGGTGGCGTTGGTACGTCGGATCAGCTCATAGCCGGGATTCGCTGGGTAACAGGTGAAACCAGCGGTGGATCGCCAAAAGCTCAGGTCGTTAATATGAGTCTGGGTGGGCTGCCCCAGATCGAAGCGCTGGAAAGCGCGCTGCGATATGGAGTGAGTGAAGGTCTGCTATTTGTGGCAGCCGCCGGAAATTCGGCTACGTCAGTACCGTCGTATCCGGCGGCATCCAGTCATGTGCTTTCAGTCAGTGCCGTTGACGCTGGAGGCCGCCCCGCCTCTTATTCCAATTTCGGTAGCTGGATTGACCTTGCGGCTCCTGGGGGCGATGCGAGCCGGGATGGCAATCTTGATGGCCTGGCCGACGTGGTCTGGTCGACCAGCGGAGAGCGTCGTGGAAGTGTTTCTGTGCCGGGTTATCGTGGGCTGCAGGGCACCTCCATGGCATCGCCGCATGTAGCTGGTGTTTTGGCCTTGATGAAGTCGGAAATGCCGAACCTGAACACAGTAACCGTTAGGGGGTGGTTAGAATCGGGACTGCTAACACAGCCTCAGGATGGCAGAACTGATCGCCTGGGGTGGGGGATTATCGATGCAGGCAAAGCTGTGGCCAAGGCTATCGACGGTGAACCTGTCACTGTCCTTTCTGCTTCACCCGCCGTGGTTAGCCTTAGCAATGAAGGTATATCAACACAGTTGGTTGAGATTCAGAAATTCGGAGACGCCTCGGTTTCCGCCGAAATGGTCGCGAGTCAGCCGGAATGGCTGGGCGCTGAACTATCCGGGAGTGCAGAAAGTGGTGATCTGGAATTAATGCTGACACTCAAACCAGATCTCCTGGACCCCGATGAGCCAGCCAGAGGGGTCGTTGATATTGCATACGAGGTCGATCTATCCCCGAACACATTGAGCATCCCCGTCATCGGGCAGCTGCTCAGCGATGAGCGTGCTCGAGATGCCGGGCGACATTTCGTCTTGCTTGTAAGCAAAGAGCCGACTGATGGCGGCTTTTATCTTGCGCAGTCTCAGGTCGTTGCAGATGTCGAGAACGGTCAGTATCGCTTCAGGTTTGAGCCGGACGATGGAGAAGAACCGAGACGGCTTTCTGAAGTTACCCCTGGTGAGTACTTTCTGGTTGCTGGAACAGATCTAGATGGAGATGGATTGATTTGTCAGGCGGGTGAAGCCTGTGCGGAGTATCCTGTTTCAGGCTTGCGAGAAGTGATCACCATAGAAGACGGCCAAAGCCTGTCTGATATCCGCATGACCACCAGTTTCTCACGTCCAACCATTTCTACCTCCAACCCTGATATCCTTCCCAGGCCCGGGTTTAAAGGTTACAGATTACTGCAGCCTGACCAGGCGCCTTCGACCAACGACGGAGTAAAAGCAGTTCAATGAAAAGGACTCTGGTTCGACCATTTATCACCTCCGCTGCGATGCTGCTTCTGGCGGCGTGTAGCGCCACGGGCGGACCCAGCGCGGGTGAGGGCGTAATGGTGCGGCAGATTACCCAGTCTGCGTATTGCGGCCTGACCGGGCCGGGGGTGGCGTTTGTGCGTTCGGAGGCAGATCGCGAAGCGCTCCTGGATGTCAGCGGCCAGAATATGGCCACGGATGTGGTGCGCAAGGTTGATCTGAGCCGGGAGGCACTGGTGATGGTCACGCTCGGCCAGAAACCAACCGCCGGTTACAGCGTCGGGCTCCAGTCTGCGCTGGCGCAAGGCGAGAGTCTGGTGCTCGACATGCATGTGAATGAACCGGCGCCGGACATGATGGTGGCCCAGGTGGTCACCTCGCCCTGTGCGGTACTTGCGGTTGAGCCTCGCGGCTGGCAGCAGATTCGTGTGCAGGGCCTGACTGAGCAGCCACTGGTTCGGACGCTTGAAAACTGAAACCACTTGGCGCCGCCACAAAACAACCGTTGATCTTTCAGCCTGAATCCCTAAGCTATGGCGCAACGATCATTTGCGGAGCCGTGCCATTCCTATGAGCGAGCAACAGTACAACGCCGATGCCATTGAAGTCCTGAGCGGTCTTGATCCGGTGCGCAAGCGCCCGGGGATGTATACCGACACGTCGCGGCCCAACCACCTGGCCCAGGAAGTCATTGATAACAGCGTTGACGAGGCCCTCGCCGGCCACGCCCGGCGGATTGATGTGGTGCTGCACAGCGACAATTCCCTGAGTGTGGAGGACGACGGTCGGGGCATGCCGGTCGATCTGCACAAGGAAGAAGGACTGCCCGGGGTGGAGCTTATCCTTTCCCGGTTGCACGCCGGTGGTAAATTCTCCCAGGGCAACTACAACTTCTCCGGTGGTCTGCACGGTGTGGGTGTTTCCGTGGTCAATGCCCTGTCCACGCATCTGGAAGTGACCATCAAGCGGGATGGTCAGGTGCATCGGATGACGTTCGCCAACGGTGACAAAGCCTCCGAGCTGGAAGTGGTTGATACCGTAGGCAAGCGCAACACCGGTACCCGCCTGAAGTTCACGCCGGACCCCAAATATTTTGACAGTCCCAATTTTTCGGTCAGCCGCTTGCGCCACAACCTTCGTGCCAAGGCGGTTCTTTGCCCGGGACTGACGGTGACCTTTCTGCAGGAGAAGACCGGCGAGAAAGACGAGTGGTTCTACGAGGACGGTCTTCGGGATTACCTGAGAACGGCTCTGGCCGATATTGAAGCGGTGCCGCTGGAACCCTTCACCGGCAGTTTCTCCGGCAACAAGGAAGCCGTGGACTGGGCTATCCAGTGGCTGCCGGAGGGCGGTGATGCGGTGCTGGAAAGTTATGTCAATCTGATTCCCACTGCCCAGGGTGGTACCCACGTCAATGGTCTGCGCACCGGCCTGCTGGAAGCCATGCGGGAGTTTTGTGAATTCAGAAACCTGCTGCCCCGGGGGGTAAAGTTGTCGCCCGAGGATATCTGGGAACGGGTGGCCTATGTACTGTCGTTCAAGATGCAGGAGCCCCAGTTTTCCGGCCAGACCAAGGAGAGGCTGTCTTCAAGGGAAGCCGCTGCCTTCGTCTCCGGGGTTGTGAAAGATGCTTTCAGTCTGTGGCTGAACCAGCACACCGACATTGCCGAAGCCCTGGCGGAACTGTTTATCAGTAATGCCCAGCGCCGGTTGAGGGCGAGCAAAAAGGTGGCCAGAAAGAAGGTGACCTCTGGCCCGGCGTTGCCCGGCAAGCTGGCGGACTGTTCCGGCGGTGACACCGCGAGATCGGAGTTGTTCCTGGTGGAAGGTGATTCCGCCGGAGGTTCCGCCAAGCAGGCCAGGGATCGGGAATTCCAGGCGGTCATGCCGTTGCGGGGTAAAATTCTGAATACCTGGGAAGTGGACTCGGGTGAAATCCTGGCGTCCCAGGAAGTACACGATATTGCCGTTGCTATTGGTGTGGATCCTGGCTCTGACGACCTTGCCGGCCTGCGCTATAACAAGATCTGCATCCTGGCCGATGCGGATTCGGACGGCCTGCACATCGCCACGCTGCTGTGCGCTTTGTTTGTGAAACACTTCCGGCCGCTGGTGGCGGCCGGGCACGTGTTCGTGGCGATGCCCCCTCTGTACCGCGTGGATCTCGGCAAGGAAACCTTCTATGCCCTCGACGAACACGAGAAACAGGGCATCATCGACCGCCTGGCGGCTGAAAATCGCAAAGGCAAGATTCAGGTAACGCGCTTCAAGGGACTGGGCGAGATGAACCCGTTACAGTTGAGAGAAACCACCATGGCACCGGACACCCGCCGCCTGGTCATGCTCACTCTGGAAGAAGGGGATGACACCGACGAGCGGATGGACATGCTGCTGGGCAAGAAGCGTGCTTCCGATCGCCGGGCCTGGCTGGAAGCTTACGGAAACATGGCCGACGTGGCGGTTTGATATTCCATAGAATGCTATAAAAATCGATAGTTATTCTTTCTCAGAATTGCTCTGCCTCGCTATCCTGCCAGCTTTCAAACCGGAAAAGACCGAGTTATGGACTGGCAAGGATGGTTTTCCCTGGGGTTGGCGCTCACCGCCCTGTTATTGATGAGTTCGGGCCGTTTTGCGCCGCATCTGGTGATGATGGCGGTGCTGGTGGTGCTCAGTGCCGGTGGCATTATCTCCGCCGACCAGGCACTGGCCGGGTTCAGTAACAGCGGTCTGATCACCGTGGTGGCCATGTTTGTGGTGGCCGCCGGTATTCATCATTCCGGCGGTGTAGATCTGCTGGTCAACCACCTGCTTCGCAACCCGAAATCGGTCCGTTCCGCGCAGGCCCGCATTGCCCTTCCGGTTTCCCTGCTGAGTGGCTTCCTCAACAATACGCCGGTGGTTGCCACCATGATTCCCGCCGTCCATGCCTGGTCCCGGAAGATCGGTATTTCACCCTCCAAGTTGATGATTCCGCTGAGCTACTCCGCCATTCTGGGCGGCACGCTGACACTGATTGGCACCAGCACCAATCTGGTTGTTAATGGCCAGTATCAGCAACTGACCGGTGAGGCCGGGTTCTCGATCTTCTCCATTACAGCGGTTGGTTTACCAGTGGCCATTATCGGGCTGGCGGTCATGCTTCTGGTCATGCCGCGGGTGCTGCCAGACCGTAAGGACCAGCAGAAGTTTGGTTCCATGAGGGAGTTTACCCTGGAAGTGGCGGTGTCCTTTGAAGGCCCGCTGGTGGGCAAAACGGTGGGTGAGGCCGGTTTGCGGGAACTGGAGCGATTGTACCTGGTGGAAATCGAACGGGACGGCAGTGTGGTCACGGCCGTGCCTTCGGAAGAACGGCTGCGTGGCGGTGATCGGCTGGTGTTTGCCGGTGATACCCAGGCGATTTCAGACCTGTTGCGCATCAACGGCATCGTGCCGTCGGTGCACGACGATGAGCCCAGCCTCAGTCAGGATCGTGCCGAGCGGCGGTTGGTGGAAGCCGCCTTGTCTCCGCAATCGGATGTGCTGGGCCTGACCATCCGGGACGCAAGGTTCCGGGACCGATACGGCGCCGTGGTGCTGGCGGTGGCCCGGGGTGGCGAGCGGGTGTCGGGCAACCTCGGCAACATCCGCCTCAAGCCTGGCGATGTCCTGCTGCTGGAGGCGCGTCCGGCCTTCGTCAGCCGTCAGCGCTACAACAAGGATTTTCTGCTCATCAACGACCTGGAAACGGAAACGCCGCGCCATGACCGGGCCTGGCTTTCCTGGGCGATCCTGCTGGTACTGGTGGGTCTGGCGGCCTGCGGTGTAATGAGTATGCTCAACGCCGCCTTGCTGGGGGCCTCTTTGATGATTCTCTCCGGCTGCTGCTCGGTGGGTCAGGCCCAGAAGTCGGTGGATGTGTCGGTGATTCTTACCATCGCCGCCTCCTTTGCGCTGGGGGCGGCCTTGGAAGAAACTGGGGCAGCTGCGTTTATGGCCGAGGGTATTCTGGCGTTCAGTGCGGGGCAGGTGCTGCTCACGCTGTTTCTGGTTTACTGCGCGGTGTCGTTTCTGACGGAAGTGATCACCAACAACGCCGCTGCCGTACTGGTGATTCCGGTTGTGCTGTCGATGACCGGCAGCATGGGGGTGCCCGCAGAACCCTTTGTTATTGCAGTGATGATGGCAGCCTCCGCCAGCTTCGCTACGCCATTGGGGTATCAGACCAACATGATGGTGTTTGGTCCCGGTGGCTACCGGTTTTCAGATTTCGTGAAAGTGGGGTTGCCCATGAATGTGCTGGTGGGGTTGGTAACGGTTGCGGTGATTGCCGTGGTTTACGGGTTGTGATCCGCGTTGGCAAGAATATCGCAGCAGAGTACCCGCAGTTTGCCGTCCTGACGGAAGGCCAGTGACAGGGTCACGCACATGTAGGCGCCAGTGACGCACAGGTAGGGAGTGGTCACATGAATGTTCTCTGGCTGGGCCAGCGCCTGGCGGAGATACTGCTGGCGAAACCAGTCTGCACTGCTGGTGTTTTCCAGTGGTCGGAATCTTGGGTCCTGCTTTTTAACGGCGGACTCCGAAACCAGAGTGTCTTCCAGCTGAACGCCCTGGTCGTCCACCAGGTAGCAGCGGGAAACCGTGTGGTGGCTGAGCAGTTCAAAACAGGCCTGGTCCATGGACAGGCCCTTCTGCAGGCGCTCGATCACCCGCCGGAAAGGCCCACTGAAATGGTTGACGACCAGTTGGGTTGGATCGTGGCTAATCTGCTTGCTGCTTTTGTACTCTTCGAGCAAATCCTCGAAATTCATTGTGCTCTGGGGCAGTTCGTCCAGCTCCAGGCAGGGCCGACGAAAGTAGAAGCCCTGTACAAAATCGACACCGGCATCAATGGCAATCATGGCCTGATCCCGGGTTTCCACTCCTTCCAGCAACACCAGGCAGCCAGATTGATGCAGCAGGGATACCATGCCGTTCAGTATCTGCCTGGCGCGGCGATCTTCGGTTGCCCGGGTCAGCAGGGTACGGTCCAGCTTGACGATGTCCGGTGACAGATTCCAGATGCGCTCGAAATTGGAGTGCCCGGCACCAAAATCGTCAATGGCGGTCAGACACCCCAGTTTGCGGTAGTAGGCAACGGTATCCCGTAGCCGTTCAGCATCGTCGGTTGGCTGTTCAACGATTTCCATTACGATTCGATGTGGCGGCAGCCCGGTTTTCTCAAGCAATTGTCCAAAAAAGGAATCGGATTGAGAGCCGGAGGTGACCACCCTCGGGGAGACGTTCAGGAACAGCCAGTTGACCTGATCCTTGATCTCGCTGTAGTTGCGAATGTGCAAGTACCGGCAGAGTCTGTCCAGCAACAGATTTTCGGCTTCGGATGCGGGCAGCTCGAACAGGTGCAAAGGCAGAACAGCTGAATTGTCGTTATCGAAGGCCCGGATCAGGGCTTCATAACCGACGGTACGTTTGTGGGAAATGCTGTAAATCGGCTGAAGGGCGGTGCGCAGTTTGAGCCCGCGAAAATCCGCTGTCCACACCTGACCCTGCTGATTAAGCATGGGGGAAAGCAGGTCTACTTCCGGCGCGGGTAGCGAATCGGGAAGATTGTGGGACATAGGCAGGTCTGTACCCTTCAACGAATACATTGGCGCAGTACTGAAGTACACGCCAATCTGTTAGCCACTGTGCCTGTGTCCCTGGCACGGACGCCTGAAATTCAGGCGTTACCTCATCAATTCGTCGAAGGTTGCCAAAAAACAAGAACCATTACCACTACTTAATGCATAAAAGACGAAACAGTTTGTATCTTTCAGGCATTAAAACGGTGGTAAAGAAAACCCGGCAGTAGCCGGGTCTGTATCAAATCAGTTGTTGCTGGGTACTACCACAGACTCGTCAAATTCAAGTTCCATGTCGTTTCCTCTCGGTCACTGAGGCCCCGGACGGGGCGGATTAAAAGTATGGTTAAAGTTTATCGCTGTCATAATTTTCAACAATCCGTAAAACCGCATACGACCAAAGTGGTTGCTGTCAAGTGTTTGCGGATCGTGGATGCTATGGTCAGAAAATCTGATGCAGGCCAGCAAAACATTTTGATTTTGGTCAGCTCTCTGTCCTTCTAGACTATGCTGATCTTATCTGGAGGACGTGGAAAAGCCGTTTGGGTCCACATCAGCAACGGAGGCGATTGTTTTTATGCAGGCAAAGAATTCAGAAGACGCATACGGGTGGGTGGCAATCCTGCTGCATTGGCTGGTGGCCGTCACCATTATCGGCCTGTTTGCCCTGGGCTTCTGGATGGTCGATCTCTCTTATTATGATCCCTGGTACCGACAGGGGCCGGACATCCACCGCAGCGTGGGTATTCTCCTGTTCATGGCGATGGTGCTCAGACTGGTCTGGCGGCTGTTAAGCCCGCTGCCCAGGCCTTTGCCCAATCACCAGCGCTGGGAGGTGGTTTCTGCTCACCTGGCGCATGTGGCGCTGTATCTGTTGATCTTTGTCGCCATGATCAGTGGCTATCTGATTTCAACGGCTGACGGCTCTGCGATCCATGTGTTCGGCTGGTTTCAGGTGCCATCGGTGACAGGCCAGGTGAAAGGCCTCGAAGATACGGCGGGAGCCATCCATTACTGGAGCACCTGGGCGATTGTCGTCCTGGCCGGCGTTCATGCGCTGGGGGCGTTGAAGCATCACTTGATCGACCGGGACAGTACGCTTCGCAGAATGCTTGGGTTGGCCTGACAGTTCCGGGACAGCTAACTCTCTTAACGCAACGCAAAACAGACTCAAAAGGAGTGAATAATGAAGAAGATTCTTCTGGCTTCAGCCATTTCAGCCGCGATGGTTGCCTCTGTGCAGGCAAACGAGCACAGCGGTACTTACGCCTTCGATACCCAGGGCACGCACCAGTTCGTAACCTTCAAGATTTCCCATCTGGGCTACAGCTGGCTGTACGGTCGATTCAACGATTTTGATGGTGAGTTCACCTACGATGCGGACAACCCCGAAAACAGCTCTGTATCAGTAACGATCGATACCTCCAGCGTTGACAGCAACCATGCCGAGCGCGACAAGCATTTGCGCAGCGAAGACTTCCTGTATGTGAGTGAGTTCCCGGAAGCCACGTTCAAAAGCAAGCGCGTAGTGGTTGACGAGGCCGGTGAGGCGGACATCATTGGTGATCTGACTCTGCGTGGCGTTACCCGGGAAATCACCCTGGATGCTGAGCTGGTTGGCCACGGTGAAGACCCCTGGGGAGGCTATCGCATGGGTTTTGAGGCTGAAACCGAGTTGCGCCTGAAGGATTTTGGCATTCCCATGGATCTTGGCAAAGCCTCCGAAACCGTGGAAATCGAAATCTCGGTAGAAGGCATTCGCCAGTAATCGGATCCTTCCGGCGATGACGCGGCGGTCCGGTTAAACCCGGAACCGCCCTGTCTGTTGTTCCAGCTCCCTGACATAGCTCTCCAGCGATTTGGCAATGCCATCGATGGCTTTGGACCGATCGGCACTGGCCGCAGCCAGATCATTGATATCAGTAATGCTCCGGTTAATTTCATCTACCACCTGGGTCTGCTCTTCGGTGGCGGACGCCACACTGGTGTTGACGTCGGTGATACTGGAGATAGCTTCCAGAATGGCCTGGAGTTCCTGTTCCGCTTCCGTTGCCAGCCGTTCGGTTTCGGTGGCCTCCTTGCTGCCGGTCTCCATTACGCTCACGACGTCCGAAACACCGGTCTGCAGCGCGGTTATCATGGTCTGAATATCTTCTGTCGACTGGCCGGTGCGTTGCGCCAGAGTGCGGACCTCATCCGCCACCACGGCGAAGCCGCGGCCTTGCTCACCGGCCCTGGCAGCCTCAATGGCGGCGTTCAGAGCCAGCAGGTTGGTCTGCTCGGCAATGCCGCGAATGACATCCAGCACCGAAGTAATGTTGTCGGAATCCGCAGAAAGTTTGCGGATAACCTCAACCGCTTTGGAAATCTGTGCGGCCAGGCGGTGCACCTGTTTCGACGAGTTGCGGATGATCTGGGCGCTGTTGTTTCCCTTGGTTTCCGCTTCGCGAGTGATCTCTGCGGCGCGGGAGGCGTTCCCGGCTACTTCTTCAATCGCACTCTGCATTTCGTTGATAGCGGTGGCCACCATGGAAATGGAGTCGGTCTGGCGGGTCACACCATCGTTGTTGTCCCGGGCGGCAGTGGCCAGTTCGGTCGCACCCGCACCGAGATCGCGACTCAGATTCTGAATGGACCCGATCATGCCCTGCAGGTTTTCCAGTACCTGGTTGAAACTTCTGGCCAGTTTGCCGAGATCATCCTCGACCGTTACCGGAACCCGTTGAGTCAGGTCCCCTTCGCCCTGGGCAATGTTGTCGAGCTGATCCCGGAGAGCACTGATTGAGGAGATGATCAGTTTCATGAACACCGTGAACAGTGCGATGGCGATAATGATGGCAATCACGGTGATAGCGAGCACGGTGGCTGAGCTGGAGGTGCCTTCAGAGGAAGCCTCGGCCGAGCGTTGCTGGGCCTGCTCGTCAGCGTGGGAACCGGCGCTGTCGTAATAATTCCGGAGTTGATCGAACAGTGGCGCTGTTTCTCGTGCGGCGAGATCCCGGGCCTGTTGTGGGTTGCCGTTGGCCGCCAGTTCCATGACCTGCCGAGCGGATTGTTGCCAGCGATCAAAGGCGGTATTGAAACCCTGGGTGACGTCGGAGATGCCGGTTCCTGCCAGACGTTGTGCACTGTCCTGGAAGCGTTGCCTGGCCTGTTCGGCATTTTCATTGAAATCCGCCAGAGCTCCGGAGGTGTCCTCGTTGTTGAAGGCCTGGTCCAGCAGAGTCATCTGGGCCACCAGTGCCTGGTAGAGATCTCGGTCGCCATTGAGGATCTGGCTGACCGAAGGCAGGTAGGTGGCGGCTATGTCGTCGGTATCGGATACCAGGTTGCGTGCAGTCAGAACGCTGAAGACACCAACGATAACCAGGGCAAGCGCCGTGATGGCAAAAGGAAGTGCGATTTTTGTGCGGAGTCCGAGCTTTTTAAGAGCAGTCATCTAGCCCCCCGGGATTCGACGTTATTGTCTTATCCCAAGCGTAGCAGGGGGGGCAGATTTGTCACATTTGAGGATCCAGGCCCTTGATATAGTTCAGGATTTGCCGGCGGTTTCGGGGGATGAAGGTTCGTTGGTCTGTTCGCAGGCTCGGCAAAGATGCCGTTGGCGGAGGAACTGGGCGGCGAAAATAACGGCCCAGATCAGTACACCCGCCCAGATATAGGGCTTGGGAACCTGGAAGGTACCACTGATGGCAAACTCCACCAGGAGCATCAGGGCAACGGCCAGAACCGCATTGACCATGGCCGTAACCATGGCTTGCCCGCAGGCTTTGAGATTGGGTTTCATAGGTTTCCGCTTGTTCAGAGAGTAAACGGCGTTCTAATCACTGTGGCGAGAATACGGATCACCTTACAGACTCTCCATGCGGGAATTCCGCTATTGGAAATTGGTGTATCGGGGCTGGCGTCCATATAATGTGCGCCACAACATTGATAGGCATCCAAGGCAAAGAGGCGTCCATGCCAGAGTTTCAGACAACGGATGAAGGTTTCGAGCGGGTATCACTCCGGGACTACACCGAGAAGGCGTACCTGGACTATTCCATGTATGTCATTCTGGACCGGGCTCTGCCCAACGTAGGGGATGGGCTCAAACCCGTACAGCGGCGGATTGTATACGCCATGTCGGAGCTGGGGCTGAAGTCCACCTCCAAGTACAAGAAATCGGCTCGTACCGTGGGTGATGTGCTTGGTAAGTTCCACCCGCACGGCGACAGTGCCTGTTACGAGGCCATGGTGCTCATGGCCCAGCCGTTTTCCTACCGCTACCCGCTGGTAGACGGGCAGGGTAACTGGGGGTCTCCGGATGATCCCAAATCCTTTGCCGCCATGCGATATACCGAATCGCGGCTGGCACCCTTTGCGGAAGTGCTGCTCAGTGAGCTCGGGCAGGGAACCGTAGACTGGGTGCCAAACTTTGATGGCACCATGGAAGAACCCTCGGTGCTTCCGGCCCGGCTTCCGCACGTGCTGCTCAACGGTACCACGGGTATTGCCGTTGGTATGGCGACGGATATTCCGCCCCATAATGTTCGGGAAGTCACAGCCGCCTGTATTCGTTTGCTGGATCAGCCCGATGCGTCCGTGGATGAGTTGTGCGAACACATCAAAGGACCGGACTTCCCGACCAGGGCTGAAATCATCACTCCTCGCAAAGACTTGCGCCAGATGTACGAGACCGGTCGGGGGTCGCTGCGGATGCGCGCACGCTGGATTCGCGAGAATGGCGAAGTGGTGATCACTGATCTGCCCCACCAGGTCTCAGGAAACCGGGTGCTGGAGCAGATTGCCCAGCAGATGCAGACCAAGAAGCTGCCCATGGTGGCAGACCTGCGCGATGAATCGGATCATGAAAATCCGACCCGACTTGTGATCGTGCCCCGATCCAATCGGGTCGATCTGGACGGGCTGATGGCGCACCTGTTTGCCAGTACCGATCTTGAGAAGACCTATCGGGTCAATATCAACGTGATCGGTAACGACGGCCGGCCGGGCGTAAAAGGCCTGTACACCATCTTGACCGAGTGGCTGGCGTTCCGGAAAACGACGGTGACCCGTCGCCTGCAGCATCGCCTGGACAAGGTGCTGGCCCGGCTGCATCTGCTGGAAGGCCTGTTGATTGCCTACCTCAACATTGATGAGGTGATCGAGATTATCCGCACCGAAGACAAGCCCAAGGCCGAACTGATGGCGCGCTTTGGTTTGTCGGCGGAGCAGGCAGAGGCCATTCTGGAGCTGAAATTGCGGCACCTGGCCAAGCTGGAGGAAATGAAGATCCGCGGCGAGCAGGATGAGCTCTCCGCCGAGCGCGATGAGCTGCAGGCCATTCTGGGCTCTGAAGACCGGCTTCGCGAACTGATCAAGACCGAACTCCAGCAGGATGCCGAGACCTTTGGTGATGAGCGCCGTTCGCCGATTGTCGAGCGGAAAGAAGCCCGCGCCTTCAGCGAAACCGACCTGGTATCCAACGATCCGGTGACGGTGGTGCTGTCCGATAAGGGTTGGGTTCGCGCGGCCAAGGGTCACGACATTGACCCCGCTGGTCTCAGCTACAAGTCCGGCGACCGTTTTGCCCTGGCGGCGAAGGGGCGCAACAACCAGCAGGCGATTTTCCTCGATTCCACCGGCCGGGCCTATTCATTAATGGCCCACAGTCTGCCCTCTGCCAGGGGGCAGGGCGAGCCCCTGACCGGGCGAATCAATCCCCCCTCCGGAGCTACTTTCTCCGGTTTGTTGATGGGTAATCCCGAACGTAAGACACTGCTGGTCACCGACGGTGGCTATGGTTTCGTCACGTCGCTGAACGACATGATCAGCAAGAATCGCGCGGGCAAGGCCGTGGTCAGCGTGCCCAAAGGCGCCAGAATCATGCCTCCGGTGATGATTCCGGAAACGGCATCGACCCTGTATCTGGCGGCCATATCCAATGAGGGCCGCATGCTGGTGTTCCCGCTCAGCGAGCTGCCGGAGTTGGCCAAGGGTAAAGGTAACAAGATCATCAGCATTCCCTCCGCACGGGTGCAGAATCGCGAAGAATACGTGGTTGCGGTCGCCGTGTTCGGTGAAGAGGATCAGCTGGAAGTGAAAGCGGGTAAGCGCAAGCTGGGCCTGCGGTTTGGCGATCTTGAGCACTACCTGGGTGAACGGGGCCGTCGTGGTCATAAGCTGCCCCGGGGCCTGCAGCGTGTGGATGGTATTGATGTGATTCCGTCGGCGGCGCGAGCCGAGGAAGAAGCCCAGAGTGGGGAGACGACAGACAGTGAGTGAGCTGGTACTGGTAAACGTATCGGGCCGCGACAAACCCGGCCTGACCTCGGAAATCACCGGAATCATGGGGCGCTACGATGTCCGCATTCTGGATATTGGCCAGGCGGTTATTCATGACCATCTGACCTGGGGCATTCTGATTGAAATCCCGGATGAATCGAAATCCTCTCCGGTGATCCGTGACTTGCTGTTCCGGCTGCACGCGCTCGATCTGCAGGTGCATTTTGCGCCGATCACCGAGCAGGAATATCAGGCCTGGGCCGAGGGCCGCAACCGGGCCTGCTACATCGTGACCCTGCTGTCCCGGGACATCAAGGCTGAGCAGATTGCCAGGGTGTCGGCGATTACGGCGCGCCATGGCCTGAATATCGACAATATTACCCGGCTGTCAGCACGGCCATCACTGAATACCTCGGAAAACCGCATTGCCTGCGTCGAATTCTCGGTACGGGGAACACCCTCGGATCTTGAACAGCTTCGTGCCGATTTTCTGCACATTGCCGGCGAGATGAATGTGGATATCGCCTTCCAGGAAGATTCAATCTTCCGGCGCAACCGCCGGCTGGTGGTGTTCGACATGGACTCCACGCTGATTGAAGCGGAAGTGATCGACGAGCTGGCCCATGAAGCCGGGGTCGGCGAGCAGGTGGCTGAGATCACCGAACGCGCCATGCAGGGTGAACTGGATTTCAGCCAGAGCTTTGCCGAGCGCCTGGCCCTGTTGAAGGGGCTGGACGAGTCGGTGCTTGAAGGGATCGCCAACCGACTGCGCATGACCGAAGGGGCCGAGCACCTGATTCGCAGTCTGAAGGCGCTGGGCTATCGGACCGCCATCCTGTCTGGCGGCTTCACCTACTTTGCTCGTCATCTTCAGAGTAAGCTGGGCATTGACTATATCTACGCCAACGAGCTGGAAATTATCGACGGCAAAGTAACCGGTGAGGTGAAAGGTCAGATTGTAGATGGTAAGCGCAAGGCGGAGTTGTTGCTGGAAATAGCTGAGAAAGAGCACATTTCCCGGGAACAGGTGATTGCCGTTGGGGACGGCGCCAATGATCTGCCAATGCTCAGTCAGGCGGGCCTGGGAGTTGCTTTCCGGGCCAAGCCGCTGGTCAAGGAGTCGGCACGCCACTCCATCTCCACCCTGGGGCTGGATGCCATCCTGTACCTGATCGGGTTCCGGGAAAGCGAGACCAATCAAACGCTTCAGAATACCCACCTCTGAAACCAAAAAGGGCGAGAATGATCTCGCCCTTTTTGGTTAAGCCGCTATTGATCAGTTGTCGCCGAAGTCGTAGTTCATCTCCGGTACCGGCGCCTGCAGGTAGTAGCCCTGAATGTAATTCACGCCAGCCTGCCAGAGCGTCGCCAGAACACCAGCGTTCTCCACCAGCGGAATGATGGTCAGCTTGCCGGCGTTCTGCAGGCTCTTGACCATTTCCTTGACCTGCTCTTTGGCTTCGTCACTCTTCTGGATCTCTTCGGTGAAGGAACCGTCGATCTTCACATAGTCCGCTTCAATGTGCTTGAGGGTGTTGAACGGATTGAGTGCGCAGCCGAACTGGGAGATGGATACCTTGCTGTGCAGTTCGTGCACCGCCCTGGTGAATTCCTTGGCCTGCTTCATGTAGTTATTGGCATCGCCCTCGCGGATCTGGAAGATCAGCGAATCTCCCGGCAAACGGGCGGCCTTGAGGGCAACGCTGAGCCAGGGCGTGAAGGTCTTGTCCTGCAGCGTCTCGGCTGTGATGTTCAGGAACAGGCGAGTGTCGTGGCCCCTTGAGCGGTGGCTCGATAGCTGCTTGATGGTTTGCAGGATAACCCAGCGGTCGATCTTGATGGCGGTATCGCTGGGTCCCATCGGCGGCAGGAAGTCATACGGCGAGACTTCTTCGTTGTCTTTGTTGAGCATCCGGACAAAGGCCTCGTAATGCTCCTCACCCTCACCGCGCAGGTTGATGATGGGCTGGAACAGCAGCCGGAAACGGTTATCGTCCAGAGCCTTGAGAATGGCCTCCACCGAGTTGGTTTCATCAAGGCTCTCGTATTCAGCCGGGTTATAGACCAGGATGCCGTTGCCACGCTCGTGGCCTTCCTGTTTTTTCACATCGGCCGAGG
This sequence comes from Marinobacter sp. tcs-11, assembly GCF_002049515.1. NCBI lineage: Bacteria > Pseudomonadati > Pseudomonadota > Gammaproteobacteria > Pseudomonadales > Marinobacteraceae > Marinobacter > Marinobacter sp. tcs-11. The sequence goes on along the minus strand of NZ_LLYU01000005.1, from coordinate 193,530 downwards.
CAGTATGGGCCCGGCCCATGAGTTCTTCGGCCTTTGGTGAGTTTTCCGTGATCGCGGCGATACCGATGGACACGGTCAGCGGAACCGTCCGGCCGTTGATGTCGAACAAGTGGTCCTCGACCGCTTTACGGATGCGCTCGCACAGACTTTCCATGCTGGCTTCATCACAGGGCAGGCACATGACGCAGAAGGCATCGTCGCTCAGGCGGGCCAGGGTAACCTCGTCGCCGGCCTGTTCCCGAAGCAGGGTGGCGAGATCGCCCAACAACAGATCCGCGCCGGAGATGCCGACCTGGCTCTTCATGCTCAGGAAATTATCCAGGGCAATGTAGGCAAGGGCGCCGGTCTTGTTGTCCTTGCCAGCCGTGGCGATAGCCTGGGCCAGGGCATCCATCAGGTACTGACGATTGTACAGGCCGGTCAGCAAATCCTGGCTGCTGATCTGTTTCAGCTTTTCCTCCAGCTCTGCATCACTGTGTTCCGGTTGCAGAACGATCTGGGTGCAGGCCTCTCCGTCGTAGGTGGCTGCGGACACCGACATGGTGACATTCAATTCGTGGTCGTCACTGCGGCGCGCGGTGCAGTTCAGAGTCATGCCATCTTTGCGCTCTTCGGCGAACGCTTTCATGAACTCCTTGTACTTCTCCTGGCTTTCCGGCGTAAGGGTATCGAGCACCGGAATACAAATCAGTTCGTCGATGTCGTCGTAGCCCAGGAATTCCATATAGGACTGGTTGGCATAGATGTGCATGCCATCGTTGATGTAGGCGATGGCATCTTTCGAGCTTTCCAGCAGCAACTGGCAACGCTGCTCGGCTTCACGCAGATGCGATTCCAGCACCCGGCGTTTGCGACGTTCCTCAAGGGCCGCCAGCTCACGCTTGACCACCAGAACGAGCTGGTCGGTGTACTGAAAGGGCACGGCATCCTGGGCACCGGCACGGATAATATTGACGGTACGCTCGCGGCTGTATTCCTCGGTCAGCAGAACGAAGGGGATGTCCTTGTCCATGCGCTTGACCATGGCCAGAGCATCGTCTGCCCCGAATTCCTGTTCCAGGTCGCGTGCCAGCAGCAAGTCCCAGTTGGAGGTCTTGAGCGCTTCTTCCAGATCTTCTTCCGAGGTAATCCGGTGAGCGCGGGTAGCCTTGCCGGAGTTGCGGAGCAAGCTGACTATGGATTCCGCATCGTTTTGTGATGGGTCAAGAATCAGCAGGTGTACGGTCGTGTTTTTCTTCTGCATTCGTCAGACGTCTCGTGGTGCCGGATATTCACGGATGAATGATGCAGGGGTTGGCCAGCAATAACAACCCTGGCCATGCCGGCAGTTGACGGGCCGCACTATTTAAAGCGACGGCCACAGTGAGTCAAATTCGTCTTCCGTAGTGCCTGGCGTTGATGGGGGAGCACCACGGCCGGCAGTTGGGGTGATGGGATTCTGGAGTTTCAGCTCGAACTGGCTGATGCTGCCAGTGGCCGAGACCTTTTTCAGTAGCTGTCCCTGGTCTTCCCGGCCATCGTGCAGCAGCGAGATCCGGCTGCCGGTCTGGAACGGCAGTCGCGGGGTAATCAGTGTCGCGGCCTGATTGACCACGCTGATCTCAGGTAGCAACAGACCCCGGAGGTACTCACTGCTGTTACCGACCTTCTGGATCAGTCGCACGGCACAGGGCGCGGCGCTCGGTGCCAGCAGTTCGATACCAACCTGAGTACCCTGATTGCGGATCTGGCGCAGCCAGCGCACAACGGCAATGCTCCAGGGGTGCGAGCTCTGTTCTCGTACACCCAGAATTTCACCGGCCTGGAGTGACGCCGGGACATTGCTCTCCCAAGCTACGCAGTAGCCGCCCGGGCTGGTGTTGACCAGTAGCGCATGGTGCGATCGCGGCCGGTTTTTGTCCTGGCTGCCGGAGGGCTGATGACTGCCACCACTGGTACGGAAGTTGATCGGGGCATCGGCAGAATGCAGCCGGTCTTCGTTCGGGCCGGCATCGTGTGCGCCGGACCAGGCATCTGCCTTGCGATTGGCATTCCGGATAAACAGGTTATCGGATTCGAGATGACTGCTTTCGTTGCCATCCAGGAACTCCGAGAACGCTTTCTGGCCGGCTACGAAGTAGTGCGCAGCGGTGAGACCTACGCACACTTCCAGCGTGCCCTGGCTGGCGATGCGGTTAAAGTTGCGCTTGGCCAGAATGCCGAGTGCCTGGCTCAGGTGCGTAAGTAAGGTATCGCTCACCGTGGAGGGAATCTTGAGAGCTTCGCCTCCATGGCCGTCTTGGCGCCTGGCGTGCAGGGTCTCTGCCAGCAGGGTGGACAGATCGCGGGTGTCGAAGCTGAAGCTTTCATTGCCCGGTGTATTTTCGAGCAGGCTGCGGTAGACCGGCGGATTGTCTTTTTCCATATTGATGACGAACAGGCTGTCGGGGCCCAGATCCGGGGCACACTGGCAGTGCTCGGTCCAGGATTCGAACAGGTCATATACCTGTGTCAATTCGGCCTGACGCAGTTGGTTAGGCCGCGCACAGCCAAGCAGAAGAATACGTTTGTAGCTGTCGACAACCGTACTGGCTCGTCGGTGCGTGAGGGTGTCGTCATCCACCTCCATGTTGGCCAGTTTGTTCCGGTGCGCAAAACGGAACATGCGATGGCATTCCAGCCAGCTGCTGGCCGGGCTCGGACAATACAGTTGATGGGACCGAAGTATGGTGGCGGCCAGCTCCGACATTGCCCTATGGATTGCCGTGGCAATTTGGCGCCGGTGTTTGTCTACTCCGCCATTGTCGACGTATTCAAGCAGACAAAGCTTGTACCCGGCGGCCAGATGCAGCTGAAGTGCCTGGGTCAGATTGGCAATCTTTCGTTGCTTTTCAGGCAGCGCGATGGCGAGCCCGAGGAAGTGTCGCGATAGCTCATTACAGACAAAATGAATCTTGTCCCGCACGATTTCCAGAAATTGCAGGCGCTGGAGCGGCGACAGGAACAGATGGTTCAGCTCAATGATCGCGTGATATAGCTGACGAGATGCCTCACCGGTATTGGCCATCGGCAACTGATCCGCCCAGGCGCGAAAGGCCTTGGGGCTGGTGTCGCAAAACGACAGGCTGGCTGTTTTCTGTTCAGGAACCTTGAGCTCTGGTTTCAGGATCTTACCATCCATGTTCTCACGCCAATGTCGGGACCGCGGTAGTTGTAACTCAGCGAAAACGCCGAAAATACAGGTCGTTATTGTTTATGGATCTTGCACTTTAAGATAGCAAAGCAACGACAAAAAGCGAGAAAATCACGAGTTGACAATCTTTGACAAGTGAAAATGGGCCATCTTTTGCGACAGGTCTCACGAGCCCAGGTCCAGCGGGGTCTTGCTGGCGCGGCCGGGAAGCTCCCGAACCAGCTTTGGAACCAGGAAGCCGGGCAGATTTTCCAGCATTTCGTTAACTATCCGGATGGCGTCGGTGTCACTCACGGAGAAGTGCCGGGCACCGGAGACGGGATCAAAGGCGTGCAGGTAATAGGGCATAACCCCCGCTTCGAACAGCGTCTCGCTCAAGGCTGAGAGTGTGGCGCTGCTATTGTTGACACCTCTGAGGATGACGCTCTGGTTCAGCAGGGTAACCCCGGCCTCGCTCAGACGTCGGAATGCCTGGCGGGTGGCCTGGTCTATTTCTGCCGGGTGATTCACGTGCACCACCAGGACCTTTTGCAGTCGGGTTCGGGACAGCCAGTCAATCAGGCTGTCGCATACCCGCTGTGGTATCACCACGGGCAGGCGGGAATGAATGCGCAACCGGCGAAGATGGGGGATGTCACCAAGCAGTTCGGCCCATTGCGAGAGCAGGCGGTCGTTCACTGCCAGTGGGTCACCACCACTGAAAATCACTTCGTTGATTTCCGGGCTGGCGGACAGGCTGTCGATGACCTGGCGTCGGTCTTCCGGCCCAAGACGGTGATCGCCGTAGGGAAAATGCCGACGAAAACAGTAGCGGCAATTGATAGCGCATTGTCCCGTGATCATGAGCAAGGCACGGCTGGTGTATTTGCGAATAAGGCCGGTGGTCTGGATGGCCGACGCCTCTTCCAGCGGGTCCGATACGAAATCGGGATGAACCTCCGCCTCCTGGGCGACAGGAAGTACTTGCCGCAGCAAGGGGTCATCCGGGTTGCCTGGCTCAATCCGTGCCAGGTAGGGCTCGGGCACCCGGATCGGAAACAGTCTGTGGCCGCAGGCGGCGCCTCTGTACCAGTCCTCCGGAGCGAGCCCCAGACGTTCCAGCAGTTGTTCCGGCGTCGTGACCGATTGGCTCAGTATCTGTTGCCAGTCCGGTGTGTTGCCTGGTTCAACCCGGACATCGGGTGGATGGCTGGCATCGCGGGCTTCTATACGGGCGGGGGTTCGCTGTATCATAGCGACCTTTGAAATTTTAACGACAGTCTGTCAGGTGGACATTTCATGGCTTCATATTCTACCAACGAATTTCGCAGCGGTCTCAAGGTTTTGCTGGATGGCGACCCTTGTATCATGCTCGAGAATGAATTCGTCAAGCCGGGCAAGGGCCAGGCATTCAACCGGGTCAAGCTGCGCAACCTCATGACCAACCGGGTGTGGGAGCGTACCTTCAAATCCGGAGAGTCTCTGGAAGCGGCCGACGTTGTCGAGCAGGATATGGAATACCTGTATACCGATGGCGAGTTCTGGCACTTCATGCTGACTGATGGCTCATTCGAGCAGTACGCGGCTGATGCCAAGGCGGTTGGCGATACCGTCAAGTGGCTGAAAGAGCAGGACGTTTACACCGTGACTCTGTACAACGGCGCGCCGCTGACCGTGACCCCGCCGAACTTTGTCGAGCTGGAAGTGGTTGATACCGATCCCGGCATGAAAGGCGACACTGCCCAGGGTGGCTCCAAGCCCGCGACCCTGTCCACAGGTGCCGTTGTGAACGTGCCCCTGTTCATCACCATTGGTGAGGTGCTGAAGGTTGATACTCGCTCCGGTGAATACGTCAACCGTGTCAAAAGCAGCTGATCATCGATCATGACTGATCGCCCTGTCTGGCAGCCCTCTGCCTCCCGGGCCGCTCTGGAAAGCCGCGCACAGCTTCTGGCCCACGTGCGCGGCTTTTTTTCTGAGCGGCGGGTGCTGGAGGTAGAAACCCCGGTACTGGGACGCCACGGCGTAACCGACGTCAATCTCGACGGCATTCCCTCTGCGGTCGACGCTGGCGGCGTTCAGGGGGGCTGGTTGCAGACGTCCCCTGAGTATCACATGAAGCGGCTGCTGGCCGCAGGTTCAGGATCAATATTCCAGATTGCCCGAGTGTTTCGTAACGGTGAGCGCGGCAAACGTCACAATCCGGAATTCTCCATGCTGGAGTGGTACCGCGTTGGCTTTGACGATCAACAACTGATGCGGGAAGTCTCGGATCTGGTCTGTGGCTGGCTGGAGTGCTCGCCTCCGGTAACCCTGAGCTACCGTGAGGCGATGCAGTCCATTGCGGGTATCGACCCGATGACCATCACCGACCGGGACCTTGAACGCTACTGTGAACAGTGGCTGGAGCCGGAACAGCTGGCCGGCCTCGGCCGGGATGGCTGCCTGGATCTGGTGATGAGTTTCGTGGTGGAACCGGAATTGGGCCGAGAGCAACCGGTTTTCATTAACCGCTATCCCGCCTCTCAGGCAGCTCTGGCGCGCATCTCTGAGCATCAGGGCTTTAGAGTGGCGCACCGGTTTGAGCTCTACATCAATGGTCTCGAGCTGTGTAACGGTTACTGGGAGTTGACGGATCCGGCCGATCAGCGAGCCCGTTTTGCCGCGGATAACCGGCTCCGGCGTGCCAGTGGCAAGCCGGAGATGGCGCTGGACGAGCCTTTTCTGGCGGCGCTGGAGACAGGCCTGCCGGAATGCGCCGGTGTGGCCATGGGACTCGACCGGCTGTTGATGCTCAAGCTGGGCAGTCGCAATATTCAGGACGTGATTGCGTTTCCGATTGAGCGGGCCTGAGCCCTGCTATTTGACGTTCAGTTTGCCGAAGGCTTCACCCAGCTGTACCGTTTTCTCGGCCACCTGGTTCGGTTGCCATTTAACTGCACCCTTGGGCATCACCAGCACGACGGTTGAGCCCAGGCGGAAACGGCCCATTTCCTGACCTTTTTCAAACGTAACGGCATCGTCTCCGTGGTACTGCCATTGCATAACTTTGCCGGAATTGGGCGCTACCACGCCGGCCCAGGTGGTTTCCACGCTGCCCACAATCATCGCGCCGACCAATACCATAGCCATGGGGCCCGCCTCGGTGTCGAACAGGCAAGCCACCCGTTCGTTTCGGGCGAACAGGTTCGGCACATTTTCGGCGGTTACCGGATTGACTGAGAACAGCTTCCCGGGTACGTAGACCATTTCTTTCAGGGTGCCAGCCATGGGCATGTGAATACGGTGGTAATCCTTGGGCGACAGGTAAATAGTGGCGAACTCGCCTTCCCGGAAGGGCTCGGCCCGTTCGTCATCGCCGCCGAGCAGTTCAGTGAGACTGAATGACTGTCCCTTGGCCTGGAATACACGGTCTGTGCTGATCTGGCCAATCTGGCTGATGGCGCCGTCCACCGGGCTGGTGAGGGTTTCCGGTGCGGGGTCTATGGTGCGAGCGCCCGGCTTGAGTGCACGGGTAAAAAACGCGTTGAACGTGGGGTAGGCGGTAAAGTCTGGCTCAGCGGCCTCGCTCATGTTCACGCCATAGCGGCCGATAAACCATTTGATCACACGGTTTTTCAGGGCTGGAGTGCTCTCGCTGTCGGCCAGACGGCCTGCCAGGCGGGAAACCGCCAGCTGGGGTGTGACGTATTGGCTAAGAACAAACAGTTTATCAAGCATTCCGAGAGACTCTTGCGATCATAAAGCGCGGTAGTCTACCAAACCCGGCGCAGTGTATAGAAATTGTTTCACAGCTTCGCTGTTACGGTTGATGCTTGCTATTATCAGATCACATTTTGGGTGTTCCCGGCTGAGCCAGCTTCGGGTAGTAACCGGCCCCGGCCGTTAACCAGACAAAAGGCGTGCATAGTCACCATGTTATTGATCATTGGAGCTGTGGTCGTTGTTGCGTGCGTTCTTGGTGGGTACGTTCTGCACGGCGGCAATCTGGCGGTTTTGTGGCAGCCGACAGAAATCCTGATTATCGGCGGAGCGGCCGTTGGTTCATTTATCATCGCCAACCCGTTACACACGGTAAAAGAGGTGTTTCAGGCGTGTATCCGGTTGCTGACCGGGTCTCCTTTCAATAAATCCTATTACATGGATTTGTTAAGTCTGCTCTATGAGGTGTTCGACAAGTCCCGCAAGCAGGGCGTCATGGCCATTGAGGAGGACATCGATAATCCGGAGTCGAGCCAGATCTTCAGTCGTTATCCGGCGATTATGAAATCCCGGCACCTGCTGGATTTCATCACCGATTACCTGCGCATCATCAGCTCCGGCAATATGGCGCCGCATGAGCTGGAAGGCATGATGGAAAACGAAATCGAAAATCGACAGCACGAGCTTGAAGAGCCTGCTCATGCGGTCAACAAGATTGCTGATGCTCTGCCAGGGCTGGGTATCGTTGCCGCCGTGCTCGGGATCGTTATCACCATGGGGTTCCTCACGGAAGGGCCGGAGAAAATCGGCTTGAGCGTTGCGGCCGCACTTGTTGGTACCTTTCTGGGCATCTGGATGGGGTATGGTTTTGTCGGGCCAACCTCGATTGCGCTTGAGCATGCCGCCAAATATGAGCTGAAAGCCTACGAATGTGTTAAATCGGCCATTGTCGCGACGGTGTCAGGACAGGCTCCCCAAATGGCAATCGAATTTGGGCGCAAGGCACTCCCTACCGAAAAGCGGCCGGGATTTCAGGAGCTCAATGACCACGTTCGCTCAAAGTAACAAAAAGCCTGGTTAGCCTCGGAGAGTATCTTGGAAGAACAGCCGATCATCATCAAACGCAAAAAAAAGGTTGTCGGCGGGCATCACGGCGGCTCCTGGAAAGTTGCGTTTGCCGATTTTGCGACCGCGATGATGGCGTTTTTTCTGGTGCTCTGGCTCACCGCCACGGCGAGCCCCGAACAGAAAAGGGCGGTCGAAGGCTACTTCAAGGATCCTGTTGGCTTTACCGAAGGCGGCTCGCCCAACCCGGTAGACCTTGAGGGCAGTGCCTCGGTCATTGAGGAATCTACCCAGGATCAGGAGGCCAGCACCATTCAAATTGAAGACGAGGTGGTGGATGAACTGGCGGACACTCTGGAGCAGCGCCGAATGCAGGAGCTTTTCCAGGAGTTGCAGGAACGGATCGAGCAGAATCAGACCCTGCAGGAGTTCAAGGATCAGTTGCTGATCGATATTACTGACGAAGGCCTGAGAATTCAGATTGTAGACCGGTCTGGTCGGCCCATGTTCGACAGTGGCCGGGCAGAGTTGAAGTACTACTCTCAGGACATTCTGTTTGAACTGGCCAAGACCCTGGGGTCAGTCAACAACAAGCTTAGTATTACCGGCCATACCGATGCCACGCCGTTCAGTGGCCGGCCGGGTTACACCAACTGGGAGTTGTCGGCTGACCGTGCCAATACCGCGCGGCGAGCTCTGGTTGCCGGTGGCGTCCGGCTGGAGCAGATTGCCAGGGTGGTGGGGTTAAGTGATTCGGTGCTGTTCGACAAGGACAATCCCACGGCTCCGGTGAACCGACGCATTTCCATTATTGTCCTGAATAAAAAGACCGCCGACAGTATTGAGACCGGGGCCGGGCGTTCCGATCAGCCGCTGATTGATCTCACGCGTCCAACGGAGGAGCAGGAGCAGCAGGCCCGGGAGCAGTTAGAAGACGGAGAGTGGTTCCAGCCGAAAGAAGAGCCTGCGCCCGGCGAGCTCAATTGGTAGCTTTGATCCGGGGGCTCAGGTCAGTTTGAGCCCGCGGGCCTGCTGATCGGTCATATCCTGAAGGATGCGATGAAAGCTCTTCAGGCGTTCCGGTGAAATCTCTCCGGCCTCGGCGGCGGCATCCAGGGCGCAGCCTGGGTCGCCCATGTGCCGGCAGTTGCGGAATTTACAGAGCCCGATCAGCGGCCGGATTTCCCGGAAGCCGTATTCCACTTCCTGCGGCGTCATGTGCCACAGGCCGAACTCCCGGATACCCGGAGAATCGATCAAATCCCCCCCACCAGGCAGGTGGAACAGTTTGGCCGTGGTGGTGGTATGCACGCCCTTGCCGGTGCTCTCGGAGACCGCGCCTACCCGTAGCAGTTCATCCGGTAACAGCGTCTGAATGATGGAAGACTTGCCTACGCCGGACTGGCCCACAAAGACGCTGGTCTGATTCCGCACCAGAGCTTCCACTTCCGGGGCTGGCGTGCCCGCGGTTTCTGCGGCTGAAGTGCGCGCCACCTCATAGCCCAGCGCCTGATATCTGGCCAGCAGGGCTTCGATCTGATCCCGGTTGCCGTCGTTAATCAGATCTGTCTTGTTCAGGAGGATGACCGCCGGAATGTCAGAGCTTTCAGACGCCACCAGATAACGATCGATCAGGTTGTCGTGGGGCTCCGGCTCGGGGGCAATGACCAGAATGATATGGTCGATATTGGCGGCCACCGGTTTTAGCGCGCCAAAGTTGTCCGGGCGCTGCAGCAGGTTTTCCCGTTCACAGCGGGCAACAATCACGCCGGTTTTGCTTTTGCCCGGTCGCCAGACCACCCGGTCTCCGGTCACCAGGCTGTCAATGTTGGCTCTGACGAAACAGCGGAACACCTGCCCGGATTCCGGGCCTTCAAGCGCCTCGATATCCAGTTGCTGGCCGTAGTGTGCAATCACCAGTCCATTCTGCTCAGGACCAAGCTCACCGGCGGCGGCTTGTTCTTCCACCGCTTTTTCCTTGCGTGCAGCTCTCACCGTCCGTTCTTTCTGGATCTTTTCGATGCGCCATTGCTGGCGTTTGTTCAATCGTCGTTTTGCCATCTGCGTTCAATCGGTTAACCGGCGTTTGGGTATCACATCATACGTGAATCGTGGACAATACACAGAACTTCATCCACCCGACAAAACGGCATAGGTAACAGCGAGATGAGTAACGGCGACCGCCTGATCTGGATTGACCTGGAAATGACCGGTCTGGATCCCGAGCAAGAACGCATTATCGAGATGGCCAGCATCATCACCGACTCCCAGCTGAATATCGTGGCAGAGGGGCCGGTGATTGCCATTCACCAACCCGACAGCCTGCTGGAGCAGATGGATGAATGGTGTACCCGCACCCATGGTGCCAGTGGTCTGACCCAACGGGTCAAAGAGAGTACCATCAGCGAGGCAGAGGCCGAGCAGCAAACCCTCGAGTTTCTGGGCAAACATCTTGAGCCAGGACAATCCCCGCTCTGTGGCAACAGTATTGGTCAGGATCGGCGGTTTCTGGTGAAATACATGCCCAAACTGGAAGCCTTCTTCCACTACCGCAATCTCGATGTCTCAACGGTAAAGGAGCTGGCCCGCCGCTGGCGCCCGGACGTGCTGGAAGGAGTCAAGAAACACGGCAGTCATCTGGCTCTGGACGATATCCGTGACTCCATCAATGAACTGCGTCACTACCGGGATCATTTCTTCAAGCTATAGTCCGTGCTGTTTCAAGGCCCAGGCCACGTGCTCGCGGACCAGTTCCGACGGGTGGTCGGCCCGGGCTTTGAGTGCCTCCACCACCGGAATGGTGCTGGGGGCGTTGCCCAGTCCCACCGCCAGATTCCTGAGCCAGTTTTCATAGCCGGTGCGCCGTATTGCTGACCCTTCCGTGCGCTTCAGAAACTCCTGCTCGGTCCACAGGAACAGCTCCGCCAGGGATGAATTGTCCAGACCATGCCTCGGTTTGAAGTCTTCCTCGTCGGTGGGCTTGTTGAACTTGTTCCAGGGGCAGACCAACTGACAATCGTCGCAGCCGAATACCCGGTTGCCCATTTGTGAACGCAGCTCCTCCGGGATCGGTCCTTTCAGTTCAATAGTGAGATAGCTGATGCAGCGCCGGGCATCCAGTAGGTGAGGGCCTACAAAGGCGTCGGTCGGGCATACGTCCAGGCAAGCAGCGCAAGAGCCGCAGTGTTGGCTGTCGAACGGTGCATCCAGGGGCAGAGGGGCATTGGTGAAGATTTCACCCAGAAAAAAGAACGAACCGGCTTTGGGGTGAATCAGCATGTTGTTTTTGCCAATCCAACCCAGTCCGGCCCGTTGCGCCAGTCCGCGCTCAAGTACCGGCGCGCTGTCGACAAATGCCCGGTAGTCATAGCCGTTGACAGCCTCGTCAATCCATTTTGCCAGCGTGGCCAGGCGTTTGCGCATCAGTTTGTGGTAGTCGCGCCCCAGGGCGTAGCGAGTAACGTAGGCCCGTTCCCGGTCAGTAAGCACTTGTTTCGGGTTGTCAGGTGCTGGCAGGTAATCCAGTCGGACGGAAATGACCCGGGTGGTCCCGGGTACCAGGGAGTCGGGTGTGTAACGTTTGTCGCCATGGTCGGCCATGTAGGCCATCTGGCCGTGGTAACCTGCTGCCAGCCAGCGCTGCAGGCGTTCAGCGTGAGGCCCCGTCTCCGCCTGGGTAATCCCGGCATCGGAAAAGCCCAGCTCCCGTGCCCAACGGCGGATCTGTGCAGGCAGGTCCGCGAGCTCTGTATGGAGCGTTTCTGAAGCTGGGTGTTCTGGAGTAACGGCCATAGTGGACTGCTGGCAGGTGCGGCCCTGCGAAGATTTAATTTGATTAAGTTATGACCTTTTTTCCTGTTTTGCTATGCTTTACAGGTATCTGGCCAATTTTCTTAAACCGGTTTCTGTATCTGGGAGTTCCCGGCAAATGCCCTCTGTTTCCGAGCACAGTCTACCAGAAGCGCTCTATTCCGCCGACTCGGTGCGGGCGATGGATCGCTATCTGATTGAACAGCAGGGGGTGGATGGCTTCGAATTGATGCAAACGGCAGCTAGATCGGCGTTCCGCCATCTGGTGGCATTCTGGCCTGGTGCGCAGCCTGTGCTTGTGTTGTGCGGAGCTGGCAATAATGGCGGTGATGGTTACCTGGTGGCCGCCAACGCTAAGCGTCATGGCATTGATGTGGCGTGTGTTGCCGTGGCGCCGACGGAAAAGCTCACGGGCGACGCCCGGTCTGCGTGCCAGAAAGCCCGGGCCGATGGTGTCGAGATTCTTGAAGGCAGTGCCCTGTCCGATGCCGATTTGCAAGCGCGGATGGATAGCGCTGCGGTGGTGGTAGATGCCATGCTCGGTACCGGAGTAACCGGCGCGCCCAGGGAGCCCTTTGCCAATGTTATTGGTCAGTTGAACCAATCCGGAAAGCCTGTATTGGCGGTGGATTTGCCGTCCGGCCTGGATGCCACAACCGGTGCCGCGACAGGGGATGTGGTGCATGCCGATGTGACGGTCACTTTTATCGGCGCCAAGACTGGCCTCTTCACCGGCGCAGGCGCGGGTGTCTGTGGTCAGGTAATGTTTGAAGCGCTGGGGGCGATTAACGCCGGTCAGCAGAGCGGGGAAATGCCCTTGGCCGAGCTTTATCCCTGGGCGCGATGCCAGTCCTGGTTGCCGGAACGCCCCGCTAACGCCCACAAGGGCATGTTCGGTCATGTCCTGGTGGTGGCAGGCGATCACGGTTTCGGCGGGGCGGGTATAATGGCTGCAGAGGCGGCCTCCAGGGCCGGCGCCGGGTTGGTGTCATTGGCCACCCGGCCGGAATACGTTACCGCTGCGCTGGCTCGTTGTCCGTCGTTGATGGTCAGGGGTGTAACCCACGGGTCTGAGTTGCCGGCTTTACTGGAGAAACCCGATGTCGTGGTCTGCGGACCCGGGATCGGCCAGTCCGCCTGGGGACAGCAAATGCTGCAGCAGGTTATTGCCAGTGGCAAGCCCAGAGTGTTGGACGCAGATGCACTCAACATCATGGCCGACCGCGCCCCGGCGCCGGCGGACAACCATGTGCTGACGCCCCACCCGGGAGAAGCGGCCAGGCTGCTGGGCTGCAGTGTTCAGGAAGTCGAGGCGGACAGGATGGGAGCGGCAGCACGCATACAGAAGCTGTGGCATGGCATTGTCCTGCTCAAAGGTGCGGGTACGGTTGTTGCCACCGGCAGCGGAGTGCCCGGCATAATACCGGGCGGTAATCCGGGGATGGCGACAGGGGGCATGGGCGATGTGCTGTCGGGCATCCTGGGGGCATTTCTCGGGCAAATTCCGTCCGCCCGTCAGGCGGTAATGGCTTCAGCGGCTTTACATCTGGCGGCCGCGGATGAGGCGGGGCAGAATAAAGGCTATATGGGGCTGCTCCCGGCTGATGTGATCGAAGCCGTGCCACAGGTGCTGGTAAGGTCGGAGCGGCCTGAATGTTTTAGTGACCGGGGGAATCGATGAGTATTTTTGGTAATGAACGCCGGTTGTTTCTGGAAGATGAGGCCGAGACGGAAAAACTTGGTGGTGAGTTGGCCCGGTTGGCCAGTCATGCCCGGGAAGGCCTCACCGTTTTTCTCGACGGCGAATTGGGGATGGGCAAGACGACCCTGAGCCGTGGTGTTATGAGAGGGCTTGGCCACGAGGGTGCCGTCAAGAGCCCGACCTATACACTGGTTGAACCCTACGAACACCTGGAACCACCGGTGTACCATTTTGATCTGTACCGGCTGGGTGACCCCGAGGAACTGGAATACATGGGAATCCGGGATTATTTTGCCAGCCAGAGCATCCGGATTATTGAGTGGCCGGAGCGTGGTCAGGGAGTCTTGCCTGATCCGGATCTGGAAATCCATCTTGAACGGGAAGGTCAGGGGCGCTCTGTGGTATTGCGCGCCCGTTCGGAGCTTGGGGCTTCCTTGCTTAATGAAATAGAACTGATAGGGCCGGATTCATGAAAATCTTGGTGATTATGGCGCTGTTGCTTTCAGCCAGTACAGTTTTGGCCGGTACCCGTGTCGAGGGGGTGCGTTTGTGGCCGGCTCCGGATCATACCCGCCTGGTGCTGGACACTGCCGGTCTGGTTGAGCACAACGTATTCTCTCTGAGTGGACCGTCCCGGCTGGTTATTGATCTGAAGGATGCTGCTCTCGGCACGGATTTCAGCAAGGTCGACCTTTCCGGTAGCCCCATTCAGCGTATTCGCAGCGCGCCAAGGAATGGTAACGATTTGCGGGTGGTGCTGGATCTGAAAAGTGATATCAAGCCTCGCAGCTTTGTGCTGGAGCCGAATCAGCAGTATGGCCATCGTCTGGTGGTCGATTTGATTGACGAACAGGGCAGCCGTCTCGATCGGGCGACGAGCCCGACGGTGACCCAGGATTCTGCCGGTAAGCGTGACATTATCGTGGTTATCGACGCCGGTCATGGCGGCGAAGATCCGGGCGCAATCGGGCCCCGGGGGACCCGGGAAAAGGATGTCGTGCTGAGAATGGCAAAGCGTCTGGCCGATCTGATCAACCAGCAGAAAGGGTTCACGGCCAAGCTTACTCGGACAGGCGATTATTACGTGGGCTTGCGGAACCGCACCTTGCTGGCCCGCAAGTACAACGCGGATCTGTTCGTGTCCGTGCACGCCGATGCCTTCAGAACGCCGCAGCCACGGGGAGCATCCGTCTTCGCGCTGTCTCAGCGCGGTGCCACCAGTGAAACGGCTCGATGGCTCGCCCAGAGCGAGAACCGTTCAGATTTGATCGGTGGTGCCGGCGGTGTCTCTCTGGATGGCCGTGATGACATGCTGGCCGGGGTATTGCTGGATCTCTCCATGACCGCAAGTATCAACGCCAGTCTGGGGGTTGGAGATTCCGTGCTGGGCCGGTTGGGCCGTGTGGCCAAGCTTCACAAACAGGGGGTGGAGCAGGCGGCATTTGTGGTTTTGAAGTCGCCGGACATCCCCTCGATTCTGGTGGAGGCCGGTTTCATCTCGAATCCGACCGAAGAGAAGAATCTTGCGTCCGAGTGGTACCGCAACAAGCTGGCCAACGCCATTTTCGATGGCATCGAGCAGTATTTTCGTCGCACACCACCTCCCGGCACTTTGCTGGCCTGGGAAAAACAGCAAAACCGGGGTGGCACCGACGTCAGCCAGTACCGGATACAGCGAGGTGATACTCTCTCGGGCGTTGCCCGGGAGAATCAGACCACCGTCAGCGAGCTGATGCGCTTTAACGGGATGAACGATGATCGTGTTATGGTAGGGCAAACCATTCGCATCCCCTCATCCTGATCAAGAGGTAGTCCCCGGATATGCCCCACATCCAGTTACTGTCCCCCCGGCTTGCCAACCAGATTGCTGCCGGGGAGGTGGTAGAACGTCCTGCTTCTGTTGTTAAAGAGCTGGTTGAAAATGCCCTGGATGCCGGGGCCTCGCGCGTCGATGTGGAGATCGAGCAGGGTGGGGCAAAACTGATCCGGGTGCGTGACGACGGCTCCGGTATTGAAGAGGCGGACCTGCCTCTGGCCCTGAGCCGGCATGCCACCAGCAAAATCCTGACCCTGGATGATCTTGAGGCTGTGGCCTCTCTGGGATTCCGGGGTGAGGCATTGGCCAGTATCAGCTCCGTGTCACGCCTGACCCTCACCTCCCGTACCGAGTTGCAGGAAGCGGCGGCCCGTGTTGAGGTGGAAGGCCGCGACATGGATGCTCGCATCTCACCGGCGGCCCATCCCGTGGGTACCACGGTTGAAGTGAGGGATCTGTTCTTCAATACTCCTGCCCGCCGCAAATTCCTGCGCACGGAAAAAACCGAATTCAACCACGTTGAAGAGTGTGTTCGCCGTCAGGCTCTGAGTCGGTTCGATACCGGTTTTACCCTGCGTCATAACCAGAGAGTGGTGCAAAGCCTGCGCCCTGCTGAGACGGATCTGGACAAGGAACGTCGGATTGGTTCGCTGTGTGGCCAGCAGTTTATCGACAATGCGGTGGTTATTGATGCCGAGGCCACCGGGTTGCGCCTTTGGGGTTGGGTGGCGCTGCCGACCTTTTCCCGCAGTCAGGCAGATCTGCAGTACTTTTTTGTGAATGGCCGGGTGATCCGGGACAAACTGGTCGCCCATGCAGTTCGCCAGGCCTACCGGGACGTTCTGTACAACAACCGTCACCCTGCATTTGTGCTGTACCTGGAGGTAGATCCGGCTACGGTGGATGTCAACGTTCACCCAACCAAGCATGAGGTTCGGTTCCGCGACGGCCGGCTGGTTCACGATTTTATTTTCCGGACTCTGCATCGAGCCCTGGCGGATGTACGCCCGGACGATCATCTCCGTGGGGCGGCGGCCCAATCCTTTGGTCGTGAGTCTGCGGTTGTTGAACCCGAGCATTCGGCTGGCGGTTTCAGTGCCCCGGGTACATCGGGACCCTGGCCCACACAGTCACGCACTGAGGCTTATCCGTCGTCGCCCGGGCAGTCACCCCAGCAGGAGTGGCGGGCCAGTGATCAGATGGCGTTTTACCAGTCGTTGAATGAGGGTGGCGGTGTTTCAACACCCGTTGCCCGGGCAGAAATGCCAGCGGCGTCAGCTTCGGTTACGCCGCCCAGGGATGATGCGGAAGAGCCGCCACTGGGTTATGCGATTGCCCAGCTGCACGGAATCTACATTCTGGCCCAGAGCCGTGCCGGCCTGATCGTGGTGGATATGCATGCCGCCCATGAGCGTATTACTTATGAGCGCATGAAGCGGGCCCTGGTCGAACAGGATCTTAAGAGCCAGCCTTTGCTGGTGCCCCTGTCACTGGCAGTGAGCCAGAAAGAGGCGGCGCTTGCGGAGAGCCATGGTGAAGAGCTGCAGCACCTTGGTCTGCAGATTGAGCGTATCGGGCCAGAGACGTTGGCAGTGCGGCAGATCCCGGCATTGCTCCGAGGGGCAGACACTGAGCAGCTGGTGCGCGATGTGCTGGCAGATCTGATTGAGCACGGCCAGAGTGATCGCGTTGAAGCGGTCACCCATGAATTGCTCGGCACCATGGCCTGCCATGGGGCGGTGCGGGCAAACCGGCAGCTCACGATTCCAGAAATGAATTCGTTGCTTCGCGATATGGAAGCAACGGAGCGCAGCGGACAGTGCAACCATGGCCGGCCCACCTGGACCCTGGTCACCCTGTCTGAACTGGACAAGCTGTTTTTACGGGGGCGCTAAGCGGTGATTCCCGATAACCGCTCCCAGCAGGGTTCATTGCCGCCAACGATCTTTCTGATGGGGCCGACTGCGTCTGGCAAGACCGATCTTGCCATTGAGCTCTGCCGTGAGTTGCCCTGTGAGATCATCAGTGTGGATTCCGCGATGGTTTATCGTGGCATGGATATTGGCACCGCTAAACCTTCACCTGAAGAGCTCGCCCTGGCACCACATCGATTGATCGATATCTGTGATCCGGCGGAGACCTATTCCGCGGCGGATTTTCGCCGCGATGGGTTGGCGGCCATGAGCGAGATATCTGGCCGTGGCCGGATCCCGTTGCTGGTGGGCGGCACCATGATGTACTTCAAGGCATTACTGCATGGCATGTCTAATCTGCCGTCGGCAAGTCCGGAGCTGCGGGCAGAGATCGAGCGGGAAGCCGAATGCGATGGCTGGGACACGCTGCATCAGGAATTGGCAGACAAAGATCCGGAGGCCGCTCGCCTGATTCATCCCAATAATCGTCAGCGCCTGATGCGGGCCATTGAAGTGATTCGGCTCACAAATAAGCCGATCTCCTCGTTCTGGAAGTCAGAATCGGGAACTTCCGGGCAACAGCGGCAGTCTGGTATTGAGGATTACACGTATTTTACCAGCTGGCAGGCAGACGAAAGCGCTGGCCTGCCGTATACTGTTTTTCAGTTTGCCCTGGCGCCTGCCGAGCGCTCTGTGCTGCATTCGCGGATACAGAAACGGTTTCTGGCAATGCTGGAAGCAGGCTTCCTTGATGAAGTCCGTGCCTTGATGGCGCGAGGTGATCTCAGCCCCGATCTTCCCTCGATGCGTTGCGTGGGTTATCGACAGGCCTGGGATTACCTGTCAGGCAACGAGGATTACGACAGCTTTGTTGCCAAGGGCGTTGCCGCCACCCGTCAGTTGGCGAAACGGCAGCTTACCTGGTTGCGAAAATGGCGAGATGTGCACTGGCTGGACTCCGCCGACCCGCAAGTGGTGCTGGATACCTTGAAAAAATCCGGGCTTCACACCACATTTAACGTTGAATAATGACGATCTGCATTTACTTATAAACAGGAGAAAACACATGTCAAAAGGGCACTCTTTACAAGACCCTTACCTCAATGCCTTGCGCAAGGAACGCATTCCGGTTTCCATCTTTCTGGTCAATGGTATCAAGCTTCAGGGCCAGATTGAGTCTTTTGACCAGTTCGTGATTCTTCTCAAGAACACGGTGAGCCAGATGGTTTACAAGCACGCTATTTCCACTGTGGTTCCTGCTCGTAACGTCCGGCTACCGCAGCAGAACCCGGCAGGTGAAGGTGAGTCTGAAGACTGATAACGCCTGCTTTTCCCGCTTTCACACCCGCGCTCCAGGACAGCCTATGTGCTTGAATGGTCGCGGGTGTTTGTGTTTATGGAGTTGATGAAACTTGTTTGAGCGTCCAGATGTCGGAGAACGGGCGGTTCTCGTTCACATTGATTTTACCGCCCACGACGATACCGAAGATCCGGAAGAGTTCCGGGAACTGGTGACATCCGCCGGCGTAGAGCCGGTTGCTACTGTAACTGGCACCCGGAAGCAGCCCAGCCCGCGTTTTTTTGTGGGAGAGGGCAAGCTTGAGGAAATCCGGGATGCGGTGGCCGCCTCCGAAGCGGATGTGGTGCTGTTCAATCATGCCCTGAGCCCGAGCCAGGAACGTAATATTGAGCGCGAGCTCAAGTGCCGGGTGCTTGATCGCACCGGCGTGATCCTGGATATCTTTGCGCAGCGGGCCCGCACCCACGAGGGCAAGCTGCAGGTGGAACTGGCGCAGCTGGAGCATATGTCTACCCGGCTGGTACGGGGCTGGACTCACCTCGAACGCCAGAAGGGTGGTATCGGTTTGCGGGGGCCGGGTGAAACCCAGCTCGAAACCGACCGCCGGCTGTTGCGCGAACGCATCAAATCCATTCACCGGCGTCTGGAAAAGGTCCGCAAGCAACGGGATCAGGGCCGTCGCGCCCGCAAGCGTGCCGACATACCTACGTTGTCACTGGTGGGTTATACCAACGCCGGCAAGTCCACGCTGTTCAACCGAATTACCACGTCCAGCGTATATGCAGCAGACCAGTTGTTTGCGACCCTGGATCCGACCCTGCGCCGGCTGGAACTTCCCGACATCGGGCCGGTCGTAATGGCCGACACAGTGGGCTTCATCCGCCATTTGCCGCACAAGCTGGTGGAGGCATTCCGGGCGACGCTGGAAGAAACCACCCAGGCCACGTTGCTGTTGCACGTGATCGACTGTCACGACAGCCGTCGGGATGAAAACATCGAACAGGTGGAAAACGTTCTGGCAGAAATCGGAGCCGATGAGATTCCGATGCTGCAGGTGTTCAACAAGATCGATCTGCTTGATGGTTTCGAGCCCCGGATTGATCGCAACGAAGAAGGTTTGCCGGTGCGAGCCTGGGTTTCAGCCGTAACGGGAGAGGGGCTGCCGCTGCTGTTCGACGCGATTGTTGAGCGTCTTGCAGAGGATGTGGTGCACCACTTTGTGCGTCTTGGCCCTGCCGATGGCAAGCTTAGAGCGCTTCTGCACGAAGCGGGTTCGGTACTGAGTGAAGAGCATTGCGACAACGGCGATCAGGTGCTGGAAGTCCGGCTGCAGAACCGGGACTGGCTGCAGCTTTTGAGCCGTGCCGGTGTACGTGAGGACGTGATCCGGTTGGAAAGCCGGCCGGTCTGAATGGCCCCTGCTATTGCCGGGGCCTTGATAAATCCCTAGTATTTGCAGCCATTCGATTAAACACGAACGGAGAGAACTATGGCCTGGAATGAACCGGGTGGAAACCGTAACGACAACGATCCCTGGGGAACCGGTGGTGGTCGTCGCGGCAATGATCAGGGGCCACCAGACCTCGATGAAGCGCTGAAGAAAGGGCTCGACAAGCTGAATCGCATGCTTGGCGGCAAAGGCGGCAACTCTGGCGGTGGCAGCAGCTCCGGCGGCAGCGCAGGTGGATTTGGTGCCATTCTGGCCATTGCGGCCATTCTGGTGGTGGGTTATGTCATCTATCAGTCGTTCTATACCGTGGACGAACAGGAGCGGGCGGTGGTGCTGCGCTTCGGTGAGTATAACCGTACCGAAAACCCGGGCCTGCGGTTCAAGGTGCCCTTGATTGATACCGTCAACAAGGTTCGCGTTACCAGCATCCGTACTGCCGAGTCTTCCGGCCAGATGCTGACCCAGGATGAAAACCTGGTGACCGTCGATCTTCAGGTCCAGTATCGCGTGGGTGATGCCCAGGCGTATGTGCTCAATGTCCGTGACTCCAACCAGGCCCTTGCATTTGCCACCGACAGCGCCCTGCGCCATGAAGTCGGTAGCTCGTCCCTGGATGACGTGCTGACCGAAGGTCGTGCGGAACTTGCGGTGCGGGTTGAGCAGCGCCTGCAGAGCTTCCTGAGAGAGTATGGCACCGGCCTTGAAATTGTCCGGGTCAACGTTGAAAGCACTCAGCCGCCGGCTCCGGTGCAGGATGCGTTCCGCGAGGTTCAGCGTGCTCGCGAGGATGAGCAGCGCCTGAAGGAAGAGGCCGAAACCTACCGTAACAAGATTGTTCCCGAGGCCCGAGGTCAGGCACAGCGCATGATCGAGGAAGCCAACGCGTACAAGCAGGAAGTGATCGAGCGGGCGCGCGGTGAAACTGCACGCTTCAATCAGTTGCTGGCCGTGTACGAGCAGGCCCCGGTGGTTACCCGTGAGCGCATGTACATCCAGGCTCTGGAGCAGGTGCTGGGTAACAGCAGCAAAATCTTTGTCGATACCGAGAGCAGCGGCAACATGATGTATCTGCCCCTGGATCGTCTGACACAGGGTTCCCTGTCGTCATCTGGCAGCCGGATGTCCGGTAGCAGTGGCCAGCAGGTGGATATCCAGACCCTGACCGACCAGGTGCTGCAGGAGCTGCGCACCCGCCAGGATACCAATACCCGGAGGAGCAGATAAGTTATGGGACCTAAAGGTGTAGTGGGCCTTGCAGGCGCCCTCATTGTTGTCCTGCTCGTGCTGTCCAGTGTGTACATCATCCCGGAGACCCATCGGGGCGTGAAACTTCGCTTCGGGGAGCTGGTAGAGACCAATATCCAGGCTGGCCTGCATTTCAAGGTGCCGGTCATCGATCAGATCCGGGAATTCGATATCCGGGTGCTGACCATGGATCTGCCATCCCGTCAGTACCTGACGGTTGAGAAGAAGCCGCTGGATGTGGATTCCTATGTGGCCTGGAAAATCCGTGATGTGGACCAGTTCTATCGTTCCACCGGCGGTGACGAATTCCGTGCCCAGACGCTGATCCTGTCCCGCGTGGACAACGGTCTTCGTGATGAGTTCGGTGTACGCACCATGCACGAAGTGGTGTCCGGTCAGCGTGATGAGCTGATGCACACTCTGCGTGATCGTGTGAACGAGACGTCCGTCAAGGAGTTCGGTATCGAGGTGCTTGATATTCGTGTCAAGGCGATCGAGTTGCCGGGTCAGGTGAGCGAGAACGTCTACCGTCGGATGGCGACTGAACGCCAGAAGCTGGCCCAGGAATTCCGTTCCCGCGGTCAGGAGTTGGCCGAGGGTATCCGTGCTGATGCCGATCGTCAGCAAACGGTGATTCTGGCGAACGCCTTTGCCGAAGCCGAGACCACCCGTGGTGAAGGTGATGGTGAAGCCGCCACCATTTACGCCGAGGCTTATGGTGCCAACGAAGAGTTCTACAGCTTCTACCGCAGCCTGCAGGCGTACCAGAACACCTTCTCCAGCAAGGATGACATCATGGTGATTGATTCCGACAGTGACTTCATGAAGTTCCTGAAGAATCCGGCCGGCGCTAACTGAGCCGGCTGACACCAGCTAAACCGGAATCTGCGGGGAAATTTTGCTGAACCCCGGGATTCCGGTTTTTTTGTGTCTGCCAACCGTGTAAAATTCTGGCGGTTTTGTGTCGGGTTTTCCGAGCCCGAGCGCCTAAATCCTGAGTTACCCCCTGGCTCCATGGCCAGCGAGGGAAAAACGGACAACAGAATCTCATGACTGTATCTGATCGCTGGTTACTGCCTGACGGGGTAGAGGACATTCTGCCGCCGCTGGCCGGGCGGATCGAGTCCCTGCGCCGGGATGTTATGGATACCTGCCAGCGCTGGGGCTACCAGCTGGTTATTCCTCCGCTGATTGAATATCTCGAATCCCTCTTTACCGGTACAGGCCACGACCTGGAACTGCAGACGTTCAAACTGACCGATCAGCTGACTGGTCGGATGATGGGCGTTCGCGCCGACATGACGCCCCAGGCTGCCCGCATAGACGCGCATACCCTGGGCCAGGATGGCATTACCCGGTTGTGTTATGCCGGCCATGTGCTGCATACCCGGCCGCGCCATATGCTGACCGGGCGCACACCGATTCAGGCCGGTTGCGAGCTGTTTGGTAGTGGCTCCGAAGCGGCCGATATGGAAGTGATCAGCCTGATGCTGGAAACCTTGCGGGTGGCCGGTTTGCCCAGGCTGCATCTGGACCTGGCTCACGTTTCAATCTATGAAAGCCTGGTCTCCGACGCCGGATTTGATCGTGATACCGAAGCGGCGGTATTTGATGCCATGGCACGCAAGTCCGTACCCGAGCTGGATCGCCTGCTGGGGGATTGTGTGCCGGGCTCTGCTGGTTGCCGGTTGCGCCAGCTGGCCAGGGTCAGCGGTGGGGTGGAATCTCTGGCCGATGCCCGGGAAATCCTCAGTGGCGCTTCTGGCGCCATCGATGCGGCGCTTGATCAGCTTGCCCGCGTCGCGGACATGCTCAACCGGGATTTTCCGGAAGTCAGTCTGGGCTTCGATTTTTGTGAATTGCGCGGATACAACTATCACACCGGTCTGGTGTTTGCGGCCTACGTGCCGGGCCATGGCGATGCCGTGGCGAAAGGTGGCCGATATGATGCTATTGGCAGTGACTTTGGTCGCGCGCGGCCTGCCACCGGGTTCAGCCTGGATATCCGTGCACTGGTGTCGCTGGGCGAACGCCCGTTCCGTAAAGCCGGGGCCATATGGGCGCCAGCGGACAACGACGCCGCGCTGGAAGGCGTGATTTCCGGCCTGAGAATGACTGAAACGGTGATCCGGGCATTGCCGGATGATCGTGAGACGGATCCTTCGGAGCGGGGGTGTGACCGTCAACTGGTGAATCGTGATGGCCAATGGGTGGTAGAAACCATCGCCTGAGCCGTTTTTGTTTAATTTCCGGGGTAAATCTTCAGGGCGTGTGCTTCTGGCCCGTCTGAATTGAGAGAGAATCATGGGTAAAAACGTAGTTGTGCTGGGCACCCAGTGGGGTGATGAAGGCAAGGGCAAGATTGTTGACCTTCTGACAGACAAGGTGGCTGCCGTTGTCCGCTTTCAGGGCGGGCATAATGCCGGTCACACACTGGTGATCGAAGGTAAGAAGACGGCTCTGCACCTGATTCCGTCCGGCATACTGCGGCAGGATGTCCAGTGCCTCATCGGTAACGGTGTGGTGCTGTCGCCGGAAGCCCTGCTGAAAGAAGTGCGGGAGCTGGAGGCTAACGGTGTTGCCGTTCGTGACCGCCTGAAAATCAGCCTGGCTTGCCCGATCATCCTGCGCACCCACGTGCGTATTGATCAGGCCCGCGAACGTGCCCGTGGCAATGACAAGATTGGTACCACCGGCCGGGGAATTGGCCCTGCGTATGAGGATAAGGTTTCCCGCCGGGGTGTTCGGCTGGGTGACCTGTGCAACCCCGCCGATTTCGAGATCAAGCTGCGGGAAATCATGTCGTACCACAACTTCGTTCTCACCGAGTACTTCAAGGAAGAGGCCGAGGATATCGATGCGGCCCTGGAAGAACTCAGACAGATGGGCGAGGAAATCCTGCCCATGGCCGCAGACGTAACCGATATTTTGCACGACTACCGCAAGCGCGGAGAGCACATCCTGTTCGAAGGCGCTCAGGGCTCGTTGCTGGATATCGACCTGGGTACCTATCCGTACGTGACGTCCTCCAATACCACCGCTGGCGGCACCGCTACAGGCTCCGGTTTTGGTCCGCTGTATCTGGACTATGTGCTGGGTATCACCAAGGCCTACACGACCCGGGTAGGTTCCGGCCCGTTCCCGACCGAACTGTTTGACGACATGGGCA
The DNA here is from genome assembly GCF_002049515.1 of Marinobacter sp. tcs-11. NCBI lineage: Bacteria > Pseudomonadati > Pseudomonadota > Gammaproteobacteria > Pseudomonadales > Marinobacteraceae > Marinobacter > Marinobacter sp. tcs-11. Next base: position 169,207 of record NZ_LLYU01000005.1, on the reverse strand, counting down.
AGCACCTCGCCGTCAAGGGCAACGAAGTGGGCACCACCACAGGTCGTTCCCGCCGTTGTGGCTGGTTTGATGCGGTCGCTCTGCGCCATGCTATCCAGATCAACAGTGTGTCCGGTATCTGCCTGACTAAGCTGGACGTTCTGGACGGTCTGGAAACGGTGAAGGTGTGTATTGGCTACAAGACTCCGAACGGCGAAATCACCCGTCCCCCCATCGGCTGCGACAGCTACAGTGATATCGAGCCGGTGTATGAGGAGCTGCCGGGCTGGAGCGAGAGCACGGTTGGCCTGACCAGCGTGGATCAGCTGCCGGAGAATGCCAAGGCCTATATCCGCTTCCTGGAAGAGCAGATCGAGGCGCCGATTGATATTATTTCCACCGGTCCGGATCGTGTGGAAACCATTACTCTGCGGCATCCGTTCGGAGAGTAATTTCAGAAGCTAATAAAAACCGCCTGTGGTGGATGCCCCAGGCGGTTTTTTTGTGCCGGTTTTCCGGTGCAGGGGGTCAGGGCTTTTCCGCGATCAGTGTCGCCCGCTTGGGGCCCGGGTAGCCCTCAATGGTTTTCGAGGGATTGTCTGGGTCCAGAAAGTCCGCCAGCGAATTGAAACGCATCCAGTCGGTCTGGCGCTGCTCATCGGTGGTGGTCTCACTGACGTCTACCACCCGGGCGTTGCGGAACCCGGTTCTGTCCAGCCACCGGAGCAGGGTCGGGCAGCTCGGCAAGAACCAGACGTTGCGCATCTGGCCGTAACGGTCTTCGGGCATCAGGCTGTAGCCCTCCGGGCCGTCTACAACCAGGGTTTCCAGCACCAGTTCGCCGCCGCGACGCAGCGTGCCCTTGAGTTCCAGCAGATGATCCAGCGGTGAACGACGATGATACAGCACGCCCATGGAGAAGGTGGTGTCAAAGCATTCCATGTCGGCCGGGAGGTCTTCCATGCGCACCGGGAGCAGATCGACCGGAGCCTGGCCCAGATACCCTTTGACCGCCAGGAACTGGAACATGAACAACAGCCCCGGGTCGATGCCGATCACCTGCCTGGCCCCCGCTCCAGCCATGCGCCAGCAATGGTAGCCGGAGCCGCAGCCCACATCCAGAATGGTACGCCCCGCCAGATCCGCCAGATGCGGTGCTACCCGGTCCCATTTCCAGTCTGAGCGCCATTCGGTGTCAATGTAGGTGCCGAAGAAATCGAACGGGCCCTTACGCCAGGGCATCAGTCCCCGTAATCCGTTCTCAAGGCGGGTCATGGCGTCTGGATCCAGGCCGCCGGGGCTGGTCAACGTGATTGCAGACTGATTCAGGTCGACCCTGGCATCGGCAACGTCTGGCAAGGACTGCAGTGCGTTGTGCCAGCGTGCCATATCGCCGTGGGGGTTGTCCTCAAACCGTCGAGTGAGTTGTTCTTTCAGGGCTGTGGTCCACCGGGTGTTACCGGTTTCGTTCAGGTAGGAAAGAACGGGATCAAAGTGCTTGTGCCAGTCAAACAGTGCCATGGTATGTCTTTCGGTGGATAAGTCAGGAGTTCTTGATGGCCAGCATCGAGACAAAGTTGAAGCACTGGTACCACACCAGTACCTGGTCAAAGCCGGCGCGCTGCAATCGATCCCGGTGGTCTGCCAGGGTTTCCGGGATCAGTACTTTCTCGATGGCGGCACGCTTCTGGCTGATTTCCAGGTCCGAATAGCCGTTGGCCCGCTTGAACTCGTGATGAAGGCGGGTCTGGATGGCCTGTTCCGCGTCGGATTCAAATCGGATCTTCTCGGACAGAACCAGCACGCCGCCGGGCAGGGTGGCGTCGCCGATACGGGTCAGCAGGGCCAACCGCTGCTCGGGCGGCACGAACTGCAGCGTGAAGTTCAGGGTGGTGACTGAGGCATTGCTCAGTTCGGTGCTCAGGATGTCCTCGCAGAGTAGTGTTACCGGCAGGTCGTGGTCATCCAGGGCGACATAATGCTCGCAGCGCTCAATCATGGCCTCGGAGTTATCCACGCCCACCAGGGTGCAGTCCGGGTAGGGGATGCCATGGCGCATGGCAAGCGTGGACGCGCCGAGCGAGCAGCCCAGGTCGTAACAATGTGAGCCCGGCTGAACGTACTGTTCCGTGATCACCTCAATCATCGGGATGATGGTGGTGTAGCCGGGGACAGAGCGGCGGATCATGTCCGGAAACACCCGGGCGACGGACGCGTCAAAGCGAAAATCCTCGGGATTGCGCTCAGTGGCAAATAACCGGTCGGTCAGTTGCTCCGGGGGCGTACGATTACTCATCGCCCGCTCCGGCCTCGCGCTCATCGGGGCGAGGTGTCGCCAGATCCTTGTCGGTAGGGGACGGCCGTGCGCAGCGAACCCCCCGGTTCTTGTAATCGACCAGGATGCCCCGGAAGGATGGGTCGACGTCAGCGGCAATGGCCAGGTAACCGTTTTCACAAACGGCATGCAGCTCCGAGGATTTTCGGGACATACGGAAGGTTTCGCCGGGTTTGACGTGGATGGCGGTAAATTCACCCACCGGAGCGTGGTCCTTGTTGTCGGAGTGATCAATCCGGCCAGACGCTTCCAGCACCAGTACCGTGCCGACGATGGCAGCAACTCCGGTCACAATCAGGCTCTTGGCTGTGAAACGCTGTTCGTTATCGCTCATGGGTACCTCGTGTCGGAAAATCAGAATTGGCCCGGCAGGCTGATGGCCGGTTCCTGTAACGCGGCCAGCTGTTCCCGTAAAGACAGGATCTGGTCTGACCAGAAACGCGGCTGTGAAAACCAGGGGAAGAATCTCGGAAACGCCGGATCTTCCCAGCGCCTTGCCAGCCAGGCGCAGTGGGTGATCTGCCGGTAGCATCGCAAGGGTTCAATCAGGTGGCGTTCGCGACGATTGAAATCCCGGAACATTTCATAGCCTTCAAGCAATTCGCCAAGCTGGGCGCCCCGTTCACTGGCGTCTCCGTTCAGAAGCAGCCACATGTCCTGAACCGCCGGACCCGTGCGGCAGTCGTCCAGATCCACAAACAGCATGGTTTCATCCCGGCACAGTATGTTGCCGGCGTGACAATCACCGTGAATACGTAAGGTGTCTACCGGGCCGGCTTCGGCTATCCGTTCGCGGCAGTTGGCGATCAGGTCCGGAATCAGGGAGTTCCAGGCCGGTTTGAGATCATCGGGAATCCAGTTACCTTCCACCAGCAGCTGGTTGTTCTGTTCCAGCCCCGCCAACAGATCAAACCCGGGCCTGTGCTCAAAGGGTTTAAGGGCACCAATGTTGTGAATCTGCCCCAGCCACTGGCCAAGTCGATACAGGGTGTCGGTCACACTGGTATCCGGGGCCTGGCCGCCGCGCTGCGGAAATACCGCGAATCTGAAATCCCCATACTGGCCGAGGGAATGCCCGCCCGGCAGCACCAAAGGGGCAACCACTGGAACTCCGGCCTCCTGCAGTGACAGGGTGAATTCGTGTTCTTCCAGAATCGCCGAATCCGGCCAGCGGTCTGGACGGTAGAATTTGGCAATTACCGGTGGCTGGTCTTCAATGCCGACCTGATAGACGCGGTTCTCATAGCTGTTCAGGGCAAAGAGCCGGCCGTTGACCTCGAATCCCTCCGCCTCAATGGCATCCAGAATGACTTCCGGGGTGAGGGCATCGTAGGGATGCGAGGACGGGGTGATCGCCGGAGGTTCAGTCTGCATAGGGCTCAGAATGTGGTGTCGTATCGGGTTTTCATGGATTGCAGATGGTACCAGTTTTCGTCCAGCTCCCAGCGAATGCGGTTGACCCGCCCGGTGGCCAGGACAAGATCCCCGGCTCTGGCCTGAACCTGAGCAAGCTCCCGTTCAGCTTTCTGCCATTCACGATGGGTATCCGCCAGATGGCGCATGCCCGGGAACACGGCGGTCAGGGCCTTCTGGGTCGATACCGAGTGGGATCGAAGAGAACTGATTACGGCAGTATCTCCCTCTACCCGCAATACCCGGTGCTGGTACGGGTAACTGGCGACGGTTCTGTCTTCTTTCAGTTGCGCGTTCAGGTGGGTCACTTCAAAGCCGCGCCAGCCAATCCAGCCGACAAAAAGCGCGGCAACCACCATGACGGTAATAAACTGTTTTCGATCAGACATCGCCAGGCTCCCTGCGTTCGTTCTGTCTTGGGGCAAGTATAACGGTTCTTGGCGGGCAGGTAATGCAACCGGCGTTGATCTGCGGTAATTTCCCGACCAGAGAACCGGGTAGAGGAAAGCAGAGTGGCCCAGGAGCAGTTCAGTATACAGACCGTGGTGATCGGTGCCGGCGTGGTCGGGCTTGCCATTGCGCGGGCGCTGGCCCGTTCCGGGCGGGAGGTGCTGGTGCTGGAAGCCGGTGCCGCCATTGGTGAAGGCATATCCTCTCGCAACAGCGAAGTCATTCATGCCGGAATCTATTACCCGGAGCGCTCCCTCAAAGCCCGGCTGTGCGTGGAAGGCCGACAACAGCTCTATGAATACTGCGCCAGCCACAAAGTGGCGCACCGAAAATGCGGCAAGTGGATCATCGCCAGTGATGCCGCGCAGGCCGAACGTCTTGTTGGCATTCAGGCGCAGGCGGGCCGAAACGGTGTGTCCCTGGCGTTATATGAGGGCGCCGCGATGGCGTGCCAATTGCCCTCAATCCGGGCCACTGCCGGGCTCTGGTCTTCGGAAACCGGGATTGTGGACAGCCATGGCCTGATGCTGGCGCTGCAGGGTGAACTGGAAGACGCCGGTGGCCAGATTGCGTTCAACAGCCCGGTGGTGTCTGCCGAATCCGGTCCTGAGGGGCATGTTCTTAAGGTGGGTGAAGCCGGAGATCTGTTACTGAAGGCTCGGGAGGTGATTAACGCCGCTGGACTTGGTGCCCCGGCACTTGCGGGGCTGTGGTCGGGGTTGCCAGAGCGTGCGCGGCCGAAAAAATGGTTGGCCCGTGGTGTTTATTTCAGCTTCAGTGGCCGCCATCCATTCAATACGCTGATCTATCCCATACCCGAACCCGGTGGACTCGGCATTCATCTGACTCTCGATCTGGCTGGCCAGGCCAGGTTTGGGCCGGATGTGGAATGGATAGACGAGGAAAGCTATCGGGTCGATCCGCAGCGTGTTCGTGGATTTGCCGACAGTATCCGGCGCTGGTGGCCGTCCCTGGACGAGGCCCGTCTGCAGCCGGCTTATGCGGGCATTCGCCCTAAACTGGCGGGCCCGGATGGCGGCTTTGCGGATTTCCGCATCGATGGCCCTGAGGACCATGGTGTTGGTGGCCTGGTCAATCTGTTCGGGATTGAGTCGCCCGGACTCACCTCCTGTCTGGCCATCGCCGGACACGTGCTGACAAAACTGGACAATTGATCAGCCGGGTGTGCGCGCCAGTGCCCAGACCTGGATGTCCCTGGCTCCCGCTCTGGTCAGCACCGATGCCAGCTCGCGAACGGTAGCGCCGGTGGTGACCACATCATCGACAATGGCGACATTTGCCGGCACCGGTCCGGTAACCTCAAACAGCCCCTGAAGATTGGCCAGTCGGCTTGTCCGGTTCAGTTTCCGTTGTGCGTGAACTCGTCGCGTTCGTCGCACCAGACGGGCGTTGACAGGCAGGTCCAGCCGCCTTCCCACCGCCTCGGCAATATCCTGGGCCTGATTGAAGCCCCGTTGCCAGCGCCGGGTCCAGTGCATGGGGGCGGGGATCAGAACCTGCGGCCGGCCCTCGGTTGCCAGATGATGCTCAATGTAGTCGGTAAAACCCGCCAGTAATGGTCGCGCGAATTTGTGCTGGCCGTGGTATTTGTAGCGGCCGATCATGCCATCAACCGGGAACTGGTAACGCCAGGGGATCAGCGAACGGCTATAGCACGGTGGTGAGGCCTGGCATTCGCCACAACGTCCATCCGGGGTTGGAAAGGGCAAGGGCAGCGCGCAGGTCTGGCAGCACCAGCGGTTGGCGGGCAGGTCGTTCCGGCAGTCCTGGCAAAGGCCATCCTGGGCAGCGCCTGCGAGGCAGGTGACGCAGCGTCCGGCGCGTCTTGAGTTGTTAACCTTAACCTTTGTCAAGGTTGACAGCGAGATCAGTCCGTTTATCATCGCGGTTTATCCGTAAACCAAAAATCCCGGAAAGGTTAACAGGACTCTCACATGACTGCCACCGCTACCCGCCACGACTGGACGCTTCAGGAAGCTCGCGAGCTTTTCAATCTTCCGTTCAATGATCTTCTGTTTCGCGCCCAGAGCATCCACCGGGAGCACTTTGACCCGAATGAGGTTCAGGTGAGCACGCTGCTCTCGATCAAGACCGGTGCCTGCCCTGAAGACTGCAAGTATTGCCCGCAGAGTGGTCATTACAACACTGGGCTTGAAAAGGAGAAGCTGCTGGAAATCGAGAAGGTGGTGGCTGAGGCCCGCGTTGCCAGAGAAAAAGGGGCATCCCGGTTCTGCATGGGTGCCGCCTGGCGTAGCCCGTCAAAGAAAGACATGCCCTACGTTCTGGATATGGTCCGCCAGGTGAAATCCCTGGGCCTGGAAACCTGTATGACACTGGGCATGCTCAAAGAAGAGGAAGCCCGGGAGCTGGCAGATGCCGGCCTGGATTACTACAACCACAACCTGGATACCTCCGAGAAATACTATAACCACATCATCACGACCCGTACCTACCAGGACCGTCTTGATACGCTCGATAACGTGCGCAAGGCCGGCATGAAGGTCTGTTGCGGCGGCATCATGGGTATGGGTGAAGATGAGGATGACCGCGTTGGTCTTCTGGTTCAGCTGGCCAACCTACCCCAGCACCCCGAGAGTGTACCGGTAAATATGCTGGTGAAGGTGAAGGGCACGCCGCTGGAAGATGTGGAAGACCTGGACCCATTTGATTTCATTCGCATTATCGCCGTCGCCCGAATCATGATGCCGGCTTCCCATGTACGTTTGTCCGCGGGCCGTGAGCAGATGAATGAGCAGATGCAGGCACTCTGTTTCATGGCGGGAGCCAACTCCATTTTCTACGGTGAGAAACTGCTGACCACCTCGAACCCGGAGGCGGATGCGGACATGCAGTTGTTCCGCAAGCTGGGCATCCGGCCTGAGCAGCGGGAGCAGTGTGCGACCGAGGAGCAGGAGCAAGAGGCCATTGCCGAGGCGGTGGAATATGAGGCCACACGGCACATGTTTTACGACGCGACCCGGGAGTCTGCGTGATTCCGCATGCGTGACTTCGCCAAAGAGATAGAAGAACGAAAGCAGGCCGGGTTGTACAGAACCCGCCGCCTGATCGCCGGCCCCCAGCAGCCGACGCTGACGGCGGATGGCCGGTCGTTGTTGTCGTTCTGCAGTAACGACTATCTGGGCCTGGCCAGTCACGGCGAAAACATGCGGGCGCTGGAGCAGGCGCTGCCGGAGGTTGGCCTGGGCGGAGCTGCTTCGCATCTGGTTTGCGGCCACCACGAGGCCCATCATCGCCTTGAGCAGAGGCTGGCAGCGTTCACTCGGCGGAGTGCGGCATTGTTCTTTTCCACCGGGTACATGGCAAACATGGGGGTCATTTCCGCACTGGCGGGCCGTGGCGATACCATCTTCTCGGATCGACTGAATCACGCTTCGATCATTGACGGCTGCATTCTCAGCCGTGCCCGCGTGCGCCGCTATGCTCACGGTGATGTGGCCGCGTTGGAAGCCATGCTCTCAGCAACCTCCGGCCACAAACTGGTGGTTACCGATGGCGTGTTCAGCATGGACGGAGACATTGCGCCACTCACGGAACTGGCTCGCGTCTGTAAGGCTCACGATGCGCTTCTGGTGGTGGACGATGCCCATGGCATTGGTGTTCTCGGGCCACAGGGCCGGGGGAGCGTGCTGGAAGCCGGGTTGTGCCAGGAGGATGTACCGGTGTTGATCGGTACTCTGGGCAAGGGCGTGGGAACCTCCGGGGCCTTTGTCGCTGGCTCTGACGTGTTGATTGACTACCTGGTACAGAAGGCCCGGACCTATATCTACACCACCGCCATGCCGCCGGCACTGGCCGCGGCAACCTGCGCCAGCCTGGATGCTGTTGAGAGCGGCGATGAGCGACGCGCTCATCTTGACGCATTAATCCAGCGATTCAGGGCAGGTGCTCAGGATCTGGGTTATGAGCTGATGTCATCCCGAACGCCCATTCAGCCCATCATGATCGGAAATAATTGGACCGCGTTGGCGCTCAGCCGCGCACTGGAGGATGAGGGGCTGCTGGTAACGGCGATACGGCCGCCCACGGTGCCGGAGGGCGAGGCCCGCTTGCGGGTTACGCTCAGCGCCGCCCATACCGAAGCCGATGTTGACCGTTTGCTGCAGGCCCTGGCGAAGAGCCGTTCCATCCTGAGTGAGGCCGTGGCCCGGGAGCCAGTGCTATGACCATCTATACCCGAATAGAGCCAACGGCTCCTGTTGAGGGCGGAACCGGAACCAAGCAGTCCATTGCTCGCGGCTTCGGTGGCGCCAGTGCCACCTACGACGGTGCCTCCCGCCTACAGAAAATCATGGGCGATGCCATGCTCGCCGAGCTTGCAGACACGCCAGTGCCGGAATCGGTGCTTGATTTGGGCTGCGGAACCGGCTGGTTTAGCCGGAAGTTAGTGGCGCAATACCCCCATTCCGAGGTTACCGGTGCAGACCTTTCAGCGGGCATGCTGGCTGAGGCTGCCAATCAAAGCCCGGGAGCAATCTACTGGCTACACGCTGATGCCGAACAGATTCCGTTGGCGGATAACAGCGTTGACCTGATCTTCAGTAACCTGATGATTCAGTGGAGCGCCCGGCCGGAGCTGATCCTTCGGGAGTGCCGAAGAATTCTCAGGCCTGGCGGACGACTGGCCATATCGACGCTGTTGGACGGCACCTTGTCTGAACTGAAACAGGCCTGGGCCGAGGCCGATCCGGGACAGGCGCACGTAAACCGCTTTGTTCCGGAAACGCAGTGGCAGGCCCTCGTGGAGACGGTTCTGCCAAACGCAAAACAGGTTGCTGAAACCATATCACTGCCGTACCAGTCGCCCATGCACCTCAATCGTGAGTTGAAAGAACTCGGTGCGGTGTTTAGAGGCGAAGAGCGCCGGCGGACGGTGACGGCGCCGGGGCGCTTTCGGGCGATGTGTCGTGCCTATCCAACGCGAGCTGACAACGTCGTTGAGGCTGGGTACTGCGCGGCCTGGATATACTGGGTTAAACGATAGTATTGGATTTAATTGAGTCCGGACTACCCGTGAAAAATATCGGGCGAGGGCAGGGGTACTCTTTCCAGGACTGTTGAGGGCCATGGATGGCCCGAATCAAGCGCACATGGATGTGCTTGTAGCGTGTCCTGGAAAGAGTACCCCTGCCCTCGTCTTACGCTAATCGTAGGAACATTTCAGGCATGGCCAAACACACTTATTTCATTACAGGCACCGACACCGGCGTCGGCAAAACCATCGTCTCCGCAGCCATTCTCGAGGCGGCCAAATCCGCCGGCAAGCGAACCCTGGCCATGAAACCCATCGCTTCCGGCTGCGACCAGACCCCTGAGGGCCTGAGAAACGAAGACGCCCTGATGCTGCAGGCGGCCATCACCGAAAAACTACCCTACGACACCATCAACCCCATCGCCCTCAAGCCCGCCATCGCCCCCCACGTAGCTGCCCAGCAGGCCGGAAAACAGGTCACCGCCCAGCGAATCGTCGGGTTTTGTCGTGGCATGCAGATCCGCCCCGCCGATCTTCTGCTGATCGAAGGCGCCGGTGGCTGGCAAGTACCACTCAATGATCGGGAAACCTACGCAGCGGTGCCGGGAGAGTTGAAACTGCCGGTGATACTGGTTGTGCCGCTGCAACTGGGGTGTATCAATCATGCCATGCTCAGCGCCGAAGCGATTCGCGCCGACGGACTGGTTGTTGCAGGCTGGGTAGGTAACCATCCCGAAGAACAGGTGATGAGTTGCGAACAGGATACCCTGAACTACCTGTCCACCCACCTCGGCGCGCCTTGCCTCGGTGTGCTTCCCTGGTTGGAAAATACCGATACCGCCGAGATGCCGGCGATCCTGTCTCGGTATCTGAACATCACACCGCTGATTGAAAATTGACCAGAAATGTGAGTTAATCAGGTCAAAGGTTCGTCACAGGAATGGCTGCTCATGATTAACAACACACTTGCTATCGGGATTCAGGGTATCCAGGACGGCATGGTGGGCATGGAGAACGCGGCCCGGAAAATTGCCCGAGGTGGCGTTGACGGTCCTCAGGGCTCAGCGGAGGGCGCTGGAAATCTGGTGGAACCCATGATCGACCTGAAACTATACGAGCGCAGCGTCGAGGCCTCTGCTCAGGTCGTTAAAACCGCCGATGAAACGCTGGGTACCCTGCTGGATATTCGCGCCTGAGCCAGGTTTCTGTGAACGTATTCTCCTCAATCGCTCCCATCTTCTCCGGCTCTCCCACCGGTGCGTCCACGCCGGTCGCAGGCAGTGGCCGAACACCGGAGGCTTCCGGTGAAAAGCCTGCCACTGGCGATACTTCATCAACCTCAAAACCGGTTGAGCAGTCTTCCGAAGGACGAAAATCCGACCAGTCTTCCGAATCACGCTCCGACGCGCGCGAGAATCCGCAAGGCCTGACAGATGAAGAGCTGAAGCAGCTGACTGATCTCAAAGCCCGGGACAGGGAAGTGCGTGCTCACGAGGCGGCGCATCAGGCTGCTGGTGGGCAGTACGCGGGTGCTATGTCGTTTACCTACCAGCGAGGGCCGGATGGCGCCCAGTATGCGGTAGGCGGTGAAGTTCCCATTGATGTTTCGCCGGTGGCGGGGGATCCTCAGGCCACCATTGAAAAAATGCGCGTGGTGCGGTCTGCTGCCATGGCGCCTGCCCAGCCCTCCGGTCAGGATCGCGCTGTTGCCGCCCAGGCCATGCAGACCATGTTGCAGGCACAGTCGGAGCTGGCGGCAGGTGAGGGCGAATCCCGGACGGCGGAAGCCTCTGCCAGTGTTGAGGGAAGCCAGGGTGATGCTCGCAGTGCCCGTTCCCGCGAGGCGGAAGAGAGCTACCGCAATGTCTCTGCCATGGCTGGCGACTCCCGCTATTCCGAGTCTGTGACTTCCCTGTTCGCCTGATCGCTTCGTCTGGCCTTTCTCCTTGTCTTCCCGTTTTCTCCGGGCATTTCTGCCCTGAAAATTTACTGATCGAACACAAAACCAACACAAATTTCAGTCAAGGCTATTGACAATTCTGTGCCTCAAAACGTATGTTTCAAACAAGTGTTTAATTAAGGCCGTGATGCGGTGCATCATGGTGTCTGAGCAAACCCGAGGCCAGAAGCTGTAAACCCGTTTCAGCTGAGACCCAGAACCGAGGTGGATTCCATGCCTGAATACAAAGCGCCCCTGCGTGACATTAAATTCGTAATGAACGAGCTGCTGAACAGCGAGCAGCACTACGCCAATCTGGAAGGTGCCGAAGATGCAACTCCGGATATGGTCGATGCCATTATCCAGGAAGGTGCGAAATTCTGTGAGCAGGTACTGTCTCCGCTGAACCAGGTGGGTGACCAGGAGGGCTGTACCTGGAGCGAAGACGGCGTGAAAACCCCGACCGGCTTCAAAGAAGCGTACCAGCAGTACGTAGAAGGTGGCTGGCCGTCCATGACTGCCGATCCCAACTACGGTGGCCAGGGCCTGCCGCATTCCATTGGCCTGGTTATCAGCGAAATGGTTGGCACCTCCAACTGGTCCTGGGGTATGTACCCGGGCCTGAGCCACGGTGCCACCAACACGATCGAAGCCCACGGCACTGAAGAGCAGAAGCAGACCTACCTGACCAAGCTGATCAGCGGTGAGTGGACCGGTACCATGTGTCTGACCGAGCCGCATTGTGGTTCTGACCTGGGCACCCTGCGCACCAAGGCCGAGCCGAACGCTGACGGCAGCTACAGCATCACCGGTACCAAGATCTTCATCTCTGCCGGCGAGCACGACATGGCTGAGAACATCGTTCACATCGTACTGGCTCGTCTGCCGGGCGCTCCGGAAGGCACCAAGGGTATCTCCCTGTTTATCGTGCCCAAGCAGCTGCCGAACGAAGACGGTTCTGCCGGTGAGCGCAACGCGGTTTCCTGTGGCTCCCTGGAGCACAAGATGGGTATCCACGGTAACGCGACCTGTGTGATGAACTTCGACGGTGCCAAGGGCTGGCTGATCGGGCCGGAGAACAAAGGCCTGAACTGCATGTTCACCTTCATGAACACCGCTCGTATCGGTACCGCCATCCAGGGCCTGGGTTCTGCCGAGCTGGGCTTCCAGGGTTCCCTGGCCTATGCCAAAGAGCGCCTGGCTATGCGTTCCCTGAGCGGTCCGAAAAATCCGGACGGCATCGCTGACCCGATCATCGTGCATCCGGACGTCCGCCGCATGCTGCTGACCCAGAAAGTTGTGGCCGAAGGCGCCCGTGCCCTGATCTACCTGGCTGGCCAGCAAGTGGACGTGGTTCACTCTGGCAAGACTGAGGAAGAGCGCAAGCACGCAGACGCGCTGCTGGGCTTCCTGACCCCGATCGCCAAGGCATTCCTGACCGAGATCGGTTACGAGTCTGCCAACCTGGGTATGCAGGTCTTCGGTGGCCACGGTTTCATCACCGAGTGGGGCATGGAGCAGAACGTTCGTGATTCCCGCATCGGCATGATCTACGAGGGTACCACGGGTATCCAGGCGCTGGATCTGCTGGGCCGTAAGGTTCTGATGACCCAGGGCGAAGCTCTGAAAGTGTTCACCAAGCAGGTTCACGTTTTCTGCAAAGAGAACGCAGACAACGAGCAGCTGAAAGAATTTATCGAGCCGCTGGCTGCGATCAACAAGGAGTGGGGCGATCTGACCATGAAGGTTGGTATGACCGCCATGAAGAACCGCGAGGAAGTCGGTGCCGCTGCTGTGGATTACCTGATGTACTCCGGTTACGCGGTCTTCGCTTACCTGTGGGCCCGTATGGCCAAGGTAGCACTGGACACGATGGCCGAAGGCACCTCTGAGGAGATGTTCTACAACGCCAAGGTTCAGTCTGCACGCTTCTACTTCAAGCGTCTGCTGCCGCGCACCCGGACCCACGCAGAAACCATGCTGGCCGGTGCAGACAGCCTGCTGGACATGCCGGAAGAAGCCTTCGCTATCTAAGGCGGGGTTGCTATCTGATTGATGGCACAGAGAAAGCCCGTTCTCCCGCAGGAGGCGGGCTTTTTTCATGAGTTGCCGGCGTGTTTTGAGGTAGAATAGCGCGCCATAGAACAACAACCTTGTTTCGGACACATAGCCGAGCGGGTGGGCTCCGACCTCCAACAGAAGAGGCATCAACACCGCCCCCCAAGTGACTGACTGAATTTCTGGAGAGTTTTACATGGCTGATTATCAGGCACCCCTTCGTGACATGCGTTTCGTTCTGAACGAAGTGTTTGACGCACCCTCCCTGTGGGCGTCACTGCCAAAGATTGCAGAAAACGTAGATCCCGACACCGCTGATGCCATTCTTGAAGAAGCGGGCAAGATCACCAGCGGCGTGCTGGCTCCCCTGAACCGCGAAGCCGACGAACAGGGCTGTAAGTGGAACGAAGGCGAAGTTTCCACTCCGGAAGGGTTCAAAGAAGCCTACCAGACCATCGTGGAAGGTGGCTGGAATGGCCTGGGTGGTAACCCGGACTTCGGTGGCATGGGTATGCCCAAGACGTTGGTGGCCCAGTTTGAGGAAATGATGCAGGGCGCCAACATGGCCTTCGGCCTGGCTCCAATGCTGACCGCCGGCGCCTGCCTCGCCCTGGATGCCCACGGCAGCCAGGAGCTGAAAGAAAAGTACCTGCCGAATATGTACTCCGGCGTCTGGTCTGGCGCGATGGATCTGACCGAGCCTCACGCCGGTACCGATCTGGGTATTATCCGGACCAAAGCTGAGCCGAACGACGACGGCTCCTTCAACATCACCGGCACCAAGATCTTCATCACTTGGGGCGAGCACGACATGGCGGAGAACATTATCCACCTGGTGCTGGCTAAACTGCCGGACGCGCCGAAGGGCCCGAAGGGTATTTCCCTGTTCCTGGTGCCCAAGTTCATGGTGAACGACGACGGTTCCCTGGGCGAGCGTAACCAGTTCAGCTGTGGTTCCATCGAGAAGAAGATGGGTATCAAAGGCTCCGCCACCTGCGTGATGAACTTTGACGGTGCCAAAGGCTGGCTGGTTGGTGAAGAAAACAAAGGCCTGGCCGCCATGTTCACCATGATGAACTACGAGCGACTGGGTGTGGGCATCCAGGGCATCGGGGCCGCCGAAGCGTCCCTGCAGAGCGCCCGCGAATACGCTAACGAGCGTATCCAGAGCCGCGCCCCGACCGGTGCCCAGCAGCCTGAGAAGGCCGCAGACCCGATTCTGGTGCACCCGGACGTCCGCCGCATGCTGATGACCATGAAGAGCTACGTAGAGGGTGGTCGTGCCTTCTCTACCTACGTTGCGCAGTGGCTGGATATCTCCAAGTACTCCGACAACGACGAACAGCGCAAGCACGCTGAAGGCATGGTTGCCCTGCTGACTCCGGTCGCCAAAGCCTTCCTGACCGATCGCGGTCTGGACACCACCATCATCGGCCAGCAGGTCTTTGGAGGCCACGGCTTCATCCGTGAGTGGGGCCAGGAGCAACTGGTCCGAGACTGCCGCATCACCCAGATCTACGAAGGTACCAACGGCATCCAGGCCATGGACCTGATGGGTCGTAAAGTGGTGGGTAGCCAGGGCAAACTGTACGAACTGTTCGCCCAGGACGTTGCCGCCTTCATCGAAGCCAACAGCAGCGACGAAGCTCTGCGCCCCTACCTTGAGCCGCTGGCGGCCTCCCTGGAGCGCCTGTCAGACGTCACCGAGCACGTGGTAAACCAGGCGGCTAACAACCCTGAAGCCATTGGTGCCGCTGCCGTCGACTACCTCGACATGTTCGGCTACACCGCACTGGCGTTTATGTGGGCCAAAGTGGTCAAAGCCGCGGCTCCGAAAGCCGAGGGCGACACCTCCGGCTTCTATACCGGTAAGGTCAAGACCGCTCGCTTCTACTTCGACCGCCTGTTGCCAAAGACCGTGTCTCTGGCCGAAGGCATTCGCAGTGGCAGCGACGCCATGATGGCGCCGGCTGCTAACGAAATCTGATCAGATTTCTGAAGCAGAAATGAAAAAAGCAGGCCTCGATGGCCTGCTTTTTTTGTGGGTGCTATCAACACAGGTTTGGGTCAGGCGGTTTATAGGCGTTCTATCAGCCCGGGATTCACCACAAACGGATTCTCATTGCCCTGAATTTCGGCAATCCGCTTATGCCGGCTCAACTCCCGGTCATCCGGGGGATCCAGTTTGCTCCAGCCTTTGAACACCGGCGTGGCCCCAAGCCAGGGCAGTCCATAAGTGTCCACCATATAGGCCATGGTGCGGGCAACGTCGCCTTTAACCCGCTCTGGCGGTTCAAAGAACTGGGCGCTTTCACGAATCCCGCAATCATCGGCGCCCGTGGTCTCGCCAAGATTCTCATACCGGGCGTTACGCCGCCGCATTTCAACCCGGGTTCGTACCGGTACCATGTTGTGAAGATCAGACGTAATTTGCCGATAGCGATTGTCCTGGCGGCACTGGGAGGTTGTTCCGCAGTCCAGGGCAGTGCGAATGTCGGCAAGTGGATAAACGTAGCCATCGGTCATGACAAAGCCCTTGCCAGTGAAGGGAGTATCACAGAAGAACGACGAGCCGCCGTCGGCATACAGGTTGCTCCAGAATTCATTATCAATGACCGTTTGAGGGTCGCTGAAACGGGTATTCTGGCCCACGACCATGCCGGCGGTAAGTGAGAAAGTCAGGGTGACGGAGAGTGCGATTATTTTTTTCATATGACCGTTATACCTCACAGCACGTGTCATACGCCGTGGCCAGCCAGACGACTGGTTGGTGGCAAAATGAACAGTTCGACGAAATTATGACGAACTGTTCAGTCTTTACTGTGAAGTATGGCACAGAGGCAGTGAGACAAAAGCCCCTGTTTACGGAGAGATGTGTTTATTTGTTAACCAGTTAACGCTTTATTTCAGTTTGTTACGGATGTTCTGGTATCCGGTTTTCAGATCCTCACCCAGCTTGCGAGCAGTTTCCCTCGCCTCATTGCTGGCATTCTCGGCATCATGGAAAATCTGATCCAGCTTTGACCGGAACCGATCCCAGTCCTGCTCCAGATCGTCCCATTCGTCTTTTACATCTTCCCTTGCAAGGTGCAACTGAACGCGCGCCTCGTCACGATATTGCTTGATCTTGTCGGACAGCTTGTTGAAATCGTCTTGCAGACTCATGGTATTTCTCCTTCCCTGATGAGTTGGGAGTTCTACAATGCGCCCGAACGTGAAAAAGTGTCAAGTCCCTGAGCGGGCCGGTGCTATCCCGCTTTGATTCAGATCAGCTGGCCCGCTTGCCGGCCAGAATAAGGGAGAGATCCCGCAGGTGATGCCAGGGGGAAAGATCATCGAAACCCTTGGCGGCCCGATCAATCAGACTACAAAGGTTGATTGCCTGGTGTAACTGGGCCAGTGAAAGTCTTCGAGCCGCTTGCTGGACGGCGGACGAGCGCTTTGGCTGGAAAACGCCGCGCTTTTTCAGAAAGCCCGCGGGGTTTTCTCCACCGGGCAAGGCGGTCTTAAGCTCAACAATCAGATGAAGGTCACGAACGAGCACAGTGAGTAGTCCAAGAGGGTTTTCGCCCTCCTGCTCCAGCACCCCGATCATGCGGCAGGCATGAACAGCCTTGCCGGATAGCAGTTCCGTGACCAGTTCAAAGCCGTTGAACCTGGCACTATCCTGTACGGCCTGCTCCACCGTCTCTTCATCGATGGTTTTGCCGTTGGTGAGCAGCGTCAGACGGTCCAGCTCCTGGCTGGCGGCCAGCAGGTTGCCCTCCAGGCGCTCTGCAAGAATACCGAGTGCTCCACGGGTCAGGCTGAGGCCTTTTGAGGTGGCCCGTTGCTGCAACCATCCGGGAAACTTGTCTCCCTCGACCGGCCAGAGCGGAACGTGCACGCCATGGCCCTGAAGTTCCTTGTACCATTTGCGTTTGGTTTCGGCGGCATCCAGTCTGGCGCTGATCAGCAGGAGAATGACGTCCTCTGGCGGGGATTGCAGTACCTGCTCCAGAACCCGGCGGCCATCCCCGAGTTTGCCGGTGGGCAGATGAATCTCAATGCGACGTTTTTCAGCGAACAGGGACAGGGCGTTGCATTCGTCAGCAACCGTGTTCCAGTCGAACTGATTGTCTGCGTGAAACGTGAGCCGGTCCAGATAGCCAGCTTCACGGGCGGCGGCGCGGATCTGGTCACAGCATTCCTGAACCAGCAGGGGTTCATCGCCGGAGATCAGGTAAACCGAAGCCAGGCCTTTCTTCAGAAGTTGCGGGAGTTGGCCGGGCTGGGTTTTCATGGTGATTCAGGCTCCTCACCATCGGCAGTGTGTTCCTGAACTAGGGCATCAATTCGTTGTCGGGACATAGGCGCCAGCCGGAAGATAACTTGTTGGGCAAGGCGATCGCCCAATTGTTGCCGCAATTCGTCTTCCTCGCGCTGTTTGGCGAGTACATTGGTCTCGTCGTAGCGGTAGGTTTCACTGGCGTTCAGGTCGGTGGTGGCAATCAGCGGGATCTGGTCCTTGGTCACCAGCTCCATGGCGACCGTGTGGCGCAGAATGTACTCAGCCGCCGCTGCCTGTGCGGTAATGGCTGAAGCCCGGCGGTCCTGGCGGTAGTCCGACAGGCGCAGCAGGTAGTCTGCCTGGCCCGGATTCCGTAGCTCGATGCCACCGAGCTCCAGCTGCTCACGCAGAGACTGGCAGAACTGTCCGGGCAGGGAGGACGGGCAGTCAATAGCCAGGGGTTGCAGGGCAGCCGGAACCGGGGAGCTGCCCCGTAACTGAAAGCCACAGCCGGTCAGGGTGAGCAGCGAGGCAAGCAGTGCCAGAAGGCCCAGCTTTTTCAGTTCAGGGGCAGGGCAGGGCATCTTAGTTAGCCACCACGTTCACGAGTTTGCCAGGCACAACGATCACTTTGCGTACGGTCTTGCCGTCGGTGAAACGCATGACGTTTTCGTTCTCCAGGGCAAGCTTCTCCAGATCTGTCTTGCCAATATCCGCCGGTACGTTCTCCTTGGCCCGGACCTTGCCGTTCACCTGCAGAACCACCTCAATTTCGCTACGAACCATGGCGCTTTCGTCGGCAACCGGCCAGGAGGCGTCAACCACCGTGTCAGAGTGACCGAGGGCCTGCCACAGGTTGTGACAGATGTGCGGCACAATGGGGGAAAGCACCAGCACGGCGGTATCCAGGGCTTCCTGACGCACCGCGCGGGTTTGCGGCTCGTCATCGCTGAGCCTGCCCACTTCGTTGAGCAGTTCCATGACAGCCGCGATGGCGGTGTTGAAGGTCAGGCGGCGGCTGATGTCATCGCTGACTTTGGCGATGGTTTCGTGGGTCTTGCGGCGCAGGTCTTTCTGAGCACCATTGAGGTTGGCAGGATCAACCGCCGGAGCTTCGCCACTGGCGGTATGCTCATTGACCATCCGCCACAGTCGTTTGAGGAAGCGATGGGCGCCTTCAACGCCGCTGTCGGACCACTCCAGCGACTGCTCAGGTGGTGCCGCAAACATCATGAACAACCGCACAGTGTCGGCACCGTGCTGATCGATGATGGCCTGGGGATCGATGCCGTTGTTCTTGGATTTGGACATTTTGGTAACGCCACCGATTTCCACAGGCTCGCCGTCCGATTTCAGCACCGCTCGCACTACCTGGCCCTTGCCATCGCGCTCAACCGTCACATCGGCCGGGTTGAACCAGGTTTTCCCGCCATTTGCTTCATTGCGGTAGTAGGTCTCGGCCAGAACCATGCCCTGGGTCAGCAGGCGCTTGAATGGCTCGGAACTGTTCACCAGACCAACGTCGCGCAGCAGCTTGTGGAAGAACCGGGCATACAGCAGGTGCAGAATCGCGTGCTCGATGCCGCCGATGTACTGGTCGACTGGCAGCCAGTAATTGGCGGCAGCCGGGTCCAGCATGCCCTTGTCGTAGTTCGGGCTGCAGAAACGGGCGTAATACCAGGAGGACTCCATGAAGGTATCGAAGGTATCGGTTTCCAGGGTGGCTGGCTGGCCGTTGTATTCGGTCTTGCACCACTCCGGGTCGGCCTTGATCGGCGACTGGACGCCGTCCATTTCAACGTCTTCGGGCAGACGAACCGGTAGCTGGTCATCCGGCACCGGCATCTCGGTGCCGTCCTCCAGCGTCATCATCGGGATGGGCGCACCCCAGTAGCGCTGCCGGGACACACCCCAGTCACGCAGACGGTAGTTCACGGTACGTTTGCCAATGCCCTGGGCTTCAAGGTAATCCGCGATTTCCTCAAACGCCTCTTCGCTGGTCAGGCCGCTGTATTTGCCGGAGGACACCAGAACGCCTTTCTCGGTGAAGGCCTGCTCCTGGATATCGATATCGCGGCTGTCGTTCGGTGCAATCACCTGTTTGATGGGCAGCTTGTACTTGACGGCAAACTCGTGATCCCGCTCATCATGGCCAGGAACCGCCATCAGGGCTCCGGTGCCGTAGTCCGTGAGTACAAAGTTGGCGACCCAGACCGGGATTTCTTCCTGGGTCAGCGGGTGAATGGCCTTGAAGCCGGTATCTATACCTTTCTTTTCCATGGTCGCCAGCTCGGCTTCGGCCACCTTGCTGTTACGGCACTGGTCGACAAACTCGGCCACATCGCGGTGGCGCTCGGCCGCCGCCTTGGCCAGAGGGTGCTCAGCGGCGACTGCCATGTAGCTGACGCCCATCAGCGTGTCCGGGCGGGTGGTGTAAACCGTCAGACCACCTTCCTGCTCTTTCAGCGGGAAGGTCAGCTCGGTCCCTACCGATTTGCCGATCCAGTTGCGCTGCATGGTCTTGACCTGCTCGGGCCAGCCCTCCATGTCTTCCAGATCGTTCAGCAGTTCTTCCGCGTAGTCGGTAATGCGGATGAACCACTGCGGAATCTTTTTCTGCTCGACCAGGGCACCGGAGCGCCAGCCCCGACCGTCAACCACCTGCTCGTTGGCCAGTACGGTCTGGTCAACCGGGTCCCAGTTCACGGTGGACATCTTCTTGTACACCAGGCCTTTCTCGTAGAGGCGGGCGAAGAACCACTGTTCCCAGCGGTAGTATTCCGGGTCGCAGGTGGCCAGTTCGCGGCTCCAGTCGTAGCCAAACCCCAGCTGCTTGAGCTGGTTCTTCATGTAATCAATGTTGGAGCGAGTCCACTTGGCCGGTGCAGACTTGTTGGCAATCGCGGCATTTTCGGCAGGCAGGCCGAAAGCGTCCCAGCCCATAGGCTGCATTACATTCTTGCCCTGCATACGCTGGTAGCGGGAAATCACGTCGCCGATGGTGTAGTTGCGGACGTGGCCCATATGCAGCTTGCCGCTGGGGTAGGGGAACATGGACAGGCAGTAGTACTTGGGCTTGCCCGGCTCTTCCTTGACCTTGAAGGTCTCGTTGGTTTCCCAGAAAGTGCGGGCGGTCTGTTCTACTTCACGTGGGTTGTATTGTTCGTCCATTCCTGCCATTGCCAAAAGTACCCTGTGTGAAAAGGATGTTCGAGAAAAGGCCGAACATTCTAACGCACACGCGGCTTAACAGGTAGTCTGCCAATTCTGCGGGTTTGTGCCAGACTGAGAGTATGGTGAAAGGTGCAGATAAGGAGCCCAAATGAGCGAGCCAGAACGCAGTCACCTCTCCGGAAAAGCCCTTGAGGTTTACGACCGAATGCTTGAGCGGGTACAGACACGCCTGCATGAGCTACAGGAAACGTCGTTGCAGACGCTGGAGGAAGAAGTTCAGAAAGCGATAGAAGTGGAATACGAGGTCGAGGAAATGACCCGGGAAGAAGCAGATTTGCTCGGGGCGTATCTTCAGCGGGATCTGGAGCACCTGTTGCATTTTGTGGAGGAGACCGGGGAAGGCCTGGGAGAATGGCTGCAACTGGATATCGCGTTACTGGAACACACCCTGGCAGACCGGCTTCTCTCGGTAGCCGATCAGACCCTGGTTGATACTCTGGAACTGAAGCAGAAGCTGGAGAATCAGGACGTCAGTCACTATATCTCCGGTGAAGTGGCCACGGCGGGTATGTTCCGGTGCATGAACTGCAGCCACATGCTTTGTCTGACCAAGACCAGCCACCTGCATCCCTGCGAGGCCTGCGGCTCCCATTACTTTGAGCGGGTAACCAGCCGCTGGCCACCGAAAGAAAGCTGAAGCCATCGCCTTGAGCCTGCAAGCCATTTGAGCAGCAGGCTCAGGGTGCTCAGTTTTTCGGAATCACCCGTTCTCGGATGAACACAATCAGGATGATCGCCAGCGTCAGCACCGGCCAGGATCCTGTTTGCATGTAGGGTGTGCTCCCGGTTGCCGTAAATACCTCACCGGTCAGTACCGCGCGCTCGAACTGTGGGATGCGCTCGGTAATCTCGCCCTTGTGATTGATGATCGCAGTGACGCCGTTGTTGGTGCCCCGCAGCATGTAGCGGCCGGTCTCCAGGGCTCTCATGCGGGCAAGCTGCAGATGTTGCAGCGGCCCGATGGAATCACCGAACCAGCCGTCGTTACTGATCGTCAGCAGCAGATCGGTGTTGCGGGCATTAAACGCCACGAAATCGGGGTAGGCCACTTCATAGCAGATGTAAGGGGTGATTTTCATGCCATTGGCGACCAGCGGCGCTTGCTGCTCTGGCCCAGGCGTGAAGCTACTCATGGGCAGGTCAAAGAAACCGATCAGCCCCCGCAGCAGACCTTGAAGTGGCACATATTCGCCAAAGGGCACCAGCTTCTGTTTGTGGTACATGCCGTCGCCATTGCCGATGGCCATAATGCTGTTGTGGAAGGTGTAGTCTTCAATCTGGCCGCTGTAGCCATACCAGGGGATGCCGGTGATCAGCGTGCTGTTTTCTCCTAACTGTTCCCGGATATGATCAATGACCTTGCCAGCCTGGTCCTGCGGAATGGGGATGGCTGTTTCTGGCCAGAGGATCAGGTCGGTTTGCCAGTGCGCTTCGGTCATGCCCAGATAAGCCACAATCTGATCGCGCAGGAAATCAGGATCCCACTTGATCTGTTGCGGTATGTTGCCCTGCATCGCCGCAAAGCTGACGGGCTCTTCGCTGAGCTCGGTCCAGTCAGCTTTGTTCATGGCCGGGGCGATCAGCCAGGGCAGCAGAGCTGCTACCAGAACGGCGCCAGCAGTGACCTTCCTGTCAAGTTTGAACAGCCACCAGGCGCCGTAAGCAGCCACTGCGGTAACGGTGATCCAGAAGGTAATGCCATGCACGCCAGTCAGTGGCGCCAGCCCGGCCAGGGGGCCGTCGGTATGGGCGGTGCCCAGATACAGCCATGGAAAACCAGTCAGCAGCCAGCCACGCAACCAGTCGCCCAGTAGCCAGATGGCAGGGAACAGCAAGAGTCGGCGTGGTGCGCTGTCTTTGGCGAGTTTGCCCCAGAACCAGAAGGCCAGCCCATGGAACAGGGCCAGCCCGGCAATAAACAGGACCATGAGTACAATGGCCAGAGGTACCGAAGTATTGCCGTGCTCGCTGATGCTGACGTAAATCCAGCTGGCACCGGAGGCGAACAGACCAAGCCCGGCCAGCCAGCCGGAGCGGAACAGCTTGTCCGGCGCCTGGTGTACGGTGACCAGCAGGATCAGAAACACCGACAAGGGCCCCAGCCACCACAGATAGAATGGCGAGAAGGTCAGTGTTTGCAGAGCGCCGGCAATCACAAGGATTGCGGCGCCCAGCCATTTTCGGGTGGTGAACGGGAGTTTCAGTGGCGGGTGCTGTGGATCATGACTCACTGCGGGTTACCTGCAACAGACGGATGACTCGGTTATCGGCGTTGGCAATAGTAAACTGCAAGCCGCCGAATTCAACCGTTTCGCCCCGTCTGGGCAGGTGTCCAAATTCTTTCAGTACCAGGCCGCCAATGGTATCGAACTCTTCTTCATCCATGTCTGTCTCGAAGAATTCGTTGAAATCATCGATGGGCGTCACGGCCTTCACCGCAAAGGTCCCGTCGCCCCGGGCCTTGATATGGGTCTCCTCATCGAAGTCATGTTCGTCTTCGATTTCACCGACGATCTGTTCCAGCACGTCTTCGATGGTGATAAGGCCAGCGGTTCCGCCGTACTCATCCACCACAATCGCCATGTGATTACGATTTTCCTTGAACTCCTTGAGCAGCTGGTTCAAACGCTTGCTTTCGGGAACAAAGGTGGGCGGCCGCAGGATTTCGCGGATGCGGTTCCAGTTCAGATCGTTGTTGAGGGCAAGAGGAAGCAGGTCTTTCGCCAGCAGTACCCCGATGACGTCATCCTGGCTCTCGCCGATGACCGGAAAGCGGCTATGGGCGGAAGACATAATCTCGGGCAGGAACTCTTTGGGTTCCTGAGATGCCTTTACGGTGATCATCTGGGATCGGGGGATCATGATCTCGTCCACCCGCATGTCGATCACTTGCATGGCGCCTTCAATGATGCTCATGGAGTCAGCATCAATAATGCTCTGGGATTCAGCATCCCGCAGGATTTCCAGCACGTCCTCGACGGACTCAGGCCCGCTGGAAAAGGCCTGTGATATACGCTCCAGCCAGGACTTGTTGCCCTGACTGCGACTCGACTGATCGTCGCTCATGAGTCTGGTTCCGTTTCCTCTGCTTCGTAAGGGTTAGCAAATCCGAGCTGCGCCAGCAGCCGGATCTCGAGGGCTTCCATGACCTCGGCTTCATTATCTTCAATATGATCGTAGCCCTGGAGATGCAACATACCGTGCACCACCATATGGGCCCAGTGGGCGACAGCGTCTTTGCTCTGCTCCCGCGCTTCCTGTTCAACAACTGGCGCGCAAATCACGAGATCTCCGGCCAATGGCACCGTTATACCCGCTGGTGCTTCAAATGGGAAGGACAAAACATTGGTAGGCTTGTCCTTGCCCCGGTACTGGTGATTCAGCTCACGGCTTTCGTCGTTATCGACAATACGGATGGTAACTTCGGTTGGATTCTCATCCTGCCACGCCGCCTCTGCCCAGGCTTCAAACAACGCCTCGGTAGGTACGCCCGTGCCGTCAAAGGCCATCTGAAGGTCCACAGTTACCTTGCTCATTGGCCTGTGGCACTCCCGTCGTTGAAAGAATCGTAGGCTTCAACAATGCGTTGAACCAGGGGGTGACGCACCACATCTTTGGCGTCGAAACGGGTAAAGCCAATACCCGGGACCTTGCTCAACACGCTGGCGGCATGAATCAGCCCGGAATTCTGTCCGCGGGGCAGGTCCACCTGGGTGGTATCGCCGGTAATGACCGCGGTAGAGCCAAAGCCTATCCGGGTCAGGAACATCTTCATCTGCTCCCGGGTGGTATTCTGGCTTTCGTCCAGAATAATAAACGAGTTGTTCAGGGTACGGCCGCGCATGAATGCCAGGGGGGCAATCTCGATCACACTTTTCTCGATCAGGCGGGTGACCTGATCAAATCCCAGCATTTCGTAGAGAGCGTCGTAGAGCGGGCGCAGGTACGGGTCCACTTTCTGGGCCAGATCGCCAGGCAAAAAGCCCAGCTTCTCGCCGGCCTCCACCGCCGGCCGAACCAGCAGAATACGCTTCACCTGCTCGTCTTTCAGAGCCTCGACAGCACAAGCCACTGCCAACCACGTCTTACCGGTACCCGCGGGCCCGATGCCGAAGTTGATGTCGTGGGTGCGAATGTTATGTACATACTTCTGCTGATTCCGGCCGCGGGGTTTGGCGGTCAGCTTGGGTGTCTTGATAACAGTGACCTGGCCTTCATCGTAAGGCACATCATCCGGCAGCCGTTCCAGGCCGGTTTCGCGGATGAACAGGTGCACGGTATCGGGTGGTATGTCATCACTGGCCTCGGTTTCCCGGTACAGATGCCGGATAACCTCGGTTGCCGCCGCTACGTTTTCAGTGCTGCCTTCCACCCGAAAGTGATGCCCGCGCCGGCCGACTTTCACTTGCAGGCGCTGCTCGATCATTTTCAGGTGTTCATCAAACTGTCCGCACAAGGTCGCCAGGCGGCGCTGGTCCACCGGGTGCAGGTCAAATTGTCTGGTATCGTGAGTGTTCAATCTTGCTCCGTTCGGTGTTGCTCTCCGGCTTTAGTCTGCCGGGAGTATGTCTTTCAATTCTGGAGTATGGCCGATGTGCGGTACGGCTTCCACAGACACGCTACAAGCACCCGCGAGCGGGTCCGGCCAGCAATCATAGATTGCTGTCGTTCGGCGGCGCATGAAGCTTCACTTCATAAACGCTTGCCTCACCCCTTTGCGCTTGTTTCGGGCCGTCCCTGGCCCTCAACAGTCTGAGGAAGCCGTACCGCACACCGGCCTACCGGAATATGTGCAGGTCCGCGACTCGAAAAACAAGTATGTGTTTATCTGGGGCTTGATTTCGCGTTAACAAGCGTCTTCGCAAACCGGGAGACAACAGGTATTTTTCAGCATGCCATCGTGCGGTCAGATGGAGGTGGGCTGGAAGGGCCTCCCAAAAATGTCGGAGGCCATGGATGGCCGTAGAGAAGCGCACATGGATGTGCTCGTAGCGGTTTTTGGGAGGCTTATCCAGCCCGCCTCCCAACGCCACACAAAGAGCACATGGGTGCCGAAGCCTAAAACAACTCGGAACTAACCGGCACACCGCGAAGAGAATTGGGATAGGCCTCCACAATCTCCACATCGATAAAGTGCCCAACCACCTCAGGATTCTCGTGGCGGAAATTCACAATACGGTTGTTCTCCGTACGCCCCGCATACTCGCCTGGATCCTTCTTGGACAAACCAGTCACCAGAATACGCTGAGTAGAACCCACCATCTTCCGGCTGATATCCATCACATTCTGATTCAGGCGATCCTGAAGGATGCTCAACCGCTGCTTCTTCACCTCCATCGGCGTATCGTCCGGCAAGTCAGACGCCGGTGTGCCCGGGCGGGCGCTATAGATGAAACTGAAGGACATGTCGAAGCCGATGTCGTTAATCAGCTTCATGGTGTCCTCGAAATCCTTGTCGGTTTCACCCGGGAAGCCGATGATGAAATCCGAAGAAAAGCTGATGTCCGGGCGAATCTTGCGCAGGCGGCGCAGCTTGGATTTGTACTCCAGCGCCGTGTGGCCTCGCTTCATTGCCGCGAGGATGCGATCAGATCCGCTCTGTACCGGCAGGTGCAGGTGGCTGACCAGTTCGGGAACCCGCTCGTAGACTTCAATCAGCGCGTCGCTGAATTCCACCGGGTGAGAGGTGGTGTAGCGGATGCGGTCAATGCCGTCGATGGTGGCGATGACTTCGATCAGTTCTGCCAGGTCCATCTGGTCGCCGTCGTGGGTTTCGCCACGGTAGGCATTGACGTTCTGGCCCAGCAGGTTTACTTCGCGCACGCCTTGGGCGGCCAGATGGGCCACTTCGGCGATGACGTCGTCCACCGGGCGGCTGACTTCTTCGCCACGGGTGTAGGGCACCACGCAGAAGGTGCAGTATTTGCTGCAGCCTTCCATAATGGAGACAAACGCAGAGGGGCCGTCGGCGCCGGGCTCAGGCAGGTTGTCGAATTTCTCGATTTCCGGAAAGCTGACGTCGACCACGCCAACGCCGTTACCCTTGGTGCGTACTTCGGTGATCATGTCGGGCAGGCGATGCAGGGTTTGCGGGCCGAATACCATATCCACGTAGGGCGCCCGGTCGATGATGGCCTGGCCTTCCTGGCTGGCGACGCAGCCGCCGACGCCGATGATCAGGTCGGGTTTTTTGGTTTTGAGACTTTTCCAGCGGCCAAGCTGGTGAAACACTTTCTCCTGGGCTTTTTCGCGGATGGAGCAGGTGTTCAGCAGCAGGATGTCGGCGTCATCGGCGTTGTCGGTGACTTCGACCGCTTCGCCGGTTTTGAGCAGGTCTGCCATGCGGGCAGAGTCGTACTCGTTCATTTGGCAGCCGTGGGTTTTGATGTACAGCTTCTTGGCCATGGGTCTCACGTAGTTTGGTGTGTTGGCGCCGGGGTGGAGTGGGGCGCTGGCAAAAATGGACTGCGTATTATAACGGGGTGCTTAATCTTCAACCACCGTTGTCTCGGTATTCCTCATTTGGCTCTGTGCTATTATTCGCCGCTTATGTGCATGAAGGCTTTTGGGGTGGGCTTTCCAAAAACCGCTACGAGCACATCCATGTGCGCTTCTCTCAGGCCATCCATGGCCTTCGAAATTTTTGGAAAGCCCACCCCAAAACCCTTCCCAGACACCTGTACTGGATTCTACAAGCTTGATTGTTGGTTTGTGGGAGCCGGAAAATCATCGCTAGCCAATTTACTTATGACTCCCGAACGCCTCGCCCGAATCAAGCAAGTCCTCAACACCCGTCAACCCGACCTGCGGGTGCTGACGGATCAGGTGCACAAACCCAGAAACCTGTCGGCCATTATTCGGTCCTGCGATGCCTTCGGCCTGGCCAATATGCACGTGGTCTGGCCCAAGGAGGGTTTTCGGGCATTTCGTAAGACAGCCGGTGGCAGCTTTCATTGGGTAACAACGCATACCCATCCGACCATGGATAACGCGGTAACGGAGCTGAAGGCCCAGGGGCACAAGCTGTATGCGGCGCAATTGTCAGACCGGGCGGTGGATTTTCGGGAGGTGGATTACACCGTGCCGTGCACGATTATCATGGGTAACGAAGTGGACGGTGTGAACCCGGTGACCGCCGAGCAGGCGGATGAGCATATTGTGATTCCGATGATGGGAATGGTGGAATCGCTGAATGTGTCTTCAGCTTGCTCGATTATCCTTTCCGAAGCCCAGCGTCAGCGGAAGCTGGCAGGTATGTTTGATCAGCGACGGATGCCCGATGACGAGTACAACCGTCTGCTGTTCTGTTGGTGCCAGCCAACAGTGAAGCGGTACTGTGATGATCGCAACCTGCCGTATCCGCCTATTGATCATGAAACCGGGGAGTTGATCGATGGCGTGGGCTGGATGCAGGAGGTCAGGAAGCTCAGGGCCAATCGCCCCCGGTGGGACGATCAGCCGGAAAATGTAGCAGAGGACTGAGCTTGGATCAGTCCTCGCGGGCTTCCAGGTACCGTTGCAGTTGTTCTCGCAGCGCTTTGGGCAGGCGGGTGATGGTGAGGGCGTCTTTGTCACGGTCGTAGTACACCGCCTGGTTCACCAGGTCCGACGAAAAAGACACGCTCATACCTCCGCCGGAGCCAGCGATGCGCACGAGTTTTTTGACCTTGCGGTGGTCCGGGTGCAGTACGCCGGTTTCCGGTAGTTCCGCGTTCTGGCTGGCGAATTCCTTGAAGCGCTGGGGCTGGCTTTCGTCCAGGTAATTCGACAGAGCTTCGATTTCCACGGGCTCGCCCAGGGCGTGCTGGTCTTTGCAGAATTCGTAGGCCTTGGCGCGCACTTCGCCGGCTTTTTCCGGTTCGCTGGTTTTGGCGAATGCTTCCACTGCGTCCAGAAAGGTCATGGTTTCCTTTTCCACGTCCACGCTGTTGGTGAAGGCGCACAGGCGGATGAACAGTTCGCCGGGGTCGCCGGTGCCGCGGCCGTGGATCAGGGTCATGTAGTTTTCGCTGCCGTTGGCGTTGCGCCAGTCGTCCAGTTCAATTCGCACGGCCAGGTTCAGGCGCGACAGGCTGAGTACGTCGGTGGCGTCCAGTTTCTGGCTGCCGTCGAAGCGCATGGCGCTGTCGGTTTCCAGGATAAACAGGTACACCACTTCGGCATCGGCCAGGGCGTCGTGTACGATCATCAGGTGGCCGTCAAATTCTTCCTGGCTACCGGTCAGCAGTTCCTGCCACTGGCCGAAAAGACGGTCGGTCATGGCCGCGAAGGTCTGTTTGTCTTCCAGGTAGTCTTTGAGCCAGGCGCTGAAGGGGCATTCGCCGATGTCGTCTGAGAAGCGGCCATATTTCTTGCCGGGTTTGCTGTTGAACAGGCGCTTCATCTGCTTGTGCAGGGCTTCGTAGTCGCCGCCCGGTTCCTGCAGGGCCTCGCCCGCTACGAGGCGGGCAGGTTGGCCCGGCTGGTATTGGCTTGCGAAGGCGGTGCGCAGGTGTTTGATGGCCATGGGTCAGCTCCTGTCAGATTCAGTCGGCTTGGCGGAGCGTGATTGTGCCACGGTTGGCAGAGAAAGAAACCCCGGTCCCGACGTCTTCGTTCGGGCCGGGGTTCTCAATGGGCGGGTATGGAAATCAGATTCGCTTGCTGCGAATCAGTTCCTGGACCAGTGTCGAGACGGCGCCGGGAATGTCAGCTTCGTTCTCTGCGTTGGCACTGGCGTTGGCAATGTCCGAACCCAGGTTCACGGCAATGGCTACCAGCCCGTGAGCGGTCAGCAACTGCGCTACCCGACGGCGTTCGTCTGCGTCGCCCGCATTTTCTTCGGATACCACGACGGCGGTCTTGCCCTGATCGAACAGAGCTCGCTCAACGGCCAGCGCCAGTTCCGGGCCATGTTTGCCGTTACAGGCGATGATGGCCGGCTTCTGGGCCAGGCGTCGTTCGCGTTCCTCGGCGGTGACCGGGTCCAGGGATTCCAGGCCATCGGCCAGGCCTGCGATCATGCCCGCCCCGATGGTTACGTTGGTCAGGCGGTCAATGACGATGAAGCTGCCGGTGGCATGGTTACGCTGATAGGCGTCGAACGCGACCGGTTGGTTCAGAGTCAGTTCGCACAGGCCGATTTCATTCAGGGCCAGTTGGCTGGGATTGGCTTGCTGATCCAGCGTGTTTACATCGGTCTGATGGTGGATTTTCTTCACGGTACCGGAAGTAAAGGTGGGGCCCAGCTTGATGTCATACAGCCGGCCGGTTTCCAGCGGTGCGTCGGTCATCCAGACAATGTTGGCATTGAAGCGGTTGTGGACTTCCGGTTCGTCCTCCACCTTCACCAGCATGTCGCCACGGCTAATGTCGATCTCGTCTTCGAGGGTCAGGGTGACCGCCTGGTCGATGTAGGCTTCGTCCAGGTTGCCGTCGAAGGTCACGACTTCCTTTACTTTGCTGGTACGGCGTGAGGGCAGGGCCATCACTGCATCGCCAGGGCGAACCACCCCAGAGGCGATGGTGCCGCAGAAGCCGCGGAAGTTCAGGTTCGGACGGGTCACGTACTGCACCGGGAAGCGGAAATGCTCCAGGTTCTTGTCACGGGACACTTCCACCGTTTCCAGAATTTCCATCAGCGGCTGGCCGGTAAACCAGGGGGTGTTCTCGCTCTTGTTGACGACGTTGTCTCCATCCAGCGCCGAGATGGGAACAAAACGGATGTCCTTGAGGCCCAGTCGTGAGGCAAAGGCCAGGTAGTCGTCGCGGATTTCATTGAAGCGCTCTTCGCTGAAGTCCACCAGATCCATTTTGTTCACGGCGACCACGATGTGCCGG
Organism: Marinobacter sp. tcs-11; assembly: GCF_002049515.1. Taxonomy (NCBI): domain Bacteria; kingdom Pseudomonadati; phylum Pseudomonadota; class Gammaproteobacteria; order Pseudomonadales; family Marinobacteraceae; genus Marinobacter; species Marinobacter sp. tcs-11. The sequence goes on along the minus strand of NZ_LLYU01000005.1, from coordinate 138,699 downwards.
ATGCCCAGTAGCGAGGCAATATAGGAATGCCGGCGGGTCTGGGTGAGTACGCCGTGGCGGGCATCAATCATCAGGATGGCCAGTTGCGCAGTGGATGCGCCGGTGGCCATGTTGCGGGTGTACTGCTCATGGCCCGGGGTGTCCGCAATGATGAACTTGCGTTTGTCGGTGCTGAAATAACGGTAAGCGACATCAATAGTAATGCCCTGTTCCCGCTCGGCCTGAAGGCCGTCCACCAGCAGTGCCAGGTCCAGTTTTTCGCCGGTGGTGCCCATTTTTGCGCTGTCAGTTTTCAGGCTGGCCATGTGATCTTCATAGATCATCTTGGTGTCATGCAACAGCCGGCCAATCAGCGTGCTCTTGCCGTCATCCACGCTGCCGCAGGTGAGCAGGCGCAGGAGTTCCTTGTTCTCGTGTTGCTTCAGGTAAGCCTGAATATCTTCTGCAATCAGATCAGACTGGTGTGACATGTTAGAAATACCCTTCCCGCTTTTTCTGTTCCATGGAGCCCGCTGAGTCGTGGTCGATCACCCGGCCTTGCCGCTCTGAGCTGGTGGCCAGCAGCATTTCCTGAATGATGTCGGGCAGGGTGTTGGCCTCGGATTCAATGGCGCCGGTCAGCGGATAGCAGCCCAGGGTGCGGAAGCGTACCGATTTCATCATCGGCTTCTCACCTTCTTTCAGCGGCATGCGGTCGTCGTCTACCATGATCAGGGTGCCATCGCGCTCTACCACGGGCCGCACGGCTGCGTAATAGAGGGGAACGATGTCAATGTTCTCAAGGTAGATGTATTGCCAGATGTCCAGCTCCGTCCAGTTGGACAGCGGGAAGACACGGATGCTTTCGCCCTTGTTGACTTTGCCGTTGTAAATATTCCAGAGCTCCGGGCGCTGGTTCTTCGGGTCCCAGCGGTGGTGTTCGTCACGGAAGGAATATACCCGCTCCTTGGCACGTGATTTTTCTTCGTCCCGGCGGGCGCCCCCGAAGGCGGCGTCGAACTTGTACTTGTTCAGGGCCTGCTTCAGGGATTGGGTTTTCATGATGTCGGTGTGCTTGGCGCTGCCATGAGTAAAGGGGCCGACGCCTTGCTTCACGCCTTCTTCATTGATGTGCACGATCAGGTCGAGCCCGAACTTCTCCGCTACATGGTCCCGGAACGAGATCATGTCCCGGAATTTCCAGGTGGTATCCACGTGAAGCAACGGGAACGGTGGCTTGCCCGGGTAGAAGGCTTTCAGGGCAAGATGCAGCATCACGGCAGAATCCTTGCCGATGGAGTAAAGCATGACCGGGTTGTCGAACTCGGCGGCCACTTCCCGAATGATGTGGATGCTTTCGGCTTCCAGCTGTTTGAGATGGGTGAGGTTATATGTGGTCATGTTCATCCGTTGCCATGGAGGGCGAAGTAATGGCTGTAATTTAGATGAACAACTATATCAGAGCAGCTTAGGGTATAAGAAGGAATGCTGTAAGAATTTCAGGTTCTAATAATATAGCCTTCGCCGGTGTCTGGAGGCGGGGGTAAACGCCAGCGACGTCGCCACTGGCTTCCGTCAGTGAGCTTCGCTGGAGGGATTACGTGCGTCCGAAAGCAGTTTGGCAACATAACGATCGACATAGTCAAAGCCGTTGCCTTCGAATTCACAGAACTGGATACCAATCTGGAACTCGTCTCGGGCAATGCGACGCATGTGTACGATGTTCCCGTCGGCGAGCACCGTGACCGGCTGGTTTGCAATGACGGGCACCGAAAAACGGGTTTTGACTTCGATCCAGTGGCCGGGGGCCGGTGTTTTCAGGCCCGGAACCAGCTGTTTGACGGTGTCCTGATCACAGGAGAGCATCACGCCTGAGCGGGACAGGTTGGACACCTGGCAGGTAAGGCAGCAGCCATCCGGCTTTTCGATCGTAATGTCGGTTGAAACGTCCACCCGCTGCTGGTTTCGCAGATTGGGTTTGGCGGCAAGAGGTTTCATGTTCACTCTTCTGGCATGTGTGGTTTGAAAAGAAGTTGCCTTTCCCATAAACGCCTTCCAGAAAAACACATAAACGATTGAAAGTTTAGCTGTTTAAAAAGTGAACAGCAAGAATCCTGTCGGTAATTGTGGCACTTTTACTACAAAATTCTGAACACGGTGTCACAGTTTTAGTCGGTAAGTTGATCTGCGTCAGCGGATTTGTGGTGGCGGAGTAGGTGGTGCGACTGCTGCAGTTCTTCCGGTCGTGAGGTAAAATTGCCCGCTACACTCATCGGGAGCATGGCTCCGGACATCCTGCAGGCTTTTATGACCGAGAAAACGCAAAACGCGCCCCAGAGCGGAAAAGTAGGCTTTATCAGCCTTGGTTGCCCGAAGGCGCTGGTAGATTCTGAACGTATCCTGACCCAGTTGCGCCTGGACGGCTACGATGTGGTGCCCACCTACGATGACGCCGATATTGTGGTGGTGAACACCTGTGGTTTTATAGATGCCGCCAAGCAGGAATCCCTGGACGCCATTGGTGAGGCAATCAGTGAGAATGGTAAAGTCATCGTCACCGGTTGCATGGGGGTTGAGGCCGACCGGATCCGTGAAACCCATCCGGGCGTGCTCGCAGTATCCGGCCCCCAGGCCTACGAGGAAGTGGTGGGTGCCGTCCACCAGTATGTGCCCCCGAAGATAGAGCATGACCCGTTTGTGGACCTGGTGCCACCTCAGGGCGTCAAGCTGACGCCGCGCCATTATGCCTACCTGAAGATTTCGGAAGGCTGTAATCACCGCTGTACCTTCTGCATTATTCCCTCGATGCGGGGAGACCTTGTCAGTCGCCCGATTGGCGAGGTCATGGACGAAGCCAAGCGATTGGTGGATGCCGGAGTAAAGGAAATTCTGGTGATCTCTCAGGACACCTCCGCCTACGGCGTAGACATCAAATACCGTACCGGTTTCTGGCAGGGGCGCCCGTTAAAGACAAAAATGCAGGCGTTGTGTGAAGCCCTGGGTGAGATGGGGGTTTGGGTGCGTTTGCACTATGTCTATCCCTATCCCCATGTGGATGACGTCATCCCGCTGATGGCCGAAGGCAAAATCCTGCCGTACCTGGACATCCCGTTCCAGCATGCCAGCCCGAAAGTGCTCAAGGCCATGAAACGCCCGGCCCATGACAGCAAGACTCTGGAGCGCATCAGGAAGTGGCGGGAAATCTGCCCGGAACTGACCATTCGCTCCACCTTCATCGTTGGTTTCCCGGGGGAAACCGAGGAAGACTTCCAGTACCTGCTGGACTGGCTGGACGAGGCTCAGCTGGATCGAGTGGGTGCCTTCACTTACAGCGCGGTGGAAGGGGCGCCGGCGAACGAGCTCGAAGGTGCGGTCCCCGAGGAGGTGAAGGAGAAACGCCTCGCTCGCTTTATGGCCAAGCAAGCAGAAATCTCAGCGGCGCGTCTTCAGGCGAAAATCGGTCGTACCATTGATGTGTTGATTGATGAAGTTGATGAAGAGGGTGCGATCGGTCGCTCGAAGGCCGATGCGCCAGAGATTGATGGCATGGTCTACCTGAACGATGAAACCGAACTCGTTCCCGGTCAGATTGTGCAGGCTGTCGTAGAGCATGCCGATGAGCATGACCTTTGGGCACGTTTGATCTGACTGTCGGCATCGTGTCAGCGAACTATCGCAAAAAGGTCTGGCAGGGTGGGTTTGGAGCCCCTTCCCAAAAATGTCGGAGGCCATGGATGGCCGGAGAGAAGCGCACAGGGATGTGCTTGTAGCGGTTTTTGGGAAGGGGCTCCAAACCCACCCCTCCCCACAATCCGAAGGCTAGGGCCAAAACAAGATGGCCCACGCCAATGCTAGCCGCCAAGCTTGCGAACAAGAATCTCATTGAACAGCTTGGGGTTACCCTGGCCCTTGGAAGCCTTCATCAGCGGCCCCATGAAGCCACCAAGCATCTTCTTGCGCTTCTTCGGATCTTCCTCGTTCTGGTATTGAGCCACCTGATCCGGCATGCCGGCCAGCACCTCATCAACCATGGATTCCAGGGCGCCGGTATCCGACACCTGCTTCAGGCCCTTGGCTTCAATAATGGCATCGACATCGTTGTTTTCGCCCGTCCATAGCGCCTCGAACACCTTCTTGGCACCGGCGGAGGACAGTGTGTTATCGGCGATGCGGGTCACCATGGCGCCCAGTTGTGCGCCGGTAATCGGCGCCTCGGCGACGGACTTCTCCTCCGCATTCAGGCGCGCGGAGAACTCGCCTTGAATCCAGTTGGCGGCCAGCTTGGCATCTTTGCCGTGTTCCACGGTTTCTTCGAAGAATGCAGCCAGTTTGGCGTCGGCAGACAGGATGCCAGCGTCATAGTCGTTCAGGCCGTATTGCTCCTTGAAACGCGCCCTGCGAGCGTCCGGCAGTTCCGGCAGGCGGCTGCGGGCGTCTTCGATGAAGGCATCGTCGATTTCCACCGGCAACAGGTCCGGGCAGGGGAAGTAGCGATAGTCGTTGGCTTCTTCCTTGGTGCGCATCGAGCGGGACTCGTCCCGGTCACCGTTGTACAGGCGGGTTTCCTGCACAATCACGCCACCGTCTTCCAGGATATCCATCTGCCGCTCCACCTCGTGGGCGATGGCCTGTTCCATGAACCGGAACGAGTTCAGGTTCTTGGTCTCGGTGCGGGTGCCCAGGGTGTCGGAGCCTTTTGGCTTCAGAGAGATGTTGACGTCAAAGCGCATGGAACCCTGGGACATATCGCCGTCGCAGATACCCAGCGAGGTAACAATGCTGTGCAGCTTTTTGGCAAAAGCCACGGCTTCCTCGGCGCTGGTCATATCCGGCTCGGTCACCACCTCAATCAGCGGCGTGCCGGCGCGGTTCAGGTCGATGCCGGTCATGCCATGATAATCCTCGTGCAGGGATTTGCCGGCGTCTTCTTCCAGGTGGGCGTGGTGAATGCGCACGCGCTTGGTGCTGCCATCGGCCAGGTCGATGTCGACATAGCCGGGGCCAACGATGGGCTGGGCCAGCTGGGTGGTCTGGTAGCCCTTGGGCAGGTCCGGGTAGAAGTAGTTCTTGCGCTCGAACACCGAGCGACGGCCGATTTCTGCGTTGGTGGCCAGGCCGAACATCACCGCGTAGCGGAACGCCTGTTCGTTGGGTACCGGCAGGGTGCCGGGCATCGCCAGGTCAACCGCGTTGGCCTGGGTGTTGGGCTCGGCACCGTAAGCGGTGCTGGAGCCGGAGAAAATCTTGGTCTGGGTGGCGAGCTGAACGTGAATTTCCAGCCCGATCACGATATCCCACTGCATGTGTTCGTCTCCTAATCCGGGCTTATTGAGGTTCACGCTGGTGCCAGTCGGTCACCTGCTGGAACTGATGGGCGGCGTTCAGCAGGCGCGCTTCGGAGAAGTAATCCCCGATAATCTGCAGCCCCACCGGCAAGCCGTCGACAAACCCGGCCGGAACCGACATGGCCGGAATGCCTGCAAGGTTAATGGCGATGGTGAACACGTCTTCCAGGTACATGGACACCGGATCGGTGTTCTTCTCGCCCTGCTTGAACGCCGGCGTTGGCGACACCGGGCTCATCAGCACGTCCACTTCCTTGAACGCATTGATGAAATCCTGCTGGATCAGGCGGCGCACCTTCTGGGCCTTCAGGTAATAGGCATCGAAATAACCGGCGGACAGGGCATAGGAACCCACCAGAATCCGGCGCTTCACCTCGTTGCCGAAGCCTTCCGCCCGGGTGCGGGTGTACATGTCCATCAGGTCTTTCGGGGCTTCGCAGCGGTAGCCATAGCGCACGCCGTCAAACCGGGACAGGTTGGCGGACGCCTCCGCCGGAGCGATCACGTAATACGCTGCGATGGCCAGCTTCGCGTTTGGCAAGGAAACCTCCTTCACCGTCGCGCCCAGCTTTTCATACTCGCGAATGGCGTTACGAACCTGCTCTTCCATAGCCGGAGCCAGCTGGTCACTGAAGTATTCCTTCGGCAGGCCAATCTTCAGGCCCTTCAGCGGCTCGTTCAGGGTGGCCGTGTAATCCGGTACTTCCCGGTCAATGCAGGTGGAGTCCTTCGGATCGTGCCCCGCCATCACATTCAACATCAGCGCGGCATCTTCTGCCGTGCGCGCCATCGGCCCGCCCTGATCCAGGGAAGAGGCAAAGGCAATCATCCCGTATCGGGATACCCGGCCATAGGTCGGCTTCAAACCGGTGATGCCGCACAATGCCGCCGGCTGACGGATTGAGCCACCGGTATCCGTGCCCGTCGCCGCCGGCACCAGTCGTGCCGCTACCGCAGCCGCAGAACCACCGGATGAACCACCTGGTACCCGCTTGTCACCACCGGACAGTCCCCAGGGGTTGGTCACGGCGCCATAAAAACTGGACTCGTTAGACGAGCCCATGGCGAACTCGTCCATGTTGGTCTTGCCAAGGCACACCGCGCCAGCCGCCTTGAAGTTAGCCGTTACCGTCGCGTCGTAGGGAGGCACAAAATTATCCAGCATTTTCGAACCGCAACTGGTGCGAATGCCGCTGGTGCAGAAGATATCCTTGTGAGCAAAGGGCACCCCGGTCCACACCGTGGCCTTACCCGCCGCCCGCATCTCGTCTGCAGCCCTGGCCTCGGCCAATGCCTGCTCTTCGGAGATGGTAATAAAGCTGTTGTACTTGCCGTCTTCTGTCTTCAGACGGTCCAGGAACTGCTGCGTCAGCTCCACACTCGAAATCCTGCCACTCTCCAGCTCTCTGGAAAGCTCTGCTACAGACTTGTTATGCATGATAAATCCCGAAATCTCTGATGGACGACCAAATCACTCGATAACCCTGGGCACCAGATACAACCCATCCTCGGTAGCCGGCGCAATCGCCTGGAACGCCTCCCGCTGATTGGTCTCGGTAACCACATCCGGCCGCAGCTTCTGCACCGCATCCAGCGGATGGGCCATGGGCTCCACCGAATCGGTATCCGCGGCACTCAACTGATCCACCAGATCCAGAATATTGCCCAGATCCTTTTCCAGAGCCGAAACCTGCTCGCCGTCCACTTTGATGCGGGCGAGCACGGCAACTTTCTCGATGTCCTCGCGGGAAATGCTCACGTTGCCTCCAAAAAGCGTGTGTGAAAACAATTTAATGCAGTGATGTCCGGATGACTGTACTGGCCTGAGTTTAGTGCCACTCTGCCGTCCGGAGATGCCTTGGGGAACTGCTTTCCAAAAATTTGCGGAGCCATGGATGGCGGAGCAGAAGCGCCACATGGATGTGCCGAAGGAGCGTTTTTTGGAAAGCAGTTCCCCAAGGCATCCTTGCACCCAGAGAAAATAAGCGAGACATATTAGCAGAATCCCACGCAACATTGGCCCCGTCTAAAGCCATAAAATGTGAGAATGGTAAGCCCCGAAGCCCCGATGGCGCCTTGCCTGAGTAGGTGCTCACTGCTAAAGTTGCCGCATTCTTTTCTGCAACCGCAACTCTCAGGTTGAAACAACACGAATGTTAATCAAAAGACTCCGAGGCTTATTCTCAAGCGACCTGTCCATCGACCTGGGCACCGCCAACACCCTTATCTACGTGCGCGAACGCGGCATTGTACTTAACGAACCCTCTGTCGTGGCCATCCGCACCAATAACTCCCAGAAAATGGTCGCTGCCGTCGGGTCCGAAGCCAAACGCATGTTGGGCCGCACCCCGGGCAATATTACCGCCATCCGTCCCATGAAAGATGGTGTGATCGCCGACTTCGTCGTGACCGAAAAAATGCTCCAGCACTTTATTCACAAAGTGCACGAAAACAGTTTCATTACCCCGAGTCCCCGCGTACTCGTGTGTGTGCCCAGCAAATCTACCCAGGTAGAGCGCAAGGCCATCCGCGAATCGGCCCTGGGTGCAGGCGCCCGCGAGGTGTTCCTGATCGAAGAACCCATGGCGGCCGCCATTGGTGCCGGCCTGCCGGTGGAAGAAGCCAGCGGCTCCATGATTGTCGACATCGGTGGCGGTACCACCGAGATCGCGATTATCTCCCTGAATGGCATCGTCTATGCCGAATCCGTCCGGGTTGGTGGCGACAAGTTCGACGAAGCCATCGTTACTTACGTCCGTCGCAACTACGGCAGCCTGATCGGCGATTCCACAGCCGAGCGTATCAAGCATGAAATCGGCTGTGCCTATGAAGGCCTGGAAGTGCGAGAAATCGACGTTCGTGGTCGCAACCTGGCTGAAGGTGTGCCCCGGGCCTTTACCCTGAACAGCGAAGAAATTCTCGACGCGCTTCAGGAATCCCTGGCCCAGATCGTCCAGACCGTGAAGAGCGCCCTGGAGCAGTCTCCGCCTGAACTGGCCTCCGACATTGCTGAGCGCGGCATTGTGCTGACCGGTGGCGGTGCGCTGCTGCGGGGCCTGGACAAGCTCATCAGCGAAGAGACCGGCCTGCCGGTCATTATTGCGGAAGATCCGCTGACCTGCGTAGCCCGTGGCGGCGGTAAAGCCCTGGAAGTGATTGATCGCGGTGGCATCGGAATGTTCTCCCAGGAGGGGTAACCCCGTGGGAGGGCTAAGCCATTAAGACCATATTCGTCCAGGGGCCGGTACCCGGTTTCCGGCTGTTTCTCGTCGTTCTGTTATCGGCAGCGTTAATCGCTGCCGATGCCCGTTTTGACAAGCTCACCACCGTCCGCAGCACTCTCGCCACCGGGCTGGCTCCGGTGTACTGGCTTGGCAATGCCCCATATTCCTTTGCCGACTGGTTTTCCGGCCTGTTTGTCAGCCGCGATGATCTGCAGCAGGAGAACGAAGAGCTCAAAACCCGCCTGCTGATTCTGGAACGCCGTGCTCTCAAGTACGCGGCTCTGGCGTCGGAGAATAACGAGCTGCGCCGGCTGCTGAATTCTTCCGAAGTACTGGATGACCGGGTCATTGTGGGCGAAGTGGTGGGGGTCTCCCCGGATCCGTTCTCCCACGAGATCATCATTAACAAGGGCGAGAGTGATGGTGTCACGACCGGTCAGGCGGTACTGGACGCAGAGGGCCTGATGGGCCAGGTGATCCAGACCAGCCAGTTCACCTCCCGTGTCCTCCTGGTGTCCGACAGCAGTCACGCCGTTCCCGTTGAGGTGGTGCGTAATGGTCTGCGTTCGATTTTGCTGGGTAACGGCGAAACCGATGAGCTGGATCTGGTTCACGTACCGGATACTGCTGACATCCGCGAGGGCGACATGCTGGTCAGTTCCGGTCTTGGCGGGCGATTCCCCCGAGGCTACCCGGTGGCAGAGGTCAGTTCCATCGTCAAAGAGCCGGGGGAGCCTTTTGTGACCATTCAGGCCGCGCCGAAAGCCCGCCTCAACCAGAGTCGGCTGGTGCTGATCGTGTTTCAGCCGGAAGAGCGCTCGGTGCCCGAAAATGGGCAGACGGCCCCGGATAACGAGGAGGCAAACTGATGTTGTCTGTCATCAGTTATCCGCTGTTCGCCATCACCGTGGTGTTATCGTTGGTGCTGAGTATCTCCCTGTTTCCGGTGGACTGGTTTCAGTTTCGCCCGGAGTGGCTCGGACTGATTGTCTTCTACTGGACCTTCCGCGCCCCGGCCCAGTTTGGCATTTTGATGGCCTGGTGCCTGGGGTTGTTACTGGATATTCTCGAGTCTACCCCGCTGGGCGTGAATGCCATGGGCATGGCCCTGATCGCCTTTCTGGTGCTGACCATTCACCAGCGGTTGCGGATGTATCCGCTGCCTCAGCAGTGCCTGATGGTGTTTCTGTTATTGGGCATCAACCAGATGCTGGTGCATTTCGTGAAACAGTTACTGGGTGCTGAAAGCGCCGGTTTCAGCTACTTGTGGCCAGCCTTGACGAGCGCTCTGGCCTGGCCTGTGGTCAGTGGCGTACTGGACACAATCAACCGTAAACTGGGATAACTGTATGAGCTGCCTCATTCTGGCCTCGGCATCACCGCGCCGCGCTGAGTTGCTGAGACAGATCGGTGCTGACTTTCAGGTGGCGCCTGCCGAGATAGACGAGACTCCGCAACCGGGTGAAGCGGCTCAGCACTATGTTGAGCGCCTGGCCCGGGAGAAAGCCTCTTGTGTTGCCGGTGAGGCCCCGGGTGCCTGGGTACTGGGGTCTGACACCTCTGTTGTTGTAGACGGAGAGATTCTTGGGAAACCGGAGTCCGATACTCAGGCTTGTGAGATGTTGCGCCGGTTATCTGGAAGAACCCATCAGGTGATGACCGCGATCGCTCTGGCCCAGGATCAGAAGTGTCGGTCATTGGTGGTGGTCACCGATGTCAGCTTTCGGGAGCTCTCAGAAGCCGAAATTGTCGCCTACGTCGCCACCGGTGAACCCATGGACAAGGCAGGAAGCTACGGAATTCAGGGACGTGGTGGTATCTTTGTTCGGGAACTCAAGGGCAGCTACAGCGCTGTGGTGGGTTTGCCCCTGCAGGAAACCGCAGAGTTATTGGCAGATGCCGGCGACCCTGTCTGGCGCCACTGGCCATGCAGTAAGGAGGGCCAAGCATGAGTGAAGAGATCCTGATCAACGTGACTCCGGTGGAAACCCGGGTCGCCCTCGTTGAAAACGGCATGTTGCAGGAAGCCTATATCGAGCGCACCAGTCGCAAGGGGATTGTCGGCAACATCTACAAGGGCAAGGTCGTTCGGGTGCTGCCCGGCATGGAAGCCGCGTTCGTGGACATCGGCCTGGAACGGGCGGCTTTCATTCATGCGTCCGACGTCGTCAGTGGCCAGACATCAGGCGACGAACCGTCAGACGCCCCCCGGACCGTGCCGGATATCCGTACCCTGTTGCGGGAGGGGCAGTCCCTGGTGGTGCAGGTAACCAAGGACCCGATTGGTACCAAGGGTGCGCGACTCACCACCCAGCTTTCCATTCCCTCCCGTTATCTGGTGTTCATGCCAGGCGTTTGCCATGTCGGGATTTCCCAGCGCATTGAAGATGATAATGAGCGCGCGCGGCTGAAATCCCTGATCGAGGAAGGCGCAGCGGAACATGATGATGTGCAGGGTGGCTATATCATCCGCACCGCGGCGGAGGCTGCCTCGGCCGAAGATCTGATTGCTGATATGACCTACCTGCACCGGCTAAGCCAGTCGATCCAGGAGCGCATTGCCAAAGCGCCGGCACCCTCAGTGGTCTATCAGGATTTGCCGTTGTTTATTCGCACCATCCGGGATCTGATCCGACCGCAAACTGAAAAAGTGCGTATTGATAGTCGCGAGAGCTATCAGCGGGTAATGGAGTTTGTCAAAGAGTTCGTCACTGAGTTTGCCGACAAGGTGGAGTACTACCCCGGTGAGCGGCCTATCTTTGACCTGTATTCGGTTGAAGATGAAATCCAGAAAGCCCTGAGCCGCAAGGTGCAGCTCAAATCCGGTGGCTATGTGATCATCGATCAGACCGAAGCGATGACGACCATCGACATCAACACCGGTGCCTTTGTGGGCCACCGCAATCTGGAAGAGACCATCTTCAAAACCAATCTGGAAGCCGCCCGGGCGATCAGTCGTCAGCTTCGGCTGCGGAATCTGGGCGGGATCATCATCATCGACTTTATCGACATGGAAGATCCCGAACACCAGCGCCAGGTGCACCGGATGCTGGAGAAAATGCTGGAACGGGATCACGCCAAAACCAAGATCACCGGCGTTTCCGAGCTGGGACTTGTGGAGATGACCCGAAAACGCACCACCGAAAGCCTGGGTCAGGTTCTGTGCGAGCCGTGTCCGATCTGTGACGGCCGGGGATTCCTGAAAACCGCCGAAACCGTGTGCTACGAAATCTTCCGGGAAATCCTGCGCGTTAACCGTGCCTATGAGGCGGAGAATTACCTGGTGATGGCGTCCCAGAAGGTGGTGGACCGCCTGCTGGATGAAGAGTCAGACAACGTTGCGGACCTTGAAACCTTTATCAGTAAAACCATTCGCTTCCAGGTTGAGCCTTTCTACAGCCAGGAACAGTACGACGTTGTTTTGCTCTGACACCTGAGCAGCAGGGCGTTGCAGGGAGCTGAGTCTTATGTCGATCCGCGAGCCGGACAGTTCGCAACCAGCCGAGGATGAGCGCGGTCTGGTTGCCCGCGGGTTGGCGGTTTTTGCCAGTGTGGTCTGGTGGTCCATCCTGACGCTGCTGGTGTTATTCGCACTCTATGTTGGTGTCGGTCGCCAGCTCACCTCCAATATCAACAGCTTTTCTGATGAACTGGCGGCTTCGCTCTCCGAAGCCACAGGCCTGGATGTGTCTGTTGGCCGTTTATCCTCCCAATGGTATTGGCTGGATCCCTCCATTACCGCCAAAGATATCACCATCAATTCCCCGGATTCAGACCGCATAGCCGCAGAACTTGAGCACCTGGAATTGCGGCTCGATTTTTTTGCCTCCCTGTTCCGCTTCCGCCTGGTGTTCCGCAATTTTGACGCTGACGGTCTGGCGTTAACGGTGGTTCGCCCTACCGAGGATCCATTTATCAATCCGGTGGAAGAGATTGTGGAGCTGGCCGAGCCGGGTGCGCCGGAACTTCAGGAATGGATTCGCCTGGCAGGCCGCTGGTTGTCGGATCCGGAAGTCCGGGTGACACGGGTCAGCCTGGCGCTGGGCCCAAGCCGACAGAACCTTCGTTTTCTGGATATTCCTCAGCTTGATCTGTCCTACCAGGGCGGCTTGTTCCAGGCCGCAGGCCGGGCCATGCAGAGTGGTACAACCACACAGCTGGCCAGTTTTGCTCTGGTAGGGCAGCGGTTTTTCAGGGGTGAGTTTACCGGTCAACTCTACCTGGATGTGGATTCCGGTCGACTGTTCGACGGCCTGATTGATGATCTGAACTGGCGGGGCATACGCGTTGAAGGCTTCGATCTGGGGGGCAGTGCCTGGTTAAGCTTTGAGGATGGCGAGCTGCAGCAGGTTCAGGGTCAGGTTCGCACTCCCTATCTTCAGTTAGGTGTTAACCGTGAATCGCTGGCGCCTCTTGAAGATATCCAGGCTCACTTCGGTTGGCGGCGGGGGGAGGCCCTACGTTTGCAGAAGCTTCGCTGGGACTGGATTGGCGATCAGGTTCTGCCGTTCAGTGTTCGCATCGAGGACGGTCAGAATGAGCTCAAGCTGGTGGCAGACTCACTGCCGCTCAAGCCTTTGCGGCGATTGGTTCAGGCCCTGGAGCTGCTGCCGGATGCTGCCAGTGAGGCGCTGGAGCATTACCAGCCTGCGGGTTTTCTGGACGATATGTTGTTTACTCTGCCAGAGCAGGGCTCCCGGTTCTCGTTAAGTGCCAGATTGCGGGAGTTCGGGGTGCGGGCCTGGTCTGGCGCCCCCCGCGCCGAGGGGCTATATGGCTTTATCCAGATGAATTCAGACAGTGGCAGGGTGACCCTGGATACACCAGAACCCGTCATGCTGGGCTTTCCGCAGTTGTTCAACACTGACTGGACGCTGGACTCCCTATCCGGAACCGTCGCCTGGACCCTGGAAGGAGGGATCACCAGGGTATTCTCCGATGATCTGGAGTTTATCTATCGCTCAGATACCCGGTTAAGCGGCGCGTTTGACCTGCGGCTGGATCGATTCGGGGAGGACAATCTTGGTTTGAGCGTCGGCGTAGAAGGCGGCAATGCCGATATGCTGGCGGATTTCGTGCCGGCGAATGCTGTGGGCGACGGGCTTTATGAATGGCTCACCAACAGTATTCCGGAGGCCGGTATCCGGGGGCAGTACTATGGCCACGGCCGTATTGATTCCTCCGCGCCGTCTGGATCGTTTGTTTCCTCCATGTGGTATGAATTCGATAACGCCACGATTCGATACGACCAGCGCTGGCCCGCTGTGGAGCAGGCCAGCGGGCGGGTCGAGATCCAGAATGCCGACACGCGGGTAATGCTCGCTCGGGGCGAGATCGGTGGGTTGGAGCTGGAAAACGCCAGTGTTCACGTCCTTCCCGGAGATGGGGAAGCTGGCACGCTGGTGCGCGTAGATGCAGTGTCGACGGTTCCGGCAGAGAGAATACCCTGGTGGCTGGCCAATACTCCGTTGGGGGAATTGTTGGGATACGGTAACACCCGTGCCCGTTATGACGGGGAGTTTGAGCTGAGTCTTGGGCTGGAGCTACCGCTATCGCAAGGGCAGGACACCCGGGTTACGGCGCAGGTAAAAACCGACAATGCCGGATTCCAATTACCGGATGCGGGACTTCGCTGGCAGAATATTCGGGCTGACCTGACTTACGACAGTGTTGATGGATTTTCCGGGCCACCGGTCACTGCCCGTTTTTTCGATCAACCGGTCAGTGTCGTTTTTTCCACCGCGGAGGCCGGCGATGCCATGCTGATACGCCAGCAAGGTGGTCTGAAGCTGCCAGGCTCCCTGGCGGCCTTTGGCCTGGCTAACGATGCGGCGCGCGGGCTTTCCGGAGAGCTTGTCTACACCGCAGAGCTGGAATTAGGCGGTGCCAGCGAGCCGGTGATTTCCCTGTTTTCAGACCTTGAAGGTCTGCAGGTGGATTGGCCCAAACCACTGGCAAAGACCGCGCGCGAGCGAACCCCCCTGTCGGTCCGGGTTGATCCGTTCCAGAGCGAAGGCGTGGCGATCGCTGCGCAATGGCAGGATCGTCTGGACGCTGAACTCCGTTTTAAGGAGACGGGCTTCGAGCTGGTCTTCGAACATTTGAATCTGGGCGCTCACCATCTGACCAATATCGCCATTGATGCGCTTGAGCTGGAAGACCGGTGGGTCGTTCACACCGACTCGGATCGGGCCCAGGGCAGGGTGGTGTTACCCAGGGAAGGGGGCACGGTAGAGGCCGACTTTGCAACCCTGCGCCTGGTACGGGAGACCAGTGCCGCAGAGCAGGACAACGAATTTCTGACTCTTGAGGAGCAGTTGCAGGCGTTCAGGGAGCTGGATATGGGAAATTGGCCCGACATTGATGCCAGAATCTCGGATCTCCGGCTGGATGGCGAGTCTGCGGGAAGCTGGCGTTTCAAGCTGCGCCCTGAACCCTATCGGTTGCGTGTGCAGGAGGTGGAAGGCCGGCTTGGATCCCTGGTGTTGTCCGGCGATATGACCTGGAGCATTGTAGACGATCGGGAAACCACCCGGTTTACTGGTAAGCTGGAGGGCGGGGCCCTTAAGGATCTGGAAGCGCTGACTGGCAGCACCATTCCGATGACCAACGAAGAAACGGCGGTTGAACTGGATCTGGATTGGCCTGGAAGCCCGAATAACATTTCTCTCAGCAAGATAAGCGGCACGGTCAGTGCCCGCCTGGACGACGGCATGATCATGGAGCAGAGCAATTCGGCGCAATTGTTCCGGATTTTCAACCTGCTGAACACCGATACGCTCTGGCGCAGGTTGCGGCTGGATTTCTCGGATCTGTACGAACGGGGCGTCGCCTTTGACGCCATTTCCGGTAAAGCCAACATCATAAATGGCCTGGTGACCATGGATCCGGAACTGCAACTGGTGGGTCCGTCCGGCGCGTTCAAACTCAGTGGCAATACCAACATGGCCGAAGAAACGTTGGATATGCGCCTGGTCCTAGTGCTACCCGTGACACAGAATCTGCCCCTGGCTGCCATACTGATGGGGGCGAGCGCCCCCATCGGCGGCGCCTTGTTCGTGCTCGATAAAATTCTGGGCGACCCGTTGAGCAAACTGACCAGTGCGACGTACAGTGTCACAGGAACCTGGAGCAATCCGGAAGTGGATCTGCGGGGCGTGTTCGATACCGGTGAGTAAGGAGGCCATGATGGTTCAGGTCGCGGCAATACAAATGGTCAGTACCCATGACATCGATGCCAACCTTGAAGAGGCCCGCAGACTGCTGGCTGAAGCGGCAGGCGCAGGGGCGAAGGTGGCGGTGTTGCCCGAGAACTTCGCCGTTCTGGCCACCGCGCAGATGCTGGAGTGCGGCCGCCGGGAGGCGGGTAGTGAGCCTGTTATCCGTCGCTTTCTGGCCGAGCAGGCCCGGTCATTGGGGCTCTGGATTGTCGGCGGTTCCCTGCCGTTGGCCAGTCGGCGAGATGGTTCAGTGATAACAGACCGGGTACGCGCCACCTGTCTGGTGTACAACGATCATGGCGAAGAAGTGGCCCGCTACGACAAGATTCACCTGTTTGACGCCATGGTTGAAGACGCCCACGGCCAGTATCGGGAATCGGATACCTTTGAGCCCGGTGATCAGGCGATTACGGTGGATACGCCGGCCGGACGACTGGGGTTGGCGATCTGTTACGACCTTCGCTTTCCAGAACTGTTCCGGGCCTTGAGAGAGCAGGGCGCCGAATGGGTCTGCCTGCCCAGCGCCTTTACCTGGCAGACGGGCAATGCCCATTGGCACGCCCTGATACGCGCCCGCGCCATTGAAAACCAGGTCTGGGTGGTGGCGCCGGGGCAAGGGGGGCAGAACAGTAGCCGGCGAAGAACCTATGGCCACAGCCTGATCTGCGATCCCTGGGGTAAGATCGTCAGTGAGTTCGACGAAGGTCCGGGCATGGCTTGCGCCAATCTGGACCTGGAGCAACTGCATCAGTTGCGAAGCCGTATGCCCGTGTGGGAGCACCGGCGGCTCTGATTACTGCTCGGCGTCGTCGATCCATTCCCGCAGAGCCCGGAACAGCTTTCGGGCCTGGCCGGTATTCTTGCCTTTTTCGACTTCCTTGCGGGCATTGCGCACCAGATTGCGCAGGTGCTGTACATCGGCCGAAGGGCAGTAATCAATAAACTCTCCTACCACCTTGTCACCTTCGGAAATCATCCGGTCGCGCCAGCGCTCGGCCAGATGGTGTCGGCGGGTATGCTCTTCGCTGCCAGCGTGGAAGGCGTCGATGGCACGGCCAATAGCTTCGGGGTCGTCCTCCTGGCGCAACACCTTACCAATGTACTGCAAGTGTCGCCGGCGGGCCTCACGCTGGGGAATCCGGCGTGATTCAATGATCGCCGCTTTCAGGGTCTCGCTGATGCTCAGGGTGGCCAGCTGTTCGTCGTTCAGGTCCAGCATGCGTTTGCCCAGATCCTGAAGCGCGTGCATTTCGCGCTTCAGCTGCGATTTGCTGGGGCCAAGGTCGTCCTGGAATTCGTCGTCAAATTGGTCAGTCATGGTAGGTCACAGGTTGCTCAGGCATAGAAAATGGTGGCCAGTCCCAGGAAGGCCATGAAGCCGACAACGTCGGTTACGGTGGTGAGTATCACACTGCCGGCCAGGGCCGGGTCAATGTTCCGGGATTTCAGGAACAGTGGTAAGACGGTGCCCACCAGCGCCGCCGCCACCAGGTTAATCACCAGTGCCGCTGCGATGATGGCGCCAATCAGCCAGTCCTGGAACCAGACCACCGCGGCGGTGGCAACCACCACCGCCCACAGCAGGCCGTTCAGCACTCCGGACAGAAACTCACGGTTCAGCAGCCAGCCCACGTTGGCGCCGCTGATCTGGCCAACGGCCATGCCCCGGATTACCAGGGTCAGAGTCTGGCTACCGGCAATGCCGCCCATGCTGGCCACAATTGGCATCAGTACGGCCAGTGCAACGACTTTGGCAATAGTGTCTTCAAACAGTCCAATCACGGCCGATGCGGTAAAGGCCGTGATCAGATTAATGCCCAGCCAGACCGCGCGCCGGCGGGTGGTCTTCATCACCGGGGCAAAGGTGTCCTCGTCTTCATCCAGACCAGCCATACTCATCAGGGAATGGTCTGCGTCCTCACGGATAACGTCGACCACGTCATCGATGGTGATCCGGCCCAGCAGCTTGTTGGTCTCATCCACCACAGGGGCAGAAATCAGGTCGTAGCGTTCGAACAGAGTGGCGACCTTGGTATCGGACAGCGACACGGGAATGGGTTCAATGTCTGTGTCCATCACTTCCCGAACGGTAGCCGCGGGATTGGATACCAGCATCCGGGTAATGGGCAGCATGCCGATAAACTCGTCCCGACGGCTGACCACAATCAGGCTGTCGGTCATCGGGGGCAGGCTGCGGTGACGGCGCAGGTAGCGCAACACAACGTCGATGCTGATGTCCGGCCGCACCGTGATGGTGTCGGTGTTCATCAGGCCGCCAGCAGTGTCCTCCGGGTAAGCGAGGACTTCCTCTACCCGCTGACGGTCTTGCTCGTCCATGGTGTCCAGGACTTCCTGGATCACCGTGTCCGGCAATTGCTGAAGCAAGTCGGCCAGGTCATCCGACTCGAAATCTTCCAGAATGTCCGCCAGCTCCTGCGCGTTCAGCTGGCTCAGGAAGTAGCTACGAATATCGTCGCCAAGGTACTGGAGGACTTCCCCTTCCAGCTGCTTGTCGACCAGGTTCCAGAGCAGGGCCCGTTGGCGTGGTGGCGAGGATTCCAGAAGGTGAGCAATATCGCTGGGGCTCAGACCGCCATTCAGAATGCGGGCCACCTGCTTGAGGGCACCACTGTCCAGCGCTTCACTGAGTGAGCGAAGGCGTTGGCGGGCCTGGCTTTTTTCCAGAATGTCGGTCATTGAACCACCTGCGATCAGAAAACCTTTGCATTATAGCGGAGTTAGGTGGCACACGTGAGAAAGGATTGTAGGTGAATGACGAAACCGGAGGTTATTCCCCTTCACCAAAATAATCGTTGATCAGGGCAGCCAGCGCGTCGATGGCATCCTGTTCGTCCGGGCCATCGGCAACCAGTTCCACTTCGGTGCCCTGGCTGGCGGCCAGCATCATCACCTGCATGATGTTCTTGGCGTCTACGTCCCGGCCTTTGCCGCGGATTCGCACCTTGCTGTCAAAGTCTGATGCGGTGGCCACAAGCTTCGCCGTGGCCCGCGCATGCAGGCCGAGTTTGTTGATGATGGTGATGGGGCGGCAAATCATAGGCGCTCAGATTTCTCCCCGGGCTTGAAGGTGTGGCAGTTCGGTGTGGCGCACCTGCACATTGCGGTAATTGTCGCGGAAATAGCGTCCGAGCTGCTCACACACATAAACGGAGCGGTGCTGGCCACCGGTGCAACCGATGGAAATGGTCATGTAGCTACGATTGCTGTCGGCAAACGAGGGCAGCCAGGTATTCAGGAAGCCCGTGACGTCATCCACCATCTGACGTGTCAGCGGTTCCCGTTCAAGAAATTCGATGACCGGCTGATCAACGCCGGTGTGCTTGCGCAGGCTGGTGTCCCAGTATGGATTGGGCAGGCAGCGGACGTCGAAGACGTAGTCTGAATCCACCGGCACGCCATGTTTGAAGCCAAAGGACTGGAACAGCAGTGCCAGTTCCTGATCCTTGCGGCCGGCCACGCGCTGCTTGATCATGTCGCGTAGCTCATACATGGAGAGCCCGGTCGTGTTGACGTAAAGATCGGCCAGCTTTGACAGGGGTTCCAGTAATTGCTTTTCGTTGGTGATTGCCTCCCGCAGAGACGTCTTGTCATCGCTCAGCGGATGCTTGCGGCGGGTTGCGTGAAAGCGCTGCAGCAGTGACTGTTCGTCGGCATCCAGGAATATGATTTCAACCTCGACACCGGTCTGCTTCAGTTGCTGGTAGATGGTTTCAAAATTGGCCAGCTCGGCGGACAGGTTACGGGCATCAATACTCACGGCCATTTTTTTCAGCCGGCCGGGCGCTTCCTGGGTGGCCGCCTCTCGGGTCAGCGGGAACAGCAAGCCAATGGGCAGGTTGTCGATGCAGTAGAATCCCAGGTCTTCCAGCACATGCAGAGCCGTACTCTTGCCGGAACCGGATCGGCCACTGACGATAATCAGCTTCATGGGACTGTTTCTCCTTCAATCTGCCTGGCAGCCTGTCCAGATATCAGGCTGATCTCAGTGATTACTCTCCGCCATACGCTGGTAAAGGTTCGCGGCATCTTCACACTGGCGCAGCCGGGCGCAGAAGGTGCTGTCATTGAAGCGCTCCGCCAGCTGGCTCAGTAACTCCAGGTGTTCACTGGTGGCTTCTTTGGGGACGATCAGTGCAAACACCAGATCTACCGGCTGGTTATCG
This sequence comes from Marinobacter sp. tcs-11, assembly GCF_002049515.1. Classification (NCBI taxonomy): domain Bacteria; kingdom Pseudomonadati; phylum Pseudomonadota; class Gammaproteobacteria; order Pseudomonadales; family Marinobacteraceae; genus Marinobacter; species Marinobacter sp. tcs-11. The sequence goes on along the minus strand of NZ_LLYU01000005.1, from coordinate 118,747 downwards.
ATAGCATCAAAGTCTACCGGCTCCTCCAGAGTCATCAGCACGCCGATGACCCGGTCCAGGCCTTCCAGTCGGCAGTGGGGGATGGCAATACCCTCGCCGATACCGGTGCTACCCAGCCGTTCGCGGGAGACCAGATTGTTGAAGATCTGGGTGTCGCTGAGGATTTCATCCTGAAAGTGAATCCGTTCAGCGATGAACTCCAGCACACGTTTCTTGCTTGAGGCCGGCACCTTACACAGGGTCAGTTCAGGGGCAAGAATATTGTCGATGGTCAGGGATGGCTCGCTCATGGATCGACTGCATGTCCGTAAAAAAAAGGCTGCGGCCGGTTAGCCCCGCCGCAGCTCGTTTCATGAAACACCCGGTAAGGTTCGCGCTTCAGCGACCGCCGTTACCGTGCATCCGGTCTACGTTCTTTTCCTTGTGCTTGAGGATCTGACGGTCCAGCTTGTCGACCAGAGCGTCGATTGCGGCGTACATGTCCTCATTTTCTGCCTTTGCGTGAATCTCACCACCAATCACGTGCAGCGTGGCTTCCGCCATCTGGCGCACCTTCTCGACCTCCAGGGTGACCTGGCAGTTACTGATATGGTCGAAGTGACGCTCCAGCTTCTCGAACTTGGTGTTGACGTAATCCTTCAGAGCGGGAGTCAGTTCTACGTGATGGCCTGAAATGTTGAGTTGCATAGGCGTCTCCTGTTGTCATACTGCCGGCGTGCTTGCCGGCTTGCATGCCAGTGCATCTTGCACCGGCGAAAGTTTAAACCAGGCGTTTTCGTTCGTTCGAGGGAGGAATATGCATGGCCTCCCGGTATTTGGCGACGGTACGCCGCGCCACGTTGATTCCCTGTTCCCCTAGCATGGCTGCAATTTTGCTATCGCTCAATGGCTTTTTCGGGGTTTCCTCGGCAATCAGCTTCTTGATCATCGCCCGGATGGCTGTAGACGAGCATTCGCCGCCCTCGGCGGTGCTGACGTGGCTGGAGAAAAAGTACTTCAGCTCGAAAATACCGCGGGGCGTGTGCATGTACTTCTGGGTGGTAACCCGGGAAATCGTGGACTCGTGCATTTCCACCGCCTGGGCAATGTCAGACAGGATCAGAGGCTTCATGGCTTCTTCGCCCTGATCCAGGAACCCTTGCTGGTGTTCAACGATGCGGGTGGCCACTTTCAGCAGGGTTTCATTCCGGCTTTGCAGGCTCTTGATAAACCATTTCGCTTCTTGCAGCTGGTCGCGCAGGTAGGTGTTATCGGCACTGCTGTCAGCCCGGCGGATCAGTGACGCGTAGCTGGCATTCACCCGGATACGCGGAGCGATTTCCGGGTTGAGTTCAACCCGCCATCGGCCTTCGTGTTTGCGTACGATGACGTCCGGGATAACGTAATCCGGTTCGGCCCGGTCCACGACATCGCCAGGGCGCGGGTTCAGGCTGGTGATCAGGGCCAGTACCTGTTTCAGCTGGTCTTCCTTGAGCCGGCTGCGGCGCAACAGCTGTGCGTAGTCCCGGTTGCCAAGCAGATGCAGGAACTGGGTAACCACCAGTCTCGCCTGGCGCAGCCAGGGGGTATCCGGTGGCAGCTGGTTGAGCTGAATCAGCAGGCATTCCTGGAGATCCCGAGCGAACACGCCGGGCGGGTCGAAGTGTTGCAGGCGGTGGAGTACCGCTTCCACTTCGTCCAGTTCCAACGGGTCTTCTTCGGTTTCGTCCAGCAGGCCTGCGTGAATGTCCTCAATGTCAGACGTCAGGTAGCCGCGTTCATCCACAGCATCCAGCAGTGCGTGGGCAATGGCCTGATCCCGCTCGCTCAGAGGCGTCAGGTTCAGCTGCCACTCGAGGTGATCCTGCAGGGTTTCGGTAGGCGAGTTCCGGGTTTCGAAATCCGATTCGTGCTCGTCTTCGCCTTTGCTGGCCGGAGCCGGGGCAGACTGGTAGATGTCGTCCCAGGCGGTATCCACTGGCAGATCATCGGGAATGTTGTCCGGAATATCGTTCTCGGACGACCAGTCAGGGCCGTTCTCGGTTTCGTCCCAGTCCGGGCTCGCGTCCTGGTGGCTGTCGTCCTGGTTGGCCTCAGAGCTGGAAGCGTCACTGTGCTCGTGCTCTTCGTGCTCGTCGCCTTCCGCGTGCTCATCGTCCTCTGAGGTTTCCAGCATGGGGTTGGATTCCAGCGCCTGCTGGATTTCCTGCTGGAGATCGAGGGTAGAAAGCTGTAGCAGGCGTATGGCCTGCTGCAGCTGGGGCGTCATGGTCAGACTCTGGCCCAGCTTAAGCTGTAATGAGGCTTTCATAACCATGGCTCAAGATCCATAACTCATGGGCATCCCGGTTGTTGCTTTGCCGGCGCACAGGCCGAAAAAAATGTTGTACGCTGGTTACTTGCCATTGTCTGTGAACAGTATAAGCAAGTTTTTTGCCGAGTTTACTTGCTACAGATCATCAAAACAATCAGACCTCGGATAAACCCTGTTTTATCAGGTCAGAGCCGGAACTCATCACCCAGATACACTTCTTTCACCTGCTGGTTTGCCAGAATGGCTTCGGCATTGCCGGAGGCGATGATGTGGCCGCCGGAAACGATGTAGGCATTCTCGCAGATGTCGAGGGTTTCCCGAACGTTATGGTCGGTAATCAACACGCCAATACCTTTATCCCGCAGGTGCCGGATAATGTGCTTGATGTCACTGACGGAGATAGGGTCTACGCCCGCGAAGGGTTCGTCCAGCAGGATAAACGCAGGCTCCATGGCCAGCGCCCGGGCGATTTCAACCCTGCGGCGTTCGCCTCCGGATAGCGCCATACCCACGCTGTCTCGGATGTGAGTAATATGAAACTCTTCCAGCAACTCTTCCAGCTTGGCTTCCCGTTCCGCCCGACTCATGCCTTTGCGGGTTTCGAGGATGGCCATGATGTTGTCCCGCACGGTCAGTTTGCGAAACACGGAGGCCTCCTGGGGCAGGTAACCGATGCCCTTGCGGGCGCGCCCATGCATTGGCAGCGGGGTGATGTCCTGGGTGTCGATGGTGATCCGGCCGTGATCCGCAGGCACCAGGCCCACGATCATGTAGAAGCAGGTGGTCTTGCCGGCGCCGTTGGGGCCGAGCAGGCCGACAATCTCGCCGGAGCGAATTTCCAGAGAAACGTCCAGCACCACTTTTTTCTGCTTGTAGCTTTTTGCCAGATTACTGGCCCTGAGAACTGCCATCCGAACCTTTCCCGTCACTGGATTGAGCTGAATTACGAGGCTGAATCACCATTTCCACCCGGCCGGAGCCGCCGTCGGATGGCGTGCCGCCTTCCGCAGTAACAACGCGGCGAACGGTGTCGTAGTGGATGACGTCGCCCCGGAATACGTTGCCGTCTTGTTCAATAACGGCCTGGCGTTCAAAAATAACCAGGTTTTCATCGCCAGACCAGGTGATGTTCAGGGCCTTGGCATCGGTCGTGCCTTCGCCTTCCTGGCCGGGTTGCCGGTAATGGGCGGGGTTGCCGGCGGCTTCAATCCGGCTGACACCCTGTTGGTTGCGGTAAAGTACCACCCGATCCGCGTCCAGCCGGGTTTCGCCCTGAATCAGTTCGACAGCGCCGGTGTAAACGGCCGTTCCGGCGCTTTCATCCAGACGGGCCGAATCTGCACTGACCTTTATGGGGATATCGGAATCCAGGTTGAATGCCGATGCCGGGCCGGCCAGCAATGCCATGGCCAGAATCGCTGGCCGGCAGAAAGATCGTTTACCTGACGGTTTCATATTGTCCCTCTACCCGGGAGTTGAGTTCGAGAATGCGTTCGTTGATCCAGGCTTTCATACCGGTGGAGCGGGTGACGCCAAAAGGCTCGGTGATGGTCACCGGCTGGTCGGTGTAGACGGTGCCGTTGCTGTTGTCCAGGGTCAGTGCCTCGGTCTCCAGAACGGCTTCGCGGCCTTCGGCCTGTCGGGTCAATCGGACGTTCCCCGTAAGTTCCAGCTTTTCATTGTTCTGCTGAAGGCTACCTTCATTGGACTCGACGAGCCAAGGGTCGGGGCTGCCCTCACTGAAAAGCCGGGCTCTCGGCGTATCCAGATGAGCCGTGCCGGTTGCTTCAAACTGCTCAATTCTGGGGCTTTTGAGATCAATCTGGAGGTTCCCTTGCTCATCCCAGGCGCGGTATTGTCCGCCGATCACAAAGCCGTCGGGCTCTGCGGGCCCCCGTAGCTCGCTGGCGGCATTCCGCGAACTGACAGGTTCGTCACTTTGCCACAGCAGAAAAACGGTTGCTGTTACGGTGGCGGCAAGGGCCAGAGCTGTAATCCGCCGTTTGCCACGATCGCCGAAAAGCCGCTCGGTGATCATGCTGGCTCGTCCAGATAGGGGGCAAGAGTGTTGTCCAGGTGCCCTTGCGCCCAGAGCAGGAGATCGCAGGCCTCGCGCACAGCGCCCTGTCCACCGGGGCTGCGGGTACAGTAGTCGGCGTGTTGCTGAACCAGCCAGTAGCCGTTGGGTACCGTGATGCCAAGGCCGGCAAAACGCAGCGCGGGTAGGTCGGGCAGGTCGTCGCCCATGTAGGCAATCTGCTCCGGCGCAAGGTTCATATCCCGGATCAATTCCAGCAATGCGATTTTTTTGTCTTCGCGACCCTGCATCAGGTGCGGGATGCCCAAGTCCGACATTCGTCTTTCCGTAAGAGGAGAGCGTCGTCCGGTAATCACCGCCACGGTGATGCCTGCCTGCATCAGTTGTTTCAGGCCCAGGCCGTCAAGAATGTTGAAGGCCTTGAGTTCATCGCCGCTGGCACTGAAATAGAGGCGGCCATCGCTCATGATGCCGTCCACGTCCAGGGCGATCAGGCGAATGTCCGAGGCTTTGGCCTTCAGGGCTGCGTCCCAGTGGGTTTGTAACGGATGCGCTGTCTGAGTCATCAAATCACTCCGGCCCGCAGCAGGTCGTGCATATTAATAGCGCCCACCAGGGTGCCGTTTGCGTCGGTAACCGGCAAGGCGTTGATTTTCATTTCTTCCATGATATTCAAGGCTTCTGCCGCCAGGTGGTCTGCCCGGATGGTTTTGCCGTTGCGGGTCATCACGTCCTGGATGGGGGTAGTGTGCACATCCACGGATTTGTCCAGGGTCCGGCGCAGGTCGCCGTCGGTGAAGATGCCCGTCAGGGTGCCGGCGGCATTAACGACCGTGGTCATACCCAGGCCCTTGCGGGTTATTTCCAGCAGTGCCCCGCTCAGGGTTGTGCCCTCGGCAACCTGAGGAATCTGGTCACCGGTGTGCATGATGTCGGATACCCGCAGCAGCAGGCGGCGTCCAAGGCTGCCGCCGGGGTGGGAGAACGCGAAATCCTCGGCGCTGAATCCCCGGGCTTCAAGCAGCGCCACGGCCAGGGCATCCCCCATGACCAGGGTGGCGGTGGTGCTGGAGGTGGGTGCCAGGCCCAGGGGGCAGGCTTCAATGGCCACGCTGACATCCAGGTTGGCAACGGCCTCCTGTGCCAGTACGGAATCGGGTTTGCCTGTCATGCTGATCAATGGCGCGCCCATGCGCTTGATCAGAGGGAGAATGGTGACCACTTCGCTGGTGCTGCCGCTGTTGGATATGGCGATGACCACATCCTGGGGTGTTATCATGCCCAGATCGCCATGGCTGGCTTCGCCGGGATGAACAAAAAAGGCGGGCGTGCCCGTGCTGGCGAGCGTGGCGGCAATCTTGTTGCCGATGTGCCCCGATTTGCCCATACCTGTCACCACAACCCGGCCTTTGCAGGCCATGATGACCTCGCAGGCGCGGCTGAAGTCACCGTTTATACGGCTTTCCAGCGCTTCAATGGCTTCGCGCTCGATGCGGATTGCCCGTAGGGCCGAGTTGCAAAAGTCCTGGGTGTTGAAGGTATTTGATTCGGTCATGTCGGCTGGCTGTCTGCTCGATCTGGGATTTGAGGCCGAAGTATATCACTTCTGGTGCCCCCGGCTCGCCTGCATCAGGGATTCTGATCATTGCCATCAAGACATTTTACGTTGCTTTAATTGAGGTCTGGGAGAGCTTGTCATAATGTAGGCGCTCCTTGAAAGGGATGGATTATGGAGTCATCTGCGTACATAACACTTAGGGATGTGGTGTTTTCCCGTTCCGGGCGCCGGATTTTTGATGGAATCAGTCTGGATATTCCCAAAGGGAAGGTGACTGCCATCATGGGGCCCAGTGGTACCGGTAAAACCACGCTCCTCAGGCTCATTGGAGGTCAGCTTCGCCCGGATTCGGGCCAGGTGAATGTGGCAGGCCACGACGTGCCCGGGCTCAAGCGCAAGGCGCTCTACCAGCTGCGCGAGAAGATGGGCATGCTGTTTCAGAGTGGCGCGCTGTTCACCGATCTCAGTGTTTACGAGAACGTTGCCTTCCCGCTGCGGGTGCACACGTCATTACCCGAGGATATGATTCGGGACATCGTTCTGATGAAGCTGGAGGCGGTGGGCTTGCGTGGCGCCAGAGAGCTGATGCCCTCAGAGTTGTCCGGTGGCATGACCCGGCGGGTGGCCCTGGCCCGCAGTATCGCGCTGGACCCGGAGTTGATCATGTACGACGAGCCCTTTGCCGGGCAGGATCCGATTGCCATGGGCGTGCTGGTCAAGCTGATCCGGGATCTCAACAGTTCCATGGGGCTGACCAGCGTTCTGGTGTCGCACGATGTGCCCGAATCCCTGAGTATTTGCCATTACGCCTGCATTATTGCCGACGGCAAGGTGATCGGTGAGGGCACTCCCGAGGAGCTGCGGGCGCATCCGTCTGAGCGGGTTCAGCAGTTTCTTGAAGGGCAGCCTGATGGCCCGGTGCCGTTCCATTACCCGAGTGGCGATGCAGCGGCTGATTTTGGTGTGGGAGGGCGGTCTTCATGATGGATCGTATTGCCGGCCTGGGGCGGCTCGGGATCGCGATCATCGCCTCCTTTGGTCGTTCCGGGCAGTTTCTGTTCGGTGTGCTGGCCGGTGTCCCCAGGCCTGCTACAGGTTTTCCCTTGCTGGTCAAACAGCTCTACGCCGTCGGCGTGTTGTCACTGGCGATTGTGGTGGTCTCAGGATTGTTTATCGGGATGGTGCTAGGGCTTCAGGGTTATACCATTCTCAGTGATTACGGCTCGGAGTCGGCGATTGGCCAGATGATTGCGCTCACGCTGGTACGCGAGTTGGGGCCGGTGGTGACGGCCCTGCTGTTCGCCGGTCGCGCGGGCTCCGCCCTGACGGCAGAGATCGGCCTGATGAAGGCGACGGAACAGCTCTCCAGTATGGAAATGATGGGGGTAGATCCGTTGCGCCGGGTTGTTGCACCGAGACTTTGGGCCGGTTTTCTCGCCATGCCGGTACTTGCCATGATTTTCTCGGTAGTGGGGATCTGGGGCGGCATGCTGGTTGGCGTGGAATGGCTGGGTGTGTTCGAGGGTTCTTTCTGGGGCAACATGCAGTCCTCCGTCGATTTTGTGGATGACGTGCTTAACGGCTTTATCAAGAGTGTGGTGTTCGGGTTCGTGTGTGCCTGGATTGCGGTCTACCAGGGCTATGACTGCGTGCCCACCTCTGCTGGTATCAGTTCGGCGACCACCAAAACCGTGGTCTACTCATCGCTGGCAGTGCTCGGTCTCGATTTCGTACTGACTGCCGTCATGTTCGGTGATTTTTAACAGGATTCAGGGAGCCTTTCATGGCACAAAGAAGCACAGAAATCATTGTTGGGCTGTTTATGGTCGCCGGTTTGGCCGCGCTCATGTTTCTGGCGCTGCAGGTGAGTGGCCTGTCGCCGAAATCCGCGGAGCAGACCTATACGCTGTATGCCAATTTCAACGATACCGGTGGTCTGACGCCCCGAGGCAAGGTTTCCATGGCTGGTGTCACCGTCGGTACCATCGAATCCATTACCCTGGACAGGGACACTTTCCAGGCGCGCGTAACCATGTCTATCCACGCTGAGGTTGATAACATCCCGGCCGACAGTGCAGCAGTAATACGTACATCCGGACTGCTGGGTGAGCAGTACATTGATATATCGATTGGCGGCGACCTGGAATCGCTGAACGCGGGGGATACCTTCTATTCCACCCAGTCCGCCATGAATCTGGAACGGCTGATCAGTAACTTTGCCTCCGGCCGCTGAGCCAGAGCCATGCACAGGAGAAACTAATGAGTGTCCTTAAACATCGTTTGACGTTGATGATTGCCATGGTCGCCCTGATGGTGGGCCAGGTCTGGGCCGGCCCGGAGGAGGATCTGAAGCGTTACGTGGACGAGAATACCCAGAAGCTGGTGCAGAAGCTCAATGCCGAGAAAGGGTTGTACGAAAAGGACCCTGAGGCGTTTTATGCCAGCATGGATGAAACCCTTCAGGAGTTTGTCGATTTTCGCCGGATTGCTGCCCGGGTGATGGGTCGATATGCCCGCCAGACCACGCCAGAGCAGCGGGATGCTTTTGTCGAGAAGTTCAAGCGCAGCCTGTTTGACAGTTATGCCCAGGCCCTGGTTTCTGCGGAAGATTTCGAGATCATCGTCAAGGAAGCCACCATCCTTCCTCAGAATGAGGATCGCGCTTCGGTAGAAATGGAGTTGATCAGTGCCTCCGGCAACCGTTATCCGGTCACTTACTCAATGTACCGGACAGGTGACGACCGCTGGATGATGGAAAACGTCATCGTAGAGGGCGTGAACATCGGCCTTGCCTTCCGGGATCGCTTTGCCCAGGAAATGGAAGAGAATCGCGGCCAGGTTCAGGCGGTCATTGACGGCTGGGGTGACGCGGTTGAGGCCCTGAATCTGGACGAGCAGGTGGATCGTTCATGAGTGATCGGTTGCCGGGCATCGTCCGGAACGGCAAAACTCTTTGCGTAACCGGCGATGTCGATGCCGACACGGTCCTGGCGCTGCGCAAGCAGGGCGAACAGGAAATACGGCAGGCCGATGGGACGCTTGAGGTTGATCTGTCCGGGCTTGGCACCGCGCACAGTGTGGTGCTTTCGATGCTTTTGTGTTGGCAGCGTCTGGCGCTAAGCCGACATTGCCATCTCTCCTTCACAGGCGCCAGTGAGCGACTTCGTTCTCTGGCCGCACTCAGTAATCTTCAGGATCAGATTCCCGGATTTGCCGAGCACAGCTGACCGGCGCCCGGGAATTGGTTACAATTCCGCCCCTGATTTCAACTTAGTCGAGGAATCCTTATGGACGCCGCCCAGGTTACCGAACTTGTCAAAGAAGCCCTGCCCGGTTGCGAGGTTCAGGTACAGGTTGATGGCAACCACTATCTTGTTGTGGTGGTGGGTGACGTATTTGAGGGACTGCCCACCATCAAACGGCAGCAAATGATCAACAAGGTGCTATTCCAGCATGTCATGGACGGCACCATTCACGCCCTTCACCCGAAAGCCTTTACCCCGAGCGAGTGGGCCGATCAGCAGGCCGGCGCCTGAACCGAACAGGATAATTACCGTGGACAAACTATTGATCAGGGGTCGAAAGCCCCTGGATGGCGAAATTCGCATTTCCGGTGCCAAGAACGCGGCCCTGCCCATTCTGGCGGCGACACTGCTGGCGGATGAGCCGGTTACCGTCGGCAACCTGCCTCACCTGAACGATATTACCACCATGATCGAGCTGCTCGGTCGCATGGGGGTGGAGCTGCTCATTGACGAAAAGATGAGTGTTGAAGTGCACGCCAACACCATCAAGCACTTCCATGCACCGTACGAGCTGGTAAAGACCATGCGCGCCTCCATACTGGTGCTTGGCCCGCTGGTGGCACATTTTGGCGAAGCCGAAGTCTCCCTGCCGGGTGGCTGTGCCATCGGTACCCGACCGGTTAACCTGCACATCCACGGTCTGGAAATGATGGGTGCCGACATAAAGGTGGAGAATGGTTACATCAAGGCCAAGACCAATGGCCGGCTGAAGGGTGCCCACATCTTCCTGGATACGGTCACCGTAACGGGTACCGAAAACCTGATGATGGCAGCTGCGCTCGCCGAGGGTAAAACCATCCTCGAAAACGCGGCCCGCGAGCCGGAAGTGGTGGATCTGGCCGAGTGCCTGATCGCCATGGGTGCCGATATCAAAGGCCACGGTACCGCGACCATTGAAATCAATGGTGTGGAGCGCCTGCACGGATGCCACTACAACGTGCTGCCGGACCGGATCGAGACCGGAACCTACCTGGTGGCGGCGGCTGCGACCGGTGGTCGGGTGAAAGTAAAAGATACCCGGGAAGATATCCTGGAAGCGGTGCTGCTCAAGCTGGAAGAGGCGGGGGCGCACATCACGACCGGCCCGGACTGGATTGAACTGGACATGAAAGGCAAGCGGCCCAAGGCTGTCAGCCTGCGGACCGCGCCGTATCCGGCGTTCCCAACGGATATGCAGGCTCAGTTTGCGGCCATGAATGCGGTCGCCGAGGGTTCCGGAACCATCGTCGAAACCGTATTTGAAAACCGCTTCATGCACTTGCAGGAACTGATCCGGATGGGTGCAGACATTACCCTTGAAGGTAATGCGGCCATCATCAAGGGCGTTGAACACCTGACCGGTGCTCCGGTGATGGCAACCGATCTGCGGGCCTCAGCCAGCCTCGTGATCGCCGGTCTGATGGCAGACGGCGATACCATTGTCGACCGCATTTACCACATTGACCGCGGTTACGAATGCATTGAAGAGAAATTGCAGCTGTTGGGTGCCAGCATCCGCCGTCTGCCAGCCTGAATTTGACCAACGGGAACCCGGAAGGATACATGACAGATTCCATCACCATCGCCTTGTCGAAGGGTCGCATTCTGGAAGAAACCTTGCCGCTGCTGGCGGAAGCGGGCATTGAGCTTGTCGACGACGTGAAAAAGTCCCGCAAGCTGGTGTTTCCCACCACCGACCCGAACGTGCGGATTCTGATCATCCGGGCGACCGATGTGCCCACCTATGTTCAATACGGTGGCGCCGATCTGGGCGTTACAGGTAAGGATGTTCTGATGGAGCACGGTGGCGACGGCCTCTACGAACCGCTTGATCTGAACATCTCCCGTTGCCGGTTGATGACCGCAGGCAAAAAAGGCGAGCAGCCACCGGCAGGCAGGATTCGTGTTGCCACCAAATTCGTCAACCTGGCCCGGCGCTATTATGCGGCTCAGGGCCGGCAGGCCGATATCATCAAGCTCTACGGAGCCATGGAACTGGCACCGATCCTGAACCTGGCCGATGAGATTGTTGATATCGTGGATACCGGCAATACCCTCAAGGCCAACGGGCTGGAGCCAAGAGAACTGATTGACCACATCAGTAGCCGACTGGTGGTTAACCGGGCCTCCATGAAGATGAAACACGGCCAGATAAACCCCATAATCGAGAAGATGTCCGCGGCCGTTGAACGACGCCGCGATTCGTAGTGTTACTCCAAGACAGGATCTGAAAAATGACCGACAGAATCACCAGACTGAACACCACCCAGAGCGACTTTGACAGTGCGCTGGCCCAGCTGCTGGCCTGGGACGACAGTGTGGATCATCAGGTGAATGAGTCGGTTCGGCATATCCTGCACGAGGTGAAGACCCGGGGCGATGCGGCGGTGCTGGAGTTTACGGCCAAGTTTGATCGCCTGGACGTTGGCTCCATGGCTGAGCTGGAAATGGATAAAAGCCGTTTGCAGGCAGCTTTGGACCGAATTCCCCAGGATCAGCGTGAGGGTCTGGAAAAAGCGGCGGGACGCATCCGTGACTACCACGAACGCCAGAATCAGCAATCCTGGCAATACCAGGACGAAGACGGAACCGTGCTGGGCCAGAAGGTAACGCCGCTGGATCGCGCCGGTCTGTACGTGCCGGGTGGCAAGGCGGCCTATCCTTCGTCGGTACTGATGAATGCGATTCCGGCCAAAGTCGCTGGTGTGGCTGAGGTCATTATGGTGGTGCCAACGCCAGACGGTGTGGTGAACGACATGGTACTGGCTGCGGCCGCCATTGCCGGGGTAGACCGGGTGTTCACTATCGGTGGTGCCCAGGCCGTGGCTGCGCTGGCCTATGGTACGGAAACCGTTCCTTCGGTGGACAAGATTGTGGGTCCGGGGAATATTTTTGTGGCCACCGCGAAGCGCGAAGTATTCGGGGTGGTCGGTATCGACATGATTGCCGGCCCTTCCGAGATCCTGGTGATCTGTGACGGCAAGACCGACCCGGACTGGATTGCCATGGACCTGTTTTCCCAGGCCGAACATGATGAGCAGGCCCAGAGCATTCTGGTCAGCCCGGACGCAGACTTCCTGGATGCGGTGGAAGCCAGTATCAACAAGCTACTGCCGACCATGGAGCGCGAGGAGATTATCCGCACCTCCATGCTGGGAAGGGGGGCACTGATTCAGGTGGCAGATCTGAAAGAAGCCGCCGAAGTGAGCAACCGGATTGCCCCCGAGCACCTGGAGCTCTCAGTAGAAGATCCGCAGGCCATGCTCGACGACATCCGCCATGCCGGTGCGATTTTCATGGGCAGGCACACGGCCGAAGCCCTGGGTGACTATTGCGCGGGCCCGAATCACGTATTGCCAACCAGCGGCACCGCACGATTCAGTTCACCTCTGGGTGTGTACGATTTCCAGAAGCGCTCCTCCCTGATTGGCTTTACCGCTCAGGGTGCCGACCGTATGGGGCGGGTAGCGTCGGTTCTAGCCCGTGGCGAAGGGCTGACAGCACACGCACGTTCAGCGGAGTACCGGATCAATGAGTAAGTACTGGAGCGACCTGGTCAGTGAACTCAAGCCGTACGTGCCGGGTGAACAGCCGAAAATGGCCAATCTGGTGAAGCTGAACACCAATGAAAACCCGTTCGGCCCATCGCCAAAAGTGATTGAAGCCATTCAGAGAGAGTTGAATGACAGCCTGCGCCTGTATCCGGACCCGGAAGGCCAGGCCCTGAAAGATGCCATTGCCGAATATCACGTGGATTTTGGAATCACCCCCAAACAGGTGTTTGTTGGCAACGGTTCCGATGAAGTGCTGGCGCATATTTTTCAGGGGCTTCTGAAACACGACAAGCCGATCCTGTTTCCGGACATCAGCTATAGCTTTTACCCGGTGTATTGCGGCTTGTTCCAGATCGAGAGTGCGGTTATTCCGTTGACTGACAGCTTCGAGATCGATCCGAACGACTACAAGCGTGACAACGGCGGCATTATCTTCCCGAACCCGAATGCGCCGACGGGACGCTACCTCGGACTTGGGCACGTAGAGGATATCCTGCAGGCCAACCCGGATAGCGTGGTAGTGGTTGATGAAGCCTATGTGGATTTCGGTGGCGAGACGGCGATTCGCTTGGTAAATCAATACCCGAACCTGTTGGTTTGCCAAACTCTATCCAAGGCCAGGTCCTTGGCCGGCTTGAGAGTTGGTTTTGCTGTGGGCAACGAGGAGCTGATAGAAGCCCTGAACCGCGTCAAAGACAGCTTCAATTCCTACCCGCTGGATCGGCTGGCTCTGGCCGGTGCCGTGGCAGCGTTTGAGGACAAACAGTGGTTCGAGGATTCCTGCAGTGGCGTGATCCGCGAGCGCGAGCGGGTGACCAGGGAGTTGGAAACGCTTGGTTTTGAGGTGCTGCCATCCAAGGCAAACTTTGTTTTTGCCCGCCATCCCGGCCATGAAGGCGCTGCGATTGCGGCGAAGCTTCGGGAGCAGGGCATTATTGTTCGGCATTTCAATAAGCCAAGAATCAGCGATTTTCTGCGCATCACGATTGGTACGAGCGATCAGAACAATGCTCTGATAAAAGGCCTCGGTGTGCTGTAAGGCCTTGCTCCCAAATGGCGGGCTCGCTAAGCATCGAGCCCGCTGGCGTGCAGAACTTCGGTGGTAGTGACGGGCGGGAGGGGCTTCCCGGAAACCGCTACAAGCACATCCCTGTGCGCTTCTCTCCGGCCATCCATGGCCTCCGAAATTTCCGGAAAGCCCCTCCCGCCCATCACCGCTGAACTGCGTGCACGCCAGCTTACGATGATCATGAGTCAGATAGAGCAGGAGAGGTGTCATGGCCCTTAGAAACGAAATCCTCGTTAAAATAGCCGAATGGCTCCAGCCCGATAATTTTCAGGACTATGCTCCCAATGGGCTGCAAGTAGAGGGTAAGGAGAGCGTAGGCGTTATCGTGACGGGAGTGACGGCATCGCAGGCACTGATCGACGCAGCAGTCGAACAGAACGCAGACATGATCCTTGTCCACCACGGCTACTTCTGGAAAGGTGAAGACCAGACTATTCGTGGCATGAAGAAAAACCGGATCAAGCAGTTGCTGGACAACGACATCAACCTCGTCGCCTACCATCTGCCACTGGACGATCATCCAGGGTATGGCAACAACCGGCAACTGGCGGAAGTGCTCGGAATCCAGAATCCGAGGCCGCTGGGGGGGCTGGTCTGGCAGGGTGAGTTGCCGGAGCCCTTGTCAGTTGAAAAGTTTGAGTTAGAGATGGCTCGGGCTCTGCACAGGCAGCCGTTGCACGTTGGTGCAGGGGCAGACAAAATCAAAGCCGTCGCCTGGTGTACGGGCGCCGCTCAGGGCTTTATCAACGTTGCTTTGGAGGCGGGCGTAGACGCCTACATCAGTGGTGAAATCTCGGAGCCGACAACGCATACCGCCCGGGAATGCGGCATTCATTACTTTGCGGCGGGCCATCACGCGACAGAGCGTTATGGAGTGCAGGCGTTAGGGGCGGCGATTGCTGAGGCGTTTGGTGTTACACACCGTTTCATCGATTGTGATAATCCGGTATGAAGATCGTTGCCAGGCTGCGCGTGGCGCAGCCTCTGATTCCGAATCAGGCCGGGCGCTTCTCGCCCTTGTCCAGGCCATAGTCTTCGGCCAGCGTGCCCTTGGCTTCAGGATCGGCCTTGGGTGCATAATCTCTGGGCGGCTCGGAAGGCTCGCCATCACTGCCATGCTCCAGTCTGCCCTTGGATTCCTGGTCCAGCTCTTCCATCCAGTCTTCGTCATTGCACAGACGGTTGGCGCCGCGAGCCATATGCTGGTTCACATCCCGGTAGGCGTCGTTGAACCGGCGCAACAGGTGCGCGGATTCCATAAAGTGCTCGTTCACCTGGGCCTGATAGCGCGTAAACTCGCTGCGCAGCTCTTCAATCTGCTGCTCCGCCCGGCGCTGCCGCAACGTTGCTCCCTGGCCGGAACGGCCAACCAGAATCCCGATGACAATGCCAACTACCAACGCGGCAACTGCCGCCAGAATCAGGTTTGTCATATGAAAATCGTCCTTATATTGCCTGGAAGTGAGCCAATCCCCGTAAACGGAGTATAACGCCCCAAACCGATTGAGCCCATGCTGAAACACTGAGCCAATCGTCGTATTGCCCCGAGAGCCGCCCGGCGTGGCGAAAAAACGCGAAATAGGCGACAATACCGCGCCGATTTTTCACTCGACTCAACTATTCAGGAAGCCTGATGACTGCAGCCACGTCCTCCGATACCGTTGCGAACCTGACCCCTTGGGAGCGTTACCAAAAGGATCTTGAACGCCCGGATTTTCACAAGGACCCCGCCCAGGTAGATGCAGTTCAACGCTTGCAGGCACTGTACGATAAATTGGTGGCTGCTGAAAACGAGCGCAACAAAGGGTTGGCCAAACTGCGCCGCAAACTCAAGAAGGGCCGGGAAGAGCCGGTTAAAGGTCTGTATTTCTGGGGCGGCGTTGGCCGGGGTAAAACCTATCTGATGGACACCTTTTTTGAGTCGCTGCCATTCGAGCGCAAGATGCGGGTGCACTTCCACCGTTTTATGCAGCGCGTTCACAACGAATTGAAAGCTTTGAAAGGGGAGAAAAACCCCCTTGAGATGGTGGCTAAAAAGTTTGCGGACGAGACCCGTGTCATCTGTTTCGACGAGTTCTTTGTTTCCGACATTGGCGATGCCATGATCCTTGCCACGCTGATGGATGGGCTTTTTGGTCGTGGTGTTACCTTGGTGTGTACGTCCAATATCGTCCCCGATGGCCTCTATAAAGATGGCCTCCAGCGCGCGCGGTTCCTGCCAGCCATCGAGCTGGTAAAGAAGTACACCGATGTGGTGAATGTGGATGGCGGCGTGGACTATCGCCTGCGTACCCTGGAGCAGGCAGAGCTTTATCACTGTCCGCTGGATGATGAGGCGGATATCAGCTTGCGGAACAGTTTCGACGCCCTGGCCGTCGAAGCGGCGAAGCACAGTAAAACCATGGAAATCAACGGTCGCAAGATTCCGGCCCAGGCCCACGCAGACGATGTGGTCTGGTTTGACTTCAAAGACGTGTGTGACGGCCCCCGGAGCCAGAACGATTACATCGAAATGGCGCGCCAGTTCCACGCCATTATCGTCAGCAATGTACCGGTGCTTGGTGGCGACAAGGACGACCAGGCGCGCCGTTTTATCAACATGATCGATGAGTTCTACGACCGCAACGTCAAGGTCATTATCTCCGCTGCGGCGCCCATCACCGAGCTCTATTCGGGCGGGCGTCTGAGCTTTGAATTCGAGCGCACGGAATCCCGATTGCTGGAAATGCAATCCCAGGAGTATCTTGAAGCGCCCCACAAACCATAACCAGAATCATAAAGAACCAACAGAGAGGTCACAGCATGAGTCAGGACAACGTTGTCATCGTGAGCGGTGTTCGCACCCCCATGGGTGGTTTTATGGGTAGTCTTGCCCCGGTTTCCGCGCCGGAACTGGGCGCAATTGCCATCGCTGAGGCGGTGAAGCGCGCCGGCCTGCAGCCTGCCGATATTCAGGAAGTCATTATGGGTAATGTGCTGCCGGCTGGCCTGAAACAGGGGCCCGCTCGCCAGGCCATGCGCAAGGCGGGACTGCCAGACAGTACTGGCGCCACCACCATTAACAAACTTTGTGGCTCCGGCATGAAAGCGACCATGTTCGCCCATGACCTGATCAAAGCCGGCTCAAACGACATCATGGTAGCCGGTGGCATGGAGAGTATGTCCAACGCGCCTCACATTTTGCTGGGCGCCCGCCAGGGCTACCGCATGGGGCCTGGGCAGGCGCCCCAGGACCATATGTTCCTGGATGGCCTCGAAGACGCCGAGACTGGCCGTTTGATGGGATCTTTCGCCCAGGAAATGGCGGACAAGAAAGGCTATACCCGGGAAGAAATGGACGACTACGCGATTTCCTCCCTGAATCGTGCCAAGAAAGCGATTGAAGAAGGCCTGCTCAAAGAAGAGATCATCCCCGTTACCGTCAAGACCCGTAAGGGAGAGGTGGTAGTAGAGGATGATGAGCAGCCCCACAACGCCAACATTGAGAAGATTCCGACACTGCGCCCGGCGTTTGCCAAAGACGGTACCGTGACTGCGGCAAACGCGTCTTCCATTTCTGACGGCTCCTCAGCACTGGTGCTGATGCGTGAATCCGAAGCCGAAAAACGTGGCCTCAAGCCCCTGGCGCGGATCGTTGCCCATAGCACTCAGTCCCAGCATCCCAGCGAGTTCACCTGTGCGCCAGTGGGCGCGATCCAGACACTTTTCCAGAAAACCGGCTGGACCAAGGACGATGTTGACCTTTACGAGATCAACGAAGCCTTCGCCATGGTGGCCATGATGCCTATCAAAGAGCTGGGCCTGGATCCGGACAAAGTCAATATTCACGGTGGCGCCTGTGCCCAGGGGCATCCGGTTGGGTCTACCGGTTCCCGTCTTCTGGTTACCCTGATGCATGCCCTCAAGCGCTATGGCAAAAACAAGGGTGTCGCCGCGCTCTGCATCGGCGGTGGTGAAGCCACCGCAATGGCAATCGAAATGCTGTAAGACGACAGGTGGTTGCACTCCTGAATCTTGTCTATAGTGAGGGAGTGCGAGCCCCGGCTGAACAGAGAGTGACAGCAAAATCATACTTTTGACTGATCAAAGCCCCCGAAAGGCTTAGCTATAGTGCAATCATCACGGCACTGTGTTTACAGCCGTCAGGACACCTAACACCAGAACAATCGAGCAGCGACTCAGAACAACAACGGAGTAGCCTTCCAATGACAAGAAAAACTCAACCGTGGCAGCGTTGGACCAAGTTACCACTTGCCGTAGCCATAGCCGCCGGTGTGTCCGGCCAGGCAGCAGCATACTCGTTCTACATGGGTGATGTTGAGGCTCAGTTCAATACCACGCTATCTGCAGGTGCTTCCTGGCGAGTAGAGGACGCCGACAAGCGTCTTCTGGCTCCGCACGATGGTCGGGGTACTGCTTCCACCAACAACTATGACGACGGTAACCGCAACTTCGATAAAGGCGATACCATCTCGAAGATCGTCAAGGGCAACAGTGAGCTGTTCCTGGATTACGCCGTGGACAGCCAATATCTGACCCGCGTAGGTGGTTTTGTTCGTGGCCGTTACTGGTATGACTTCGAACTCAAAGACGAGAATCGCCGTTACGTAGAGCTCAACGAGAAAGCGAAGGATAACGCCTCAGGCGGCGAAATCCTCGATGCCTACGTGTTTTCTGACTGGTACTTCGGCAACATCCCCGTGAGCCTGCGCTATGGTAAGCAGGTGGTGAGCTGGGGTGAAAGTACCTTTATTCAGGGTGGTATCAACACCATCAACCCGGTAGACGTTCAGGCGTTCCGTGCTCCAGGCTCTGAGCTGAAGGATGCGCTGCTGCCGGTTGAGATGTTCTACATGTCTGCCGGTGTGACTGAAAACGTCTCCATTGAAGCCTTCGTTCAGGCCAAATGGGAGCCGGTGCGGCCGGACGATTGCGGAACCTTCTTCTCTACCATTGATTTTGTCGCCGATGGCTGTGGCCCTATCTGGCCAGCGGGTGACGTGAGCGAGGCTCAGAGTCAGATACTTGATGCGGCCGACTCATTGGGCCTTGGCGGCTATGCCATTAATCGCCTTGCTGATGTAGAGGCGGATTCGAAGGATCAGTTCGGTGTTGCTGTTCGTTGGTATGTGCCTGAGCTGAATGATTCAGAACTGGGCTTCTATTACATCAAGTACAACAGTCGCTTGCCGTATGTTAGCGGTGTGCTTAATGATGGCCCTGCCCGTGGTCCGGGGTACTTCCCCGAATACTTTATGGAATACCCGGAGAACATCGATCTCTACGGTATCAGTATCAATACCACCACGCCCGGCGGCTGGTCGCTGGGCGCAGAGTACAGCTTCCGTGAGGATGTGCCCCTTCAGTGGAACGCTTTTGAGCTGATCTATGCTGGTCTGCAACTGCCAACCAACCCTAATGATCCAAATTCGACGCCTGTTAGCCTCTTGCAACAACAGCGGCAAAAAGAACTTGGAGCGGACTTCGATATCAACGGTCTGAGGGCTTCTGGCTATGACCGTTACAATGTCTCCCAATTCCAGTTCACGCTGATCAAGTTCTTCGATCAGGTTATGGGAGCCAGCCGTCTGTCCCTGATCAATGAAGTGGGTATGACCTGGGTACACGATCTGCCGGGCTACGACGAGGCACGTTATGGGCGCTCCGGCACCTTCGGCGTTGGTCCAGTGCCGACCTCTCAGGGTGATGCCTGTTCTCAGCCAGTTATAGGTGGCGCGCCGCTTAACCTGAATACTGACTACTGTGAAAACGACGGCTTCACCACTGATTTCTCCTGGGGTTACCGTACCCGTCTGGTATGGGACTACCCGAACGTGTTTGCAGGTGTAAACCTGTTGCCGCAGCTGGCCTGGAGCCACGACGTAGAAGGTTATTCCCCGCAGCCGGGTGGTGCCTTCAACGAAGGAAGCAAGGCGCTTGGTCTGTCCGTTCAGGCGGTTTATCAGAACAAGATCACAGGCAACATCGGCTACACAAACTTTTTCGGTGGCAAACCGTATAACGAGTTGACCGACCGTGATTTCGTGAGTGCGAGCGTTTCCTACTCATTCTGAACCGGACCGAATTCGTTCAACGAGGTAATTTAGATGAAATTAAACAAGAAACTACTGGCCACAGGTGTACTGGCTGCAAGTCTCTTTACCGGTCAGGCCTGGGGCGCGGTTTCTGCAGAAGAAGCGGCCAAGCTGGGCGATACTCTGACCCCGATGGGTGCAGAGAAGTCTGGTAATGGCGGTGCCATCCCGGCATGGACCGGCGGGTTAACAACTCCGCCGGCGGGCTACAAGGGCGACGGTATCTATGTAAATCCGTTCCCGAATGAGCAGCCCGAGTTTGTCATTGATCAGAGCAATGTTGATCAATATGCCGACAAGCTGTCTCCGGGCCAGGTGGCGATGATTCGCCAGTACGCCGATTACAAGATTCCGGTCTATCCGACCCATCGTACGGCGGCTTACCCGAAAGAAGTGATGGATGAGACCGTTGAGAACGCCACCAAAGTGGAGTTGATTCAGGACGGTAACGGGCTGGGCAATTACGAGAGTGCAACGCCGTTCCCGATTCCCCAGAACGGCCTCGAAGCTATCTGGAACCACATTACCCGGTATCGCGGTGGTTCGGTGCAGCGGAACGTTGGCCAGGTCACTCCTACAGCTGGTGGCGACTACTCAGTGGTCAAGTTCCAGGACGAACTGACATGGCGTACTTACCTGAACGATTATCAGCCAGGTGAAGACGACAACGTTCTGTTCTACTTCAAGCAGGCTATTACTGCGCCAGCGCGTCTGGCGGGTAACGTACTGCTGGTACATGAAACGATTGATCAGGTGAAAGAACCGCGCCGGGCGTGGATCTACAACGCCGGTCAGCGTCGGGTTCGTCGTGCTCCGCAGGTTGCCTACGATGGTCCGGGTACTGCGTCTGATAGCATGCGTACCTCTGACAACTTCGACATGTACAACGGCGCTCCCGATCGCTACAACTGGGAACTGCTGGGCAAGAAGGAAATGTACATTCCGTACAACTCCTACAAGCTGGTGGATCGCGGCCTGAGCTACGATGAAATCATCAAAGCCGGACACATCAATCAGGATCTGACCCGTTACGAGCTGCACCGTGTGTGGCACGTGCGTGCAACCCTGAAGGACGGTGAGCGGCATGTATACGCCCAGCGTGACTTCTACATTGATGAGGACTCCTGGCAGGCAGCGGTTATCGATCACTACGATGGCCGTGGCGAGCTCTGGCGTGTCGCTGAAGCCCACGGAATGCAGTTCTACGATCAGAACGTGCCCTGGTACGCGATCGAAGTACTGTACGATCTGCTCTCCGGTCGTTACCTGGCTCTTGGCCTGACGAACGAAGAGAACCAGCCGTACACCTTCGGTGTCGAGCGTCAGTCGCGGGATTACACGCCGGCGGCTCTGCGTCGCGCTGGAACCCGTTAATAACAGCGTTTCACCGCTGTCAGGAAAAGCGAGCCTTTACGGCTCGCTTTTTTTTGGCCGTTGGTAAGTGTCTCCGCGTTAAAAAATCGCCTCTAACCTCTTTTTTCCCCGTCAATTTTTTGCAGCAAGCACCTGCTTTGGTTTAACCTCTCCCTCAAGACTCATACTAAAGGCGTACCCCATGCAGGACGCCATGCCGTTTTCGGCCTAAGCAAGACTCTTATTTTCCGGTTTGGGCGTTCGTCCGGCCGGTTTCAAACGGGGCAGTGCGTGAAATCCTTTAAAGAAGGCTGTGCAGCCAACGACGAGTTCCAGACCGCGAACTCCAGTCTACAGAGCGGTGAGCTGGTGCGGGATCTTATGGAGCACCGGCTGAGGGTGCCATCTGTACCAGACGATACCCTGGCGAGGCCGAATCTGGATCGAATGATATGCCAGGCCTTGCAAGCCGGTAGACTGCTACAGCTAGAAGCACCCGGAGGTTACGGCAAGACTCACGCCCTGGTCAGTGCGCTGGCCAGTGCACCGGACGTGAATGTTCGCTGGATCTCCCTGAACGCCGGGGACAACGCTCCCTCCCGTTTTCTTTCCATACTTGCGATGGCATTGGGATTGGCAGAGGTACTGCCGCCGAATGGTGGAACCTTTGAAGACCATTTGACGATGCTTCTGGTCAATCGGGATCGGCAGGCCCGCGAGGTCAGAGAAGTACTGGTTCTGGATAATGTCCATCATCTTACCAACCCGGCGGTCAGCGGCTTATTGCACCAGTTGGTTACCCACCTGCCTTCGGGTCTTTCAGTTGCTATGGCTTCTCGGCTTCCGGTGCCCTTTGAGAGTCACACACTGGAATTGAATGGCAACTACACCAGGCTGGGTCCCGATATTCTGGAGTTTTCACGGTCTGAAACCTTTGAGTTTTTTGCGAAAGCGCGCTCCGACAGCCTGATTACGAGCGTCGCGATTGATCATTTATTCGGGCTGACTGAAGGTTGGCCAACGCCACTGGCACTGTATCGGCGGGAGCTGAAACAGGGCGGGGAGCGTCGGGCCCTGCACGAAACCCCTTCGGTAGAGCGTTTCCTGAAAGACTGTATTGCGGCCCAGCTGGGGTCCGCTCAGTTGAAATCAATGAGGGCGATTGCCGAGCTGGACAGCTGTTCGGATGAGTTGTTTTTCGCTATCGAGCCTTCCGTGTCAGAGTCGGGGATGCCACCGTCTGAGGCTGCTGATCGTGGTCTGCCCTTGAAGCCGGTCCCTGGCCGGGGCCGGTGGTATCGCCTGAACCCATTGCTACAGGCCTGGCTGCAAACCCCGGTGATGGGGGGCTACATCACCCGAATGCTTATGGCCAGCCGATGGTTCGAGCAGCGCCAGCAATTCCCGGAAGCATTAAAGTATGCGGTCCTGGCCGGTGATAGCGATGAGGTCGTGCGCATTGCCTCCGAGAGTACCGAGGCGCTGTTACTGGGCCAGGATACTGCCTCTTTGTTGAGCTTGAGAAAAAACCTGCCTGCAGAATTGCTGGAGCGAAGCGCCCGGCTGCGTATTGTTTACGGCTGGGTACATGCCATTGGTGGTCAGTTCCAGCAGGCAAAGCAGCTTCTTGAAGGCTTCAATGACCGGGACCGGAACGAGCATGAGGGCCGCATCTACGCTTTGAAGGCGTTTATATTGCGCGGTGAGGGCTTTGTGCAGCCCGCGTTGGCCATGGCTGACAAGGCGCTGGCGATGGGTAGTATGTCGACCCAGGCGCAGTTGGTGACTCAAATTGTTCGTTCGAGCGCGCTTTGTGCG
This sequence comes from Marinobacter sp. tcs-11, assembly GCF_002049515.1. NCBI lineage: Bacteria > Pseudomonadati > Pseudomonadota > Gammaproteobacteria > Pseudomonadales > Marinobacteraceae > Marinobacter > Marinobacter sp. tcs-11. Next base: position 95,685 of record NZ_LLYU01000005.1, on the reverse strand, counting down.
GCCGGGTCTTTTCAGGAGGCTCGGGATGCCAATCGTGTTGCTTCCAAGCTGGCCCGCGAAGCTGGCGATTCGGGGTCCGAGGCCCTGGCGGTATACGCCCATGCCCGCATTGAACTGGGCAAAGGGGCACTGCGCCACGCGGAGCAACTGTTGCGAACCGGGCTGGATACGGCCATGCAGGAGCTTAGCCGGCCGGCACGAATCGGGGAAACCCGCCTGCAGCTGAATCTGGTTCTGGTGCTCTGGCATCAGGGGCGTCTGACGGAAGCCGATCGACTATTGGTCAACTGTGCCCGTCATGCCGAACAGACCCGTGATCTCGGGTTGCTGCTCGCCATGGCGTTGAGGGTACTGATGTGTCGCGCTCAGGGCCGGATGGATGATGCCTTCGTCTGGGTGGGCCGGGCAGAGCGCACCATGCATACCTGGCAGGTGGATGAGAGCCTGTACGTACCGGTTCTGGAAGCGTTGAAGGCCAGCTGTTGGCTGGCTCAAGGCCAACACGACAGTGCGACGCAGGCGATCGCCAAACTGGAACCTTACCGTAAAGGTGGATGTGTTCCAGAGCTTTTCCCGATGATGCCAGGCCTGCTGGATTGCTTGCAGGTGCGGGCTGATATGGCCAATGGCGACCTGGTGAGAGCCCGGGAACATCTGGATGCTGTCTCAGAGAAATACGAGGGCGGCATGCCCTGGGGGCTGCAGCTGCATGCGGGTTTGCTGGATGCTGTTCTGCTGGAAGCCGAGAAAGGCCTTCCTGCCGCCCGGAAGAGGCTGGAGAGCGTCGTTGCCCAGGCGAGCCGGGAGCATTTTATAAGCCCCTTTGCAGAGCTTATGAAAGAGCTTGGCCCGTTGATGGACAAATGTTATCGCCATCTTGATAACGGGGACTTCACCGCAGCGCTTGGGCGGCTGTTTGGTTGTGAGCCCGTGGCACCGGCGGCAGACCCCCTGGCCGAGCCTATCAGTGATCGAGAGCAGGGCGTTCTGGAATTGATCGCCCAGGGGCTATCAAACCAGGAAATCGCCGACAAATTGCACATTTCGCTGCATACCGTGAAAACCCACGCCAGAAGGATAAACGCCAAGCTGGATGTTAAATCACGGACACAGGCAATTGTCCGGGCCCGGGAGCTGGGGCTGCTGTAATACCGCAGCCCCGCAGGGATTATTCGTTAGCTGTTTTCGGCCAACAGTGTTTCAATTCGCTGGTCTTTCTCCGCCCAGATCTCACTTACCCATCGCTGGAAGTCGACCCTGACCTCCCGGTTGTTTTCGTAATCCATTCCAAGAAAACGCTCCGGCACTTCGCGGGTGCGAATATCGATCACGATCTTGTGCACCCGTCCGCACAGGTAGTCCCAGATGCCGGGTCGACCACCGGGATACACGATAGTGACATCCAGCATGGTATGAATCATCTCGCCCATGGCGCCAAACACAAAGGCCGTACCGCCCGCTCTGGGTTTCAGCAGATGCTTGTAGGGTGAATTCTGGCGCTGATGTTTTTCCGGGGTGAAACGGGTGCCTTCCATAAAATTGAAAATGGTCACTGGTGTGTACCGGAATTTTTCACAGGCGGCCTTTGTCGCTTCAATGTCCTTGCCTTTCAGTTCCGGGCGTTTGGCGATCTGTTCCTTGGTATGTCTGTGCATAAACGGGAAATCCAGAGCCCACCAGGCCACCCCTAATAAAGGCACCCAGATCAGCTGCTTTTTCAGGAAGAACTTCAGCAGCGGGATTTTGCTGTTCAGTACATACTGAATAGCGGGAATGTCAGCCCAGCTCTGATGGTTGCAGGTGACAAAATACCAGTGCTCCTTGCTGAGTTCTTCCGCACCACGGACCTCCCATTCCACCCGGTGGAGTAGGTTCATCAGGGTGTTGTTGAAGCCGATCCAGTACCAGGCAATGGCATTCAGCACGATAGTGCACGCCTTACGAAACGGAAGGACTGGAACAATGAGTTTGGCCAGTGCTACCAGCAACAGTAGCGGAAGGAACAACAGGGTGTTGGTCAGTATCAACAGCACCGCAAGGATGCCTTTTAGCGGCGCGGGCAAGAAATCAAGCATCGGAGAATCTCGAATCTGTCAGGTTCAGGGATTAGCCTTCAAACGGGCTTACTTGGCCACCGGTTCCACCGGGCAGGAGGGTTGTGTCCGGTATGGCGGATGCCAGCCGTTCAAACTGCGCAGGGGTTCGGTCACCCAGCAGGGTTCTGAACTCCTTGTCGTAGAACCCCAGGTTGTTGTAACGGATCATGGCGCGAATCTCTTTTATGTACTCTTCACCGCGTTCGGAATAGCCCAGCAGGCCCTCTGCAAGCTCCCACCCAGACAGGGGTTTCCGGGCTTTGCGATCAGCGAGCCGAATGTCGCGAACTGTTTGGTAAGTGGGATGACGGTTCAGGTTCTGAATGTAGGAGCGCACAGAGTAATAAGGCGACGGGAACTTTGCCACTTCGTGGTTGGCGCCCTCGATGCGGCTTAGCGGGACCAACCCACAGCCCCGGGAGAAGCACCATTGGCCAAAGAGATTGTTGCCTTCGGTCGCGAACCGGGAGGTGCCCCAGGCGGACTCGTTTGCAGCCTGAGCCAGGATCAGTGAAGGGGGGATGACATCCAGGCGTTTCCTCAGCAGGGCAAACTGCTGGTCACTTCCGGCCTCCGCCTCAATACGCAGTCGATCTCCCTGGCTCGTCAACCATGCGAGCTCATCTTTGGTCAGTGCCGCCTTTTCTTCAAGCGAAGCCAGATATTCACGCTCAAGCAGAATACGGGAATTGGCGAGAACAATTCTGGGGTAGAGGTAAGAGAAGAACGCGACTTTCTTTTCGGTGGTATCCTGGTAAATCGAGAAGTCCGGGAGGCCCTCATTCGCCCATTTTGGAAGTGGAGGCAGGGAAGACAGGGTAACCTCGCCTTCCCCTTCTCCCGGCAGGGTATTCTGACTGGCGGTTGGCGTGTAGATGGCACCCGCAACAGCAAACGCAAACAACGGTACGAACAGCATCAGCGCCCGGTTAACTGCAGTCATAAACCCCTCGTTACAATCGATATGGCTGGAATTATAACAGGTTATACGGGGCTGTCCGCCGTTCAGGTTTTAGGGCTCAGGGGATTCCTCAATAAGCGTTGCGAGTAATAAACCGGTTTTCATTTCGGGGCCGGTGCTGTCACTGATCACCAAAAAGATCTGGTTGCCGGCCCCGGTATAGAAGCCGTGCATCTCGTATTCTCCGGCGCCGGTAATCGAAATACCCCCTTCCGATGTTGTTGTGAAGCTGCCATTAAACTGCATTGGCAGTTCTTCAGGGGCCTCCACCTCGTTGTCTTCGATAAGGTGGTTAACCATCATGGTTACGCCTTCGAAGCTGGCAGAACTATTCGCCAGGGTCAACCGCGCGTTATTCACGTGGTAGAGCCGGTTTTCCTCCTGGGTCACGCCAACGATCGCGCCCTGTAACCGATAGGCGCCTTCTGTCAGTGCGCCGTTTGTGAGTGTTTTTCCTGCCACCAGGAGGCCACTACCCAGCGTGCCATCGTTGAGGTTGAATGCCATCAATTCCTGGTTCGGGGTCGCCGCACCCAGGCCCATATCGGGATTGCCGAAGTTGGGGTCGTTGAAGTTGGTTCGTTCATCGATCTCGTTGCGGAACAACCCCAGCCGCCCCATGTAAATATCGCCCGAGCTCAGGCGGGAACGCCGGTTAATCAGATTCCAGGTGTCGTTGCTGGTATCGGGTGTGGCTACGCCACCGGAGGCGTCGCGGCCCAGGGTGAACTGGTCCACATTGGCGGTGCCGTTCAGAGTCTGATCGTTCGCTGAGCCGAATGCCCATTGACCATGCCCGGTTTCGAATGTTGCAGGCGCCCCATCGGCGAAGCGGGTGGCGAGGTAAGCCACGTTATAGGCCTGTCCGGCCATATCGGAGACCTTGAATTCCTCCGCACGTTGGAGGTGTAGCTCGAATACGCTCAGGTAGTGGTTTTCGAGAGTGTTCCGGCGTTTGAGCTTGCCGTTATCATCTTCGAGCGCGATCGCTTTGCCGCCGGTGAAATAGTTCGTCAGTACCCGGTCTGGCCCGCTCTGGTCACTCACCGGTTCGGAAGTAAAGGCATCCAGATAGTACGGGTTTCTGGTCCAGCCATTGATCAGGCTGCTGTTTCGTTTGGTGATGGTTTGGTACAGGGCTCTTCCCGCCAGCAAGCGAGCCGGTGTTTCGGTGGTCAGTGTGGCAGCGCCCGGGGCGCTGGAATGGCTGTTTCGTTCCCAGGTTTCGGTCCCGCGCTCGAAAAAGAGCTGCTCTGGAATGCCGGAATTATTCCGCTCGAAAAAACCGTGAATCTGCGTTTGGCGATCGTAAGGTATGTCCGTGGCCAGAGACGTGATATTCAGGTTGAAGGCATCGAACGACGTGAGCGTCAGTGCGGGATACAAAAAGGCGCGGTTGTCCTCGGTCAGCCGTTCTACCTGAGCCATGCGTACGCCCCACTGGCCGGCTCCCGCTACATTGGATTCGCGAAAGGTCTGGCCCAACTCCAGGCCCAGAAACACGGAATTGTAATCCGCTGCACTGGCGGAAATGCGGTCTGAGAATGCCTGCCCGAGCAGCGCGTAGTCCGCCATATCTGCTACATAGCTGGCAAAATCAGCCCTGTCAGCCAGGGTAGAGGTCGCTTGGGTAACGTTAGCGTTCTCCGGAATATCAATCTCAAAATCGTGTACCTGGTCGGCCAGAGTTCCCCATACATACTTGTTCAGGCAGGAGGCGTTATCCACACAGGCCAACACGGTCTGAAAGTCATTGGTGGAATAGCGGCTCCAGAGGACCTCAGAAACCAGATAATGGGAAAAGGGGTTCACCTTTACATCCCGGTCGGCATCTGCTGCCAGGGCTGTCATGGTGGCCGTGCCGTAACGTGCTTCAATGATCACATCCGGACCAACGGGAACGCCATTGTCAAAGGTCAGAATAAAGTGGCCGTCCGTCCCCTTTTCAGTGGAGTAGCGCACATCATCAAATTTTTGTGCGCTGGTGTTGGTGCGGTACACACGGACCTGGTCGGGAATCACAATGCGAAGGTTACGCCGTGTTTGCTCACCCTCAGGTGCCAGATTAACGGGTAGTTCCATGGTAACCCGTACCTGGTTTGGCTCCAGGCCCCGGGCGTTGCTGGAATCCCCGGTACTGCCGGAACTGAAATCATCCAGCGCGTTCTGAGTGTTGCCAAACCGGTTGGGAATGTCTTTGGCGCCGTCAATCGCGCTATCTCCGCCCCCACAGGCGGAAAGCAACAGGGAAGTAGCCAGGATGGAAGGGATTGTCAGTCTCATGAAAGCGCAGTCCGGTTTGCAAGTGTCCGGACAGACTAGCAGCAATCGGTAGGGCAGGGCGTGAATAGCTGCACGAATCAGTCACCCGGCAAGGCGCCGGGTAACCGAGGCGAAGCGGTCAGAAGAAGATCTTGATCCCGGCCAGCACGCCTTCATCCAGATTCACATCTGGAGAACCGGCAAAATCCAGTTCTGTATTCAGGTAACGGTATCCGGCAAACACTTCCGCATTGCGGATAACCCGGTAGCTGCCACGCAGTTCCACGCTGGTCATGTCGTCGGAATCGCCAAACGACAGAATGCTTGGAGCATAGTGCAGGCTGCCGCCAAACGACAGACCGGGCACTGTTGGAATGTTCACCGTGGCGAAACCACCAAGGCCGATGGCACCGCCATCAACATCGTCGTCATCCCAGCCGACGCCACGCATGCCGATGCCGGCAGTCGTTGGCAGGTTACCGAGAGCGGTACGGCCCTGGGCATGAAAATCGGCGTTGATAATGTGGCGACTACCTTCATGGTAGGTGTATCCGGCACCCAGTTGCAGCTCGTCCTGGCTGCCGAAGAAGTTAACCTGACCTTTGACCGAATCGTTGGTCAGACTCAGATCCAGGTCACTGGCCAGAACCGGAGCGGCGGCAAGAGAAAGTGCCAGTGCTGAGACGCGGGTAATCTTCATGTGTACACCTTTTTTGCTGTCGTTATGAGAGCGTGGCCGGCGCAACTGCCGGTATATGCGATAGTTTCAACGTCAACGGATGTTAAACATCTGCCGGGTGGTTAACAACTTAAAAGCCCGTAAGTGGTTGGTAACCAAAACGTCAATGGCGGGTAACCTCGCCGCCCTGGTCGAGATCATCAGGAGACGCATTTTCGGCGGGCACCCGATACTCCTCATTGGCCCAGGCACCCAGATCGATCAGTTTGCAGCGCTCAGAGCAGAAGGGGCGCCAGGGGTTGGCCTCGCTCCACTCCACGGATTTCTTACAGGTGGGACACTCTACATTCATGGCATGATTCCGGGCAGGTGACTTGCGGCTTCATCAGGATGTTGCAGAAGCCTGACAATATTGTTCCAGCACTGCCCGTAGCATTTCAAGGTTGACAGGTTTAGCCACAAAGGAATCCATGCCTGCTTCGCGGCAACGTTCCTCATCTTCTTCCATGGCGCTGGCTGTCAGTGCCACAACCGGTACCCGGCTGCGACCATGGTTGGTTTCCCAGGCCCGGAGCTGGCGTGTTGCTTCGTAGCCGTCCATCCGGGGCATAACGCAGTCCATGAAAACCACATCAAACTGATGCCATTGCCACAGCGAGGATGCGGCCTGCCCGTCGTTTGCCGTCATGACTTCGCAGCCCAGTTTTTCCAGCAATCGACGGGTAAGGGTGCGGTTTACGGGATTGTCTTCCACCAGCAGCACCCGCATCCGACCGCAAGGGATTTCCCGCTGGCGACTTCCGGCATCCGCCATGGTCTTCAGAGAAAAGCGGGTAAGAAACCGGCGTTCCTGTTGTGTGTCATGGGTAAACAGCTGGTTCAGGATCGGAATCAGGTAGGATTCCCGGAGAGACTTGCTCAAGAAGGCATCAGCACCGGCCTGGCGAAAATGCTCGGCGTCCCCTCGCTGGGGGTTGGAGGACAGGATCAGAAGCCTCATTTCGGCCCATTGCGGGTTGCTCCGTACCTGGCGGCACAGTAAATCCGCATCCATGTCGGGCACGAAGCCGTCCAGAATTGTAGCGTCGTAGGGTATGCCTGCATCAAAGGCTTGTCGCAGGGCGGTCAGTGCTTCCCCGGCTGACCGCACGGCATCAATGTGAACATCGTACCGGGATAGCATCTCCAGAGTAATCTTGCGTGACAGCTCGTAGGAATCAACGACCAGTACCCGCCGGCCCTGCACCTGCCGAGAATCCGGCCGCACCTTGGCAGAGCCATCGGTCGCCTCCTGGAGTGACAGTTCCACCCAAAAAGTCGAGCCCTCACCCGGGCGACTCTCCAGATCCATCGAGCCGCCCATCAGATCGACCAGTTGACGGCAGATGGTGAGCCCGAGCCCCGCACCAGGTAACTGACGCTGGAAGCGTTGACCAAGTTGAACATAGGGCTCGTATACCAGAGGTATATCCTCCGGATTTATACCAACCCCGGTGTCCTCAACCGCCAACCGAAGGCGCACTTTGCCTTCTTTTCTGCCCAGAACCTCAATGCTGATCAGCACATGGCCGGAATCTGTGAATTTAATGGCATTGGATAACAGGTTCAGCAACACCTGGCGAATGCGTACCGGGTCTCCCGTCAGCGCCCAGGGCAGGTTTTCATCCACCCGTACTTCCAGGGCCAGACCTTTTTCCCGGGCCCGGGAGCCAAGCATGTGAATCAGATCGTTCAGGGTTTCGCGCAGGTCAAAAGGAATAGCCTCAAGCTCCAGCTTGCCGGCTTCCATGCTGGAGATATCCAGCAGGTCATTGATGATGGAAGACAGGCTTTCCGAGGCATTGAGGAGGGTATTCACATACTCCCGTTGCTCCTGGTCCAGAGGCGTGTCGGTCAGCAAATTGGCGTAACCGAGGACAGACTGAAGCGGAATACGCAGCTCGTGGCTGACATTGGCCAGAAACTGATTCTTGGCGTGATTGGCCCGGATAGCTTCGTCCCGTTCACCCTGGGTCTGGATGGTGGTCTGCCTTAAGGAACGGGTGTCCTCAAGAATCTGCAACCGCATCTTGTTCAATGCCTGCTCCAGTTCTGAAAGCTCATCGGGCCGGGAAGGGTTGCGCCGGCGCAGTTTCAGAGGCTCAACAAGTGCATCCAGATTCAGCTTGGCCGCATAGTCCGCCATGGTCTCCAGGTGGCGGGACAGTGCTACCCGTACAATCAACAGCAATCCCAATGTGCCCAGCATCACCACAATGGACTGGAACAGGAGATTCAGCAGGGCGCGATCGAGGATATCCTGGTATACCTGTTCAATAGACGAAACAATGGTCAGTTCCCCCACGCGTTGCGGACGGTCAAAACTGGAACGGTTGAATTCGAGGGGGAATGTCTGGGTGATTACCCGGCCTTCAGGGTAGGAGCCGGTACTGAATTCTTCGCCGGTGGTCGTGATTACCCGCGCATAGCCAATAAAAGGCATGGAACGCATGTCGTCCAGGCTATTGGCTACTTCGCTGAAATTCATCACCCACAGGTTGGTGCTCATGCCGCCGGCGATAAGTTCAGCGGCGCGCTCCTGACTGCTCTGCAATTCCGATTTCTGGCGTTCGAATTCGCCAATCATCTGAACACCCGTTGCCACCAGTGACAATATCAGGCTGTACAGCAGCACCCACCCAAGCAACCGCAGTGCCAGTGGGCGCAAACCCAAACGCTTGAAGAACTGGTTTGAAGGCAAGGCACAAGTTCCCTGTGTCGACTACAAAATCACCAAGGTGCATCTTAACAGACGGATATCACTTCCACACGCATGATTGAATCTTCGTTCACAAATCGAAACCGAACGTTCTTGTCGAACAGGTTGGCTCCGTAGATTCGTTGTTCGTCCCGTCCTCGGCGGAACGACGGGCGCGGGTCGTAACTGACGACGTCCTCAATCAGGGCGCGGAAATCCGGATAGTCGGCCTCCGGAAGCTGGCTTAGCTGGTCAGAGGCTTCCGGTGCAAAGGTCACCTCCAATCTGTCGGTCGGCGCGCTGTCTGCCCAGCCCAGTGATGCCTCCGGGACAGAATCCGAGAATGGCAGGTAGGGCTTGATGTCGAGAATCGGTGTGCCTTCAATCAGGTCGTGATTACTGATCTTCAGGACCAGTTCGCCATTCTTGCGAGCGAGCCCTTCGTTTCTGACGACGGAAAGGCCGAGACTGTTCGGGCGAAAAGGCGATCGGCTGGCAAACACACCGATTTTCTTGTTACCCCCAAGCCTCGGGGGCCGAACCACCGGGCGCCATTCGGCGCGAACGGCCTCATGAAACTGGAAGGTAAGCCAGATATGGCTGGCTGACTCGAGGCCCCGGAAAGCGTCTTCACGATCAAATGGGCTCTGGATAACCAGTTCCGCGTGGGCATGACGGGTAAGGCGGGGTTGCCGGGGAACGCCGAACTTGTCCTGAAAACAGGAGCGCGTGATGGCAATCGGTGTGAGCGTCAGAGCTTCCTCGGCGGGCCGGCTTTTATGCTGTGGTCTGCTCATTTCTGATGTCATTCCCGGTCAATGGTGCCTGCAAAGTACATTTCGATTCGGAATACGATAGAGGCCTGATCGTCAAACCCCTCATCCCGCTGATACTCCAGAGCTGGTATCAACTCGGCAAAAAGCCAGTTGCTGTACATCCGGTAGCGCCAGGTTACGTCTGCGAAATAGCTTGTGGTTCGCCAGGTTGGCTGGCTTTCGCCAAGAATGCCAACTCGAGGGGTAATTACCGAACGAGTGTTCAGTCGTTTCTGCACGCTATGAACGTGGGCCGCTACAAACTTGCGGTCACTATGAACCCATTCCAGTTCGGACGAGTTGTAGTAGTGCCAGCCTTTCCCCAATGAGCGATCAAGGCCAATCCAGCTGCGCGTCCCCCAGCCTTCTGTGTGATAGTAGTACAGGCGCTGCTGAGTATTCAGTGACCAGTCCCTGTCAATCTTCCAGCCTTTTCGAGCTTTCATACGCCAGAACAGTTCGGGTGGTAGTCGCAGCCGGCCACCAATGTCGGTGGAGAGATTGATGGAGTCTCCAACATCCGTCAGAAACCTCAGGGCGCCGGTTGTCTCTGTGTCGGTTCGCTCCGGTTCCGTCAGTTGCCTGTCCCGCTCACGTTCCGCCAGCGGGATCAGTTCTTCGCTTTCACTTTCCACCACCAGCCTCAGCTTCTCCTCAGCGGTGGGAACATCGAGACGAAAGCGAAGCTCCGGCTCAAACTGGGCCGGATCGCTGTATTCGGATTCTGCTGCAAACCCCAGTCGCAGGTAGCTTTCGTTATTTGGCAGCGCCTGAGAAGAGCCGGACAGTGTTCGATCCGCCCATGCACCCAGGGACTGCACTGTTGGGCCGTGCTGACGTTCCTGCCGAATAACCCAGTCGCTGACTCCCAGCCACCAGGAATCCCTGGGCTCTGCCCAGAACTCATCGGGTTTGAAGGTATAGAACGAAATCGGCAGGCGCTCCGGCGCCAGAAGGGCGGGCACCGAGATATCACGCATGGTGATAACCGGTTCTGCCGCTTTCGTGAAGGAACAAGCGAGGAGGCCGGTGGCAAGTGCAGTAAGAATAAGTGCGGGGCGGATCAGACTATGCTCCTTGGCTGAAATCCGCCAGAAAACGTTGATGCAGAGCGCGTACTGAAGTTTCCACACGCTCCAGCGGCTGGGCATTGTCGATAATCGCATCGGATTTTTCGCGGCGCGCGGCTCTGGACATTTGGGCAGCGAGTATCCGCTCCACCTGTTCGCGGCTATTCCCGTCTCTCGTCATGGTGCGATTAATCTGAGTTTCTTCCGGTACATCCACCACAACAATCCGCTCCACCAGTTCGTGCTGGTTGGTCTCCAGAAGCAGGGGAGAGACCAGCATCACGTAGGGCAGATTGTAATCCTCGGGTGATAACTGGCGGATCAGTTCCTGGCGGATAATGGGGTGCAACAATCCCTCCAGCCAGCGTCGTTGTTCCGGGTCCTCAAACACTTTTTGGCGCAGGGCAGCACGATCCAGTTCGCCGTTATCCTGAAGAATACTTTCGCCGAAGTGATCAGCGATGGCTCTGAGGGCTTGTGTGCCTGGTTCTACGACCTGTCGGGCGACATCGTCAGCGTCCACCCAATGCACGCCAAGAGCGCCAAACATGCGTGCAACGGTGGATTTTCCGGAGCCAATACCTCCGGTGAGGCCGATAACCGAATAGCGGGACATTCAGACTCCTAGGTACCCGAACCATATGGCCTGGATTTCAGTCCCAAACCACAACGAGAGTAAGCCTGCAGCGGCCAGGTAAGGGCCGAAAGGAATCGGCACTTCACGCCCGTGTTTGCGGAATACCATCAGACTGATGCCCACTATCGCGCCCACCAGAGAGGAGAGCAGAATCACCGCAGGCAGCAGTTGCCAGCCCAGCCAGGCCCCCAGCGCCGCTAACAGCTTGAAGTCACCGTGCCCCATGCCTTCCTTGCCGGTGGCCAGTTTGAACAACCAGTACACGCTCCAGAGCGAGAGGTAACCTGCCACAGCGCCCCAGAAAGCGCTGCCAAAATCCGTCAGCACACCAAAGTAGTTAAGCACCAGGCCAAGCCACATCAGGGGCAGGGTGATGCCGTCTGGCAGGAGTTGTGTGTCGAAATCGATCATGGTCAGCGCCACCAGAGCCCAGACCATCAGCAGTGCCCAGAGCGCGGTCTCAGATGGCCCCAGCAGATAAACCGTTACGACGGAAAACACCGCAGTCAGTGCTTCAATGATGGGGTAACGCGGCGAAATACGTGTTTTGCACGAAGAGCATTTGCCACCAAGCATTAGCCAGCTGATGACCGGAATGTTTTCCCAGGCGCGAATTTTGTGGCCGCAGGACGGGCAGGTGGAGGCCGGCTTTGAAAGAGTTATCCGCTCATCTGACTTGCGGTCGTCCTCCGGCACTTCCAGAAACTCCTCGCACTGGCAGCGCCATTCCTGCTTCATCATTTTGGGCAGGCGAAGGATGACAACGTTCAGAAAACTACCGACGCAGAGAGAGACGAAAATGACGACCAGATAGAGAAGCCAGGGGGTGGACAGGATGGTTTCTAGGGGGAGCATTCAAGGACTCGATTAGATCGTTGTTTTGGCCCCTCTCCCCGGCGGAGAGGGGCAAATAAAAACGTGTGATGAGTGAATCGTTAGACGACCTGCCCCATCTGGAAGATTGGCAGGTACATGCCGATAATCAGCCCGCCAACCAGTACACCGAGTACGGCCATAATCATGGGCTCCATCAGGGCTGTGAGGTTATCAACCATATCGTCGACGACACCTTCATAATGTTCCGCGACTTTTGACAGCATATCGTCCAGATTGCCCGACTCTTCGCCGATGGCGGTCAATTGAACTGCCATCACAGGGAAGACTCCCTGTTGCCGCATAGAAGCTTGCAGTTGCGTACCGCTGGAGACATCATTTTTAATGTTCATCACAGCGTCCCTATACACGGCATTGCCCGTCGCGCCAGCAACCGAGTCCAGTGCGTCAACGAGAGGAACGCCCGCCGCGAACGTGGTAGAGAGTACACGGCCGAATTTGGCTACTGCGGATTTATCGAGGATTTCTCCGACAATGGGCAACTTCAATACATATTTATCAACGAAATCCGAAAACTTCTGCGATCGCCGTTTTGATTCCTTGAACAGGAAGATGGTACCGACAATGCCGAGTAAAACCACAAACCACCAGGACTGCATCCATTCCGAGATCCTGATAATAAATTGGGTAAATACTGGCAGATCGGCCCCAAAACCTTGGAACAAGCTTTCAAACTGGGGAACCACCTTAACCAGCAAGATGGCCGTAACCACAATCGCAACAACGACAACCGCGATGGGGTATGTCATGGCCTTTTTAACTTTTTTCTTGAGAATTTCAGTTTTCTCAAGGTAAGTCGCAATACGATCAAGCATCTGCTCCAGTGCGCCGGCCTTCTCACCGGAATCCACGAGGTTACAATACAGATCGTCAAAATACTTCGGGTGTTTGCGCAGAGATGAGGCGAACCCGGTACCGGAAGAGATATCGTTCCGGATGGTCATCACCAGTTCCTGCAAGCCTTTGTTTTCGAGGCCATCGGCCACGATATCGAAACTCTGAACTAGGGGGACACCGGCTTTCATCATGGTTGCCAGCTGACGCGTCAGCATTGCGATGTCGAAAGGCGTGATCTTCTTGCTGCCGCCAAACAGTGGCTTTGGCTTTTTCTTAACCTTATCCGGAATGATGCCCTGTTTGCGCAACTGGGCTTTTACCAAGGCGATATTGGAGCCCGCAAGCTCCCCTTTGGCTTTATTACCTTTGCGGTCTTTGCCTTCCCAAACGTATGCTTCGAGCTTCTGCGCTTTTTCTGCCATGCTTAATCCTTCGTCACACGGTTGGCTTCTTCAAGACTGGTCACTCCCTCAATAACCTTGAGAAGTGCCGATTGCCTGAGGTTTCGGAAACCTTCCGCCTGAGCCTGCTTTGCAATTTTGATGGAGCTGGCCTCTTCCATAATCATGCTTGCCAACTCGTCGGTAATCTTGACCACCTCGTAAATACCAACGCGGCCTTTATATCCACCATTGCATTTATCACAGCCCTTGGGGCGGTACAACGTGAAGCCTGTATCAATTTGTTCTTGTGTGAACCCTTCCTTCAAAAGCACGTCTTTGGGTACATCCGCGGGTTGTTTGCAGCTACTGCAGAGTCGCCGGCCCAGTCGTTGGGCAATAATCAAACTTACCGATGTGGCTATGTTAAACGCGGGCACTCCCATATTCATCATACGCGTGAGTGTCTCGGCTGCACTGTTCGTGTGTAGCGTGGAAAGTACCAGGTGACCGGTTTGCGCGGCTTTGATGGCAATGTTGGCGGTTTCGAGATCCCGGATCTCACCCACCATGATGACGTCCGGGTCTTGGCGTAGGAAGGCGCGCAGTGCCTCGGCAAAGCCGAGCCCTACTCGGTTGTTTACGTTTACCTGATTAATGCCTTCCAGGTTGATCTCTGCCGGATCTTCCGCTGTGGAAATGTTGATGCCCGGGGTGTTCAGAATGTTCAACCCGGTATAAAGCGATACGGTTTTACCGGACCCTGTCGGCCCTGTGACCAGGATCATGCCCTGAGGTTGGGCCAAGGCGTCCATATACAGCTTTTTCTGATCCTCCTCGTAGCCCAGCACATCAATGCCGAGCTTCGCCTGGCTTGGGTCCAGAATCCGCAAAACGATCTTTTCGCCCCAAAGTGTTGGCAGGGTATTTACCCGGAAATCGATAGCCTTGGTTTTGGATAGCTTCATCTTTATACGGCCATCCTGAGGAACCCTTCGCTCAGAAATGTCGAGCTGGGCCATAATCTTTACACGGGCAGAGATCTTGGGAGCCAACTTGATGGAGGGGCGAGAAACCTCTTTCAATATGCCATCGGTCCGGTAACGCACACGGTAGATCTTTTCATAGGGCTCAAAGTGAATATCTGAAGCCCCGCCTCGAATTGCGTCCAGCAACATCTTGTTCACATATTTAACGATGGGTGCATCATCAACGTCCGTGGCAGATACCGAGCCGTCATCGTCCTCGCCTTCACCGCCCTCTGTTTCGACGCCTTCCAGGTCTGCATCGTCCAGGTCGCCCATTGTCGTGTCTTGGGACTCCAGGTACTTGTCAATAGCAGTGCGGAGTTTTGAGTCATCTACAAGAATCGCATCGGTGCTCAGGCCGGTGTTGAACTTGATCTCATCCAGAGCCTGAATATTCGTCGGGTCTGAAACTGCTATAAAAAGTCTGTTGCCCCTTTTATAGAGCGGGAGAGCGTTATGTTTGCGAACCAGTTTTTCGTCGACCACTTTCTCCGGCATCATTTCCGGAAGAAAGGAATCCAGGTCCAGCACCGAAACACCAAATTCCATGGCTGCGGAGAATGCGAGCTTGGAACTATCGGCAAGTTGATTCTGGGTCAGGTAGGTAATCAGTGGAATTCGGTTCTGAGACGCCTGGATAAATGCGTCTTTTGCGGTTTCTTCATCCAGAAGGCCGTCGTCCACAAAACGACGGGCGAGGCCCGTCAAAGTCACGTTTCGGTTGCTGTTCGCCATAAATGCTCTGAGAAAAGTCGTCTAAGTGGCTGAATCGCGTGTTTATGCTCAGAGAGTTTAGATGTGTACTGGTCTTTTGGAAAGTGAAGCTGGCCTCAGACTTGACGTTTCTCATAGACCTGTAGCGTTCGTGGCCTTGTCGAAAAAGGCGTGCTCGAGTGACAAAAAACGTCACTCTTAGACTGCTGGTGACCGTCACGGTTAGTCATATGAACCTGTGATCTGTTTCACGAAGATTTTCAACTTGTTGTTAAACCGAATTGTTTGGCAGTTTTCTTGAGTTTGGCATGATGAATGCATGGATTATCCCAAGCTCAGTGCGGTGAGGTGGCAAAGCTCCATCGCCCCGGAGCTGAAAAAGCGAAACGACAATCCTAGAGGTCGATAAAATGCAAAAGATTCAAGTGAACAAGGGTCAGCAGGGCTTTACTCTGATTGAACTGATGATCGTCGTGGCTATCATTGGTATTTTGGCTGCTGTAGCGATTCCGGCGTATCAGGATTACACCGTTCGGGCGCGAGTAACTGAAGGTCTTAACTTGGCTAGTGCTGCGAAGACTAACGTGTCTGAAATCGCTTCCATTGGTAGGGATTCGGCCACTGGCTACGCGGCAGGATGGACAGCGCCAAGTGCTACGGATAACGTTGCTAATATGGTCATTGCCCCAGACACTGGCGAAATTACCATCACTTACACTGCTAGGGCAGGCAATGGCACCCTTACGCTGGTTCCCTACACTGGAGGTGCCGCGGCGCCAGCAGCATTGCCAGATGCAACTGCGGCCTTTACTCCGCCCAATGATGGTATCTCTTGGCGCTGTAGAGCTGCCGGTTCTGCATTCGCGGTAGGTAATGCTGGTACTTTGGAAGCAAAGTTCGCCCCTGCGGAATGTCGCTAAGTAGTACAATGGATCAGGGACAGGCACTAGCCTGACCCGACACCCAAAGGCCCGGCGGTTTCGACCCTGGGCCTTGACTGATCTTGGACAGGCACTAGCTTGACCAGGCCCCCAAAGGCCCGGAGGTTTCGCCCCCGGGCCTTTGTCGTTTCTGGTTTTCGGTTTGCTGCGTCTATTTCGGCGTTATGGCAAAACAGCGGCGGCATTCCACCGTGAATGCTGGAAATCCGCCAATTTCAGGCGAGCGACGTTCTCGGCTGGCATGCCGATATAGGTATTTCAACAGGAAAGGGTGGGGACGTTAGGCTGCTCGACGCCGCCGTTCAGGATTCCGATAATCCTGATAACTGTCCTCGAACGCGGTCGCCCGGTGGCACCACCGTTCCGGCTCCAGGTTCAGCCGTTCCAGAATCGGGAGCGCCTTCTCATCAATTGCACCCCGTTTGTCGCTTCGGCTGATCCGCCCAGTGCAATCTACCAGTTCCAGGTAATCTTCAAAGCTGAACAGGATGCCTCGCTGGAAGCCGTTTCGAATCACGCCTTCAAAACCCAGTAGCGGTTTTAACGGCACCGAAAACTCATTCAGCGCCTGCTGTTCCGTTTGTCGTGCAATAGCTTCCGCCAGATCAAAGGTTGGGTGAATGCGTTCTTTATTGCTTGTGTGGTCGGAAGTCTCCGGTTTTTCTGCCATGGCAGCGCGGATTGGGTTCAGATCAATGTAGACCATGCAGGAGAGAAGGGCCTCCTCGGTATCCAGAGCCTGGGATTTGAATCTACTCTCCCAGAAATGGCCCGTGCACTCATCTTCCCGGTTGGCCTGCCTCGCAATTGGCTCATTAAGGCATTTCATAAACCAGCTCAAATCCGCCAACCGCTGCCGGAAGGTTTCCGCGTATTCCTCCACTCGCCCAGTTGATCATGGACAGGCACTAGCTTACTAGCTTGTCTCCACAAAATTGATGCCCAAGAACCATGCGCATATACTGAGTAGAACATTTCTCGAGAGGGCAACACCATGCAAACTGCCGAAACTACAAAGTCCATACGTAAACCAACGAATCTATCGCTGGATAGCACTCTTCTCAAAGAGGCAAAATCCCTTGGAATCAATGTCTCTCGGTCTGCAGAAGCAGGAATTGCGGAAGCGGTTAAACTCCATAAGCGGAGCAAATGGCTTAACGAGAATGCTGAAGCGCTTGAAAGCTCGAACGCTTATGTTGAAGCCAACGGCTTGCCTCTTGCACGGCATCGCCAGTTCTGATGTCTCGTTTCGATATCTTTGAAAATAAAAACGGGGCGGGATATCTGCTGGACGTTCAGTCAGACCTTCTCAGTGGCTTGAACACACGAGTAGTTGTGCCGTTACTGCCCAAATCGTCGGCGCCATTCCCTGCTCAGAGGCTGAATCCTGTGTTTAGCATCAACGGCCTGGAAGTCGTCATGGCGACTCAATATATGGCGGCTGTGCCGGAAAGCGAATTGCGTTTTTGCTCCGGTAGCCTTGCTGAGCAGCAAGATGACATTGCCGCAGCACTGGATATGCTGCTTTTGGGCTTTTAGGGGGGATCATGGGCAGGCGCTAGTGTCCCGTCTGGCTAATTCCTTAATCTACTGCTTGCCTCTGAGGACTCTGACCAAGGCGCCAGTCTGCAGATGTGGTGGTTCCACATCAAGGACTGGCAACACAGGGCTCAGAGTCCTCAGAGACAAGCCCTCCGGGAGCTTCTGAAAAACCGAAGAACGTCGTTCTGCTGGCTCGATTTGGAACCACCAAACCTTCACCAGCACGCCTAGCTCTTCGGTTTTTCAGAAGCTCAGTAGGTTAAGGAATTAGCCAGACGGGACACTAGCTATCGCAAACTCAGCTTTTTACGCCCGCTATGGTAAATTTGCAGTCTTGAAAACAACTGAAAGTTGCAACGCCAACCGGAGCCGAAATGCCCACCGCCACAGACAGCCACTGGTCAATGTCACCCAACCCCGAAAAAGCACTTATGCTTGCACAACGTGCGGTGTCGGTATTTGTTTACGATGCAGTGCGCCTGGAGGGCATCAACTTTACGTTACCGGAGGTACAAACCCTGCTGCAGGGTGTCACAGTGGGTGGGCATCGGCTGAGCGATCAGCAAATCGCCGTTAATCAGGGCGAGGCCTGGAAGCTGCTCTTTCAAATGATCCGGGAAGGGAGCTTCAGTTTATCGGCCGATTGCGCCATGGCTCTGCATGCGGTTGCTGCAAGGGAAGAAACATTGGAGTGGGGCTGCTTTCGCAGTGGCTCCGTACTCATTGCCGGCACTGATTACGAGCCACCGGCGGCTAGTGAGTTACCGGAACGTTTTGACCGCATGATCGATGAACTACAACACATGGATGATGTTTACGATCAGGCTGTCCACCTGTTCCTAACCATGGCCCGTTGCCAGTTTTTCTACGATGTGAACAAGCGCATGGGGCGTTTTATGATGAACGGCCACCTGCTGAGCAACGGCTATCCGGCCGTCAATATCCCGGCTTCAAGCCAGCTCGAGTTCAATGAACTTATGCTCCGATTCTACGAGTCTGGCGACCAGCGTGAAATGAATGCATTTGTGCGTAGCTGCATGGACGAACGGGTCGTTCGTATTATGAAAGAAGAGTAAACGGGTCAGACCAGCAGTACATTTCGGCGGTTATTCATGGACAGGCACAGGTTATTCATGGACAGGCACAAGCCTGGGCAATTCATGGACAGGCACAAGCCTGATCGGAGCTTCTCTCATTTGCTGCAGGTCTGATCATCGTCCAGCCAAATACTCCGCCAAAGCTTCAATCTCCCCCTCTGACAAAATCCCAGCCACCCCAATCATCGGCGTACTGTGCTTGGTGGGGTCCATCTCCTTGAACCGCCTCAACGCAATCCCGAGATACTCGGCAGGCTGCCCAGCCAGGCGGGGCATATCTTGGAAACCTTGCGCGTTTTCACCGTGACAACCCGCGCATTGCGCAGCAAACAGCTTCTCGCCAGCGTCAGCCTTGGTGGGGTCGCCGCCAGTGCGGGGCTTTGCCGTTTGCTGGCTGTAATAAACCGCAATATTGATTCGCTCCTCCAATGACAGTGTTTTCGCTAGTTTGGACATCACGTAGTCCTCACGGGTACCGTTGCGGAATTTCTCGAACTGGTTGAACAGGTAGAGCGGGTGTTGGGCGGCCAGGTTGGGTATGTATTCGCGCTTGCTGTTGCCGTCCTCACCGTGACAATAGCCACAGAAGCGGATGCGCTCGTGACCGGCCTCGTAGCTGGCCTGGCGCTTGGTGTCATCGGCCATGATGGCGTTCAGTTGTGACATTGCATCGTCGGCAGGGCTGGCTGAAACCATTTGAGAGGCCGCAAGGCCGACGACGATCATCAGTTTCCTCAAGTGCGAACTACCCAGCATAAGCCACCTACTTCTTCGGAAAGGCCAAAGAATAGTCTGCTGCCCCGGTTGTGGTCTTGCCAAAGATCAAAAATTCGGAATTCAGGGCTTCGCATCGTCAAATGTTTAAAACAAGCGAGATCGTGACTACGCTTGTTAGCAGGCGCTCACCATGCGGAGCATCGCTATCTTCTTTAACAGCAATGGATAAGGAGAACAGTATGCATAGCAAGAAACAGGGGTTATCCCTTGTCACAACGTCCGCTGCTTTGATTCTGGCGGCTTCACAGGTAGTCGCAGAGCCAAAGCTTGAGGTGGAAATGTTTGAAGCCGGCGTGGAAGGCCGCGGGGATTCCATCGGCACGGTTACACTCACCGCTTACGATCAGGGCGTACTTATTGAGTCTGATATCACTGGTCTTTCGCCCGGAGTTCACGGCTTTCATCTCCATGAAAACGCGGACTGCAGCCCGGTAGAAAAAGACGGAAAAACAACGCCTGCAGGGGCCGCCGGTGGACACTACGACCCAAAAAACACCGGGAAGCATAAAGGCCCGTTCGATAAATCCGGACATCTTGGCGACCTGCCAAGGTTGCACGTTGGCCAGGAGGGAGAAAACGCCCAGACCAATATTGCGCCGCGGCTGCAGCTGAGCGATTTTAAAGGCCGGGCCCTGGTGATTCATGGTGGGGGAGACAATTACTCGGATTCACCCCAGCCTCTTGGGGGTGGCGGTGCCCGGGTGGCCTGCGGTGTTGTAGCGGGTTAAAACCTTCATCAGGCCCCGGTGATCACCACTGACCGGGGTCAATTCCTCCCTCCACAGCACTCCCATCACTGGAAAATTACGTTAAGCTTTGTCTATCGCCAACCAGACAAGGACTTACGCGCCTATGAAACTCCGCTTCCTCGGTGGTACAGGCACCGTCACCGGCTCCCGCTATCTGCTTTCCGACGACAATCACCGCATGCTGGTGGATTGTGGCATGTACCAGGGCGTGAAAACCCTGCGCCGCCGAAACTGGGCCAAGTTTCCGGTAGATCCTTCAACTATCGATGCGGTGGTGCTTACCCACGCGCACATTGACCATTCCGGCTACCTTCCTGCGTTGGTCAAGAACGGGTTTAAAGGCAAGATCTACTGCACCAAAGCCACTCATGAGCTCTGCAAAGTACTGCTGCCCGATGCCGGGTTCCTGCAGGAAGAGGATGCCAAGTACGCCTTCCGGAAAAAGTTCTCAAAGCACGAAAAACCGGAACCTCTGTTTACCGAAAAAGACGCCTGGGAAGCCCTGAAGCACTTTGAATCCCTGCACTACCACGAGAAATTCGAGCCGGTGAAGGGCTTTGAGGTTCAGTTCACTCCGGCCGGGCATATCCTGGGTTCCTCCTGCGTTCACGTTACGCACAAGAGTTCATCCCGAACCGTGGTATTCAGTGGCGATGTCGGGCGCCAGGACGACATCATCATGCGCCCGCCAGAGCCCATCAGCCATGCGGATGTGCTCGTGTGCGAATCCACCTACGGCGACCGCACCCATGGCGAAACCGATCCTGAAAAAGATCTGGAGCAGATCATCACCAAAACCGCAGGCCGTGGCGGAATCGTGTTGATGCCGGCATTTGCCGTGGGCCGGGCCCAGATGTTGTTGTACGTTGTGCACAAACTGATGGGGCAGGGGCGAATTCCCAAACTTCCGGTGTATCTCAACAGCCCCATGGCCATCAAAGCCACGGAAATTTTCTGCAAACATCACAAAGAGCACAAGCTTAACGGCGCCCAGTGCGAGCTGATCGACGACAAAACAGAGTTCGTTCGCACCGTCGAGGAATCCATTGAGCTGGATGCCGTGAGATATCCCTGCGTGATCATCTCAGCCAGTGGAATGGCCTCGGGCGGCCGGGTGTTGCACCATCTTAAAACCCTGCTGCCAAATCCCAGAAACAGCGTTGTCTTTGCGGGCTTCCAGGCACCTGGCACACGCGGCGATGTCTTGGTGCATGGCGCCGAATCGGTCAAGATTCACGGTGAGTACTGGCCGGTGAAAGCAGAGATCCATAACATGGATTCCATGAGTGCTCATGGCGACTATCGGGAAATCCTGCACTGGCTGGAGCAAGGTACTCTGAAGCCCGAAAAGGTGTACGTGACTCACGGCGAAGCGGTGGCCAGTGATACCATGCGCAAGCGCATCTCGGAAAAGTTCGGATGGGATGCCGAGGTACCGGATTTGTTCGAAGAGGTAGAGATCTGATGCACTACAGCTCCATACTGCCAGATGTGATCAAAATCGCTGATGAAGCCAGCGAAAAAGTGCTGCATATCTACCAGTCTGATTTCAAGGTGAATTATAAGGAAGATCACTCACCCATCACCGCTGCGGACATCGCCAGCCACGACATCATTGTCAAGGGCCTGCGCCAAATCAGCCGGGACATTCCCGTACTCTCGGAAGAGGGCGCGGAGATTCCCTGGGAAGAGCGGAAAAAATGGCGCCGGTTCTGGCTGATTGATCCCATCGACGGCACCAAGGATTTTACCCAGCGCACGGGCGAATTCACCGTTAACATCGCCATGATTGAAGACGGCGAGCCCGTAATGGGCGTGGTCACCGCTCCAGCCCTGAAAGAAGCTTTCTGGGGTATCAAGGGTGAAGGTGCTCACATGCGGGACCGTACCGGCATGGTGCACCGCATACGGGTGGCAGAACCCAAAGACACGTTGCGCGTGGTCGCCAGCAAAAACCACCTGAATGAAGAAACCCGCGCCTTTATTGAGACCCTGGGATCGCACGAAACCGTCCAGGCTGGCAGCTCCCTGAAATTCTGCAGAATTGCCGAAGGGCATGCTGATATTTATCCACGAATGGGCCCAACCAGCGAGTGGGATACCGCAGCCGCCCACGCGGTGCTCGTCGCCGCAGGGGGGAAGGTGCAAACGCCGGAGGGCCACCCCTTGGTTTACGGAAAAGAAAACATACTGAACCCCAATTTCATTGCCGCGGGAAACTGGTATTTCTAACCCATGACCTGGTACGCACTACAACACAAGCCGGCTCAGGGCGACCGGGCGGTCCAGCACCTGCAGAATCAGGGCATCGCCTGCTTCTACCCGAAAATCGAGGTGGAGAAGATCAAGGCAGGTAAACGCACCAAAAAGCTGGAGCCACTGTTTCCTGGTTATGTATTTGTGAACCTGGAGCAAAGCGACCCGATGTGGGCTAAGCTCCGGTCCACTCGCGGTGTGCTGCGCATAGTCAGCTTCGCCAACCGGCCGGCACCGATTGACGGCGAAGTGATTACTTACATTAAAAGTAGCATGGATAAGGTGGCAGAGCAGGGCGGCATCAAGCCCGGTCAGGCCATAGAGCTGGATGATGGCCCGTTTAAAGGTATTAGCGCAATTTTCCAGGCTTATGATGGTGAGGAGCGGGCAATTGTGCTGATTTCCTTTATGCAGAAGCAGCAGCAGGTAAAGGTGCCTGTTTCCGTCATCAGAGCTTGAAAGCGGTCTGACGACGTGTTGAAAATGTGACCGAATTGGTTGCGCTTTCTAATGTTTAACAAATGTTTACTGCCAGGGCACCCGAATTACCCAAGTGTCAGACTTTTTGTCACTTGCTTGTCATAGCGCTTGCCGTAGAATCGTCATGCTTTTGAAATACTTCATTCATTCCCTGACAAGGAAGCTGTTGGGAACTTCTCTCCCGTTGTAGCCGTTCTATCCTTGTCGTTAGAAAATCAATTCCTATGACCTTAAAACACTGGGCCCTGGTCGGTGGGGCGGTAGCGTGCCAGAAAGCTTCATGAACGACTTTTCAAGAACCAAGTTTCACCCGCATCAGCTTGCGAGTGTCCGGTTATCCAGGCCTCAGCATGAGTACCCACTGGCCCCGATGACCAGGGCCCCCATCAAGTTTATTTTCTGGGGGCAGTGGGCTGTAGCAACCTTTATCCAGGTGGGCCTGCTGTTGGTTTTAACCCTGGATAAATCCGGTGACGTTCCTTCTACCTACCGCGTCCTGGCAGTGCTCTCCTCCCTGCTTGCAATTCCTTTATACGCTGTCTATCGGGCATTCAGCACCCGCAATGGCTATCTCGCTGGCATTGCTAGATTGGCAGCGGCCTGGGCTACCCTTGCGGCCATTTTGGTGTTTATTGGCTTTATCACAAAAACCAGCGAAACCTACTCACGGGAAGTCGTGCTCCAATGGATCGTTGGTGGCTTTTTGCTACAAGCTATTGCCTTTATGCCGCTCCACAACCTTGCCCGGCGAGTAGAAACCAAGCTGGGATCGGCCAGCACCTGCGTGGTGATTGGTTCAGGCCAGTTGGCCTATAACCTGGCCAGTAAACTCCGATACGAGCGTAGCGAAGACATGGTTGGCCTGGTGGTGCTTGACGATGCACAGGACGACGAGCTTGAAGAAACAAGCTACTTCCCAACGCTCGGTTACGTAAGCCAGTTGCGCGATATTATCCGCACGAATCAGGTGGCCCGTGTCTATATTGCGTTACCGGCAAGGGAGACGGATCAGATAGAGGGCCTCTACGTCGACTTGTTGGATGCCAGTGTAGACGTCGTCTGGGTGCCGGATTTCGCCAACCTGAAACTGCTGAATCACAGTATTCACAATCTGGGCGGAATGCCGGCCATACACTTGAACGAAAGCCCGCTCACCGCGTACCCAGGCAGTGCGCTCATGAAGTCGTTCATGGACAAGTCATTGGCACTGTTGGGCATTATCTTGCTCAGCCCGGTGCTCCTGGCGTGCGCCATTGCCGTTAAGCATTCCTCCCCGGGCCCGGTACTTTTCCGCCAGGAGCGTCATGGCTGGAATGGCAACATCATTGAAGTATTGAAGTTCCGTTCCATGAAGGTCCATAACGATGCGCAGGTAAAACAGGCGCAGAAGCAAGACCCACGTGTTACCCCCATCGGCCGTTTCCTGCGCCGATCCTCCCTCGATGAACTCCCGCAGTTATTCAATGTGCTGAAGGGCGATATGTCCTTGGTAGGCCCCAGGCCACATGCTGTTGCCCACAACGATTACTACTCCGACAAGATTCTCGCCTACATGGCCCGCCACAGAATCAAGCCTGGTATCACGGGGCTGGCCCAGATCAGCGGCTACCGCGGCGAAACCGAAACATTGGACAAGATGCAAAAGCGCGTTGAGCTGGATCTGGAATATATCAACCACTGGAGCTTGTGGTTGGATATCAAGATTCTGATTAAAACCCCTCTGACTCTTCTCTCCAAAAACATCTACTGAAACGATAGGGCCCGGAATGCCTGTATCCCGACGCAGACAATTGATCACCGCCGGAGTAATGCTTGCGGCTTCAACGGCAATAAACGCGGCCCCCTGGCTTGAGCCAGGGGACGCCCGAGCACGGCACTCGCTGCAAAAACTGGCCGACCGAGGGCATTACGACAAAGGCGTAACGACATGGCCTGTGATGTGGGCAGATATCGATAGCGGCGTAAGCAATTCGATTGCCGCAGACGCTGGCGCCGTTAGCTCCCAGGCAGCGTATCTGAATTTCGAACGGGAACAGTTGGGTAGCCCGGGAGCAAGATTTGAAATTCAAGCTTCCGGCAGTACGGAAGCCACATCAATTCGTGGATTTGCCAGTCAGCCAAAGGAGAAAGGTGAGCTCTCGGTTAATCTGCAGTGGCAGGGCGAATATGTCGCGCTGGGAGTCAAGCCCAGTGTGGTGGCCAATGCCTCCGACGATGAAACCCTCAGATTAGACGGCTCATATCTCGCAGCCACCCCGGGCAACTGGGTGGTGGGCGCTGGTGCCATTGAGCGATGGTGGGGGCCCGGATGGCAATCCGCCATGGTACTCTCCACCAATGCCCGGCCTATGCCAGCGGTTTGGCTGAACCGAAAAGACACCTCGGCGCCGGAATCCGATTGGCTGAATTGGATTGGGCCCTGGAATCTCACAGTCTTCGCCGGCCAGATGGAAGAGGAAAGAATCGTTTCCGATATTCGGCTGGTAGGTATGCGCCTCAACCTGCGCCCGATTCAGGGCCTGGATCTTGGTTTTACGCGGGCCATCATGTTTGGAGGAGAAGGCTACCCCGGTGGATTCTCCACCTTCTGGGATGCGTTCATCGGCAAAGATAACTCCTACGACGGCTCCGATCCCGGCAACCAGATCGGCGCAATCGACATCCGCTACGGTTTCCCGGTGGGGGAACAATCCATGAGTGTTTACATGGAGATGATGGGCGAAGACGAGGCCGGATACATCCCGTCACGGAAATCCTGGTTGTTTGGAGTCGACTGGACCAGTCAGCTCCTGGGCGCAGACCAGCAATGGTTCTTCGAATTCACCAATACGCTTGCAGACGACATAGTGGGCGACGCCATTCCAAACTACGCCTACAGTCATTTTCGCTATAAAACCGGTTACCAATACTACGGACGTAATATGGGATCCACCTTCGATGGAGATGCCGAAGCGCTTACGGCCGGCTTGTTTCATTTCCTGCCCGATGGTAGTAACGTCTCGCTGGCATTGACCTACGCAGACCTCAATAACGATGGAGGTAACCGCGTGTCACAGCCAGATAACGATATTTTCTACTTCGCCCCGGACGGCGCCCAGAAAGTGGCCATTGTCAAAGCCGGGTACGGAACCGAAGTGTTAAAAGGTTGGTTGGACCTTAACCTGCAAGCTACCGATAAAAAAATCGAGCTTTTAGGTGGTGAACAAGACCAGTGGACCGCCAGTGCAAGCTGGACCTACAGATTCTAAAACTTCGCGACACAAACTCAGAACCGGAATAACGTAACCGTGAACCTGAAAAAACGCCTGCTCACCCTCGTACTGTTGCTGCCCATGGTGGCTGCTGCCCAGTCGATTACGCCTGCCCAGATTGAACAGTTTAAAAGCTTGCCCAAAGCCCAACAGGAGGCACTTGCGAGGCAATACGGCGTAGACCTGAACGCACTGACTGGCGGGAACGCGGCATCCAGCCGTCCTCAACCGGTGCAAGTAGTAGAACCGGTGAATCAGATTACCGATCAGGAGCGCGACAAGGCGCTCGCAGAACAGGCAGAAGAGCAAAAAACGGCGGACAAGAACAATGGCCTTAAGCCCTTCGGCTATGACCTGTTCGCTGGAGACCCCAGCACCTTTGCTCCGGTAACGGAGATTCCGGTACCTGCAGACTATACGATGGGTCCTGGAGATGTGCTGCGCATTCAACTCTGGGGCAAAGAAAACCAGAACCTTGAGCTTCCCGTAAGCCGGGATGGCACCATCAGCTTTCCGGATTCCGGCCCCCTGAGTGTGGCCGGGCTGAGTTTTGATGAGGCTCGGGAGCAAATCAGAACGCGGGTTTCAGAACAGTACATTGGGGTACAGGCCAGTGTTTCACTGGGCGAACTGCGCAGCATGAGAGTTTTTGTGCTCGGAGAGGCAAGAAACCCGGGTTCGTACACGGTTAGCTCTCTCTCTACCATCACCAATGCGTTGTATGTCTCTGGCGGTATCAAACAAACCGGCTCCCTCAGAAACGTGCAGCACAAGCGCGATGGTAAGTTATTAGGCACTCTGGATTTGTACGAGCTGCTGCTCAAAGGTGATAGCCGCAACGACAACCGCCTGCAGGCAGGGGATGTTATTTTCATCCCGTCAGTGGGAAAACGCGTCGGCATTGAGGGCGAAGTCTACCGGCCAGCGCTTTATGAGCTGGATGGTGAAAACTCGCTGGCACAATTGATCAGTATGGCTGGCGGCCTCACGCCTCAGGCCTACCCGCAACGCATTAACATAGAGCGCACAAACGAAGACTTTTTGCGCATCATCGCAGAGGCCGATTACACCAGCCATAATGGCAGAAAAGCCCCGATCCAGGCCGGTGACAGAATCACCATTCCTTCCATAGCAGACATTACCGGCCAGTATGTAGAAGTTCAGGGCGCGGCAGCGAGAACCGGCAAATTTGCCTGGATTCCTGGCATGCGTGTCAGCTCCCTGATCAAGAATCTGGACGCAGAGCTGCTTCCGGTGGCCGACAAACAATACGCTGCGGTTGTACGCACAGATCCTGAAAATGACACTATTTCTGTACTGAACCTGCAGCTAAGGGAAGCCGTGCGTAACCCTGGTGGCCAGCAGGATCTCCAGCTGCAAGAAAAAGACCGGTTGCTGTTTTTCTCAGACGCGGGAAAAGTTGATATCGAAAGCGAAGCCGATCTGGCGAATCAACCGGAGAGCAAAGCAAAAGCCGACGAAGTGCCTGCCAGTGATACCTTCACTCGCGAAAAACTATTTGAACCTGTGATCCAGCGCCTGAAGGCCCAGGCCAGCCCGACCCGGCCGCAGCAAACCATTGCGATCAGTGGTCCGGTGCGATACCCCGGTGAGTACCCCCTGCCTGCTACCCAAAGGCTGGAAGATGCCATTTTTGTGGCCGGTGGCCTGAAAGACTCGGCGTCGCTCTACCAAGCCGAAATAGCCCGCTACACCGTAGATGAGAACGGCGTGGGCCAAACGCACATTCTTAACGTGAACCTGACGGATGCCATGGCAGGTAGAAGCAATATCGAATTGCAAAGCCGCGACAGGGTACTGATCAAGTCCATTCCTGAGTTTGCCAAAACGCGCACCATTGAACTCAAAGGAGAAGTCCGTTACCCGGGTATCTACACCTTCCGTGATGGCGAAACACTCAAAGACGTGCTCCAACGCGCCGGTGGTTTGACAGAGAATGCATTCCCTCGCGGAGCCGTATTTACACGAGAAAAACTGCGTCAATTGGAAGCTCAGCGCCTGCGCGAAGCCGAAGAGCGCCTGCAGGGCGATTTACTAAGCGTACAACTAGAGGGTGACAACTTTGGCGGCCAAACCTCGCAGCGTATCCAGCAGGTTGAAGGCCTCTTGGAGGATGTCCAGAACAGCCGCCCGGTTGGGCGAATGGTGATTGATCTTGCGGCTGTTTTAAGCGATGAAGACTATCAGCCGATTCGCCTGCAAGACGGCGATAGCCTGACCATACCCACGATTCCCCAAGCGGTTTCTGTCTTCGGGGAAGTTCAATTCCCCACCAGTCATCTGCACCAACAAGGCCTGACCGTGGATGACTACCTCGAACGTTCCGGTGGTCCCACCCGGCAAGCAGATGAAGACCGAGTTTATGTGGTCAAAGCCGATGGCTCCGTTATGCTCCCAGAGCGCAGCCGGTGGTTTGGCGGCCGAAGCCAGCAGTTGCAACCGGGCGATACCATCATCATGCCGATTGATGTAGACCGCCTGAATCAGCTCGAACTCTGGACCAACGTCAGCCAGATCGTTTACCAGATGGCGCTGGGCGCTGCGGCAGTAGGAAACCTCTGATGAACGAAACAGCGCCACAACCGACTTATTACCCAGACGATGAAATCGACCTGAGGGAACTGTTCGCCACTCTGTGGCGAGGCAAATGGATGATAATTCTGACGACAGTTGTGTTCGCGGCTGCAGGCGTTGGCTACGCGCTTTACAAACCCAATATCTACCAGTCCAGCGTGTTGGTGGCTCCAGCCCAGGAAGAGGGCGGTGGCCTCAGCGGCCTGGCTAGTCAATTTGGAGGTTTGGCGAGCCTTGCTGGTATCAATCTGGGTGGCGGAAGCTCAAACCAGACCGTTATTGCCAAAGAGGTGCTGCAGTCGCGCGCCTTCCTTACTGATTTTTTCCATCGCCATGATATGGAAATTCCGTTAATGGCCGTGGAAGGTTGGAATAAGAAGACTGGAGACTGGGTGTACGACCGGGACAAGTACAATCCCGAAACGGGCGAATGGCTGCCCGACAGCGATGGTGAGAGCCATAAACCTACCGATTGGGACATGGTAGAAACCTTCCGGGAAGACCACTTCAGTGTTGGCGAAGCCAAAGACACCGGCATGATTACGGTGAGCGTGAAGCACTACTCCCCGATTCTGGCAAAGGAGTGGGCGGAAAAGCTGGTGCAAGATATCAACGAGCACATGCGCAAGCAGGATGTGGAAGAAGCCGAAGCCCGGATAGCGTACCTCGAGCAAAAACTGGACGAAACCAACATCGCGGGCATGCAGCAAGTGTTCTACCAGCTCATCGAGAATGAAACCCGCACAGTGATGTTGGCCAATGCCCAGAAAGAGTATGTATTCAAAACGGTAGACCCCGCGGTTGTGGCGGAGGAAAAGGCCGAACCGAAGCGGGCGCTGATCTGCGTAATAGCAACGCTTCTGGGTGGCATGCTCGGGGTATTTATTGTGTTTATCAGAGCCTTTATCAGAGGTTCCGATGGTGAGAGCTCTAGCCAAAGCAATACCGGCGATACAACCGCGTAATGAAGCACCTGGTCATCAGGCTCACCAACCTCGGGCTGCGGGGCACTACCTTAGTCAGCAAATTTCTGCTCATTTTCATGCTGGCGAGGTTTTTGGAGCCCGCCGAGCTGGGCTTATATGGCCTGCTGACGGTTACCATCAGTTATGCGCTCTATTTTCTGGGCTTTGATTTCTACATCTTTACCACCCGTGAGATCCTGAAAACAGAGCCGGAAAACCGAGGCCAGCTGCTTAAGAGTCAGGTTGCTCTCAGTCTAATCTTGTACGCGGTATTCTTGCCGCTTACTTTCGGCTTGTTCGCCCTGGAATTGCTCCCTTGGTGGTTGCTTCCCTGGTTTCTGGTCATTCTGGTATTGGAGCATATAACTCAGGAACTTAACCGCCTTCTGGTGGCGCTGCAACGGCAACTCGTCGCTAGTTGGGTTTTGTTCTTCCGCGCCGGCGCCTGGTGTGTTGCAGTGGTCGCAGTTATGTTCCTCAATGAGCCCAGCCAGGAACTGCCAACCGTACTTACCGGTTGGATAGCCGGCAGCAGTATCGGGATGTTGATTGGTGTTGCCGTGTTATGGCGAATACCGATGGGTGGATGGCTTAAAAGCGTAGATTGGGGGTGGCTGAAAAAAGGCCTGAAGATTGCGATTCCCATGCTGATTGCCACACTTGCATTGCGTGGCATCTACACCGTGGATCGGTACTGGTTTGAAGCCCTCGCAGGGCTGGATGTGCTCGGGGCGTACGTGCTTTTTATTGGTATGTGCATGGCGTTGCTGGGCTTTATGGATGCGGGCGTGTTTACTTTCCTATACCCGGCTATGATCGCCGCCCATGCCAACAACAATGCCGCAGAGTTCCGGAAAAAGTACCACCAGTTGGCCTGGCAGACGGTAGTCCTTACTGCGCTGTTCTCTGTGTGCGCCTGGCTGGCGGCCATGCCGTTGCTGCAGTGGCTGGATAAACCGCTTTATCTTGAACGTATTGATCTGTTTGCTTGGTTGCTGCTCTCCACTGGGCTTTTTGTGGTGGGAATGATTCCGCATTACGGTTTGTACGCCAGAGGCCAAGACAAAGCGCTGATTGTGGCTCATATCGCAGGATTCTTGGTTTTCCTGGCCAGTACTGCTGCCCTGGCGCCGATAGCCGGAGAACTGGCAGTGCCTTTTGGGCTGATATCCGCCTTCGCATTTATGCTGGCCTGGAAAACCTTCCAGTTCTACCGATTAACACCCGCCGACTGGCGGTGATACCATTCATCTTTACCGTAAAATCCAGAGAAAGTGACTATGCTCGAAAATTCCACCATCCTCGTCACCGGCGGCACCGGCTCCTTCGGCCACAAATTCATTCCAATGACCCTGGAAAAGTACAACCCCAGGAAAATCATCGTGTTTTCCCGGGATGAAATGAAGCAGTGGGAGATGGCCAAGCTGTTCCAGGGTGACGACCGCCTGCGATTTTTTATTGGTGATGTCCGCGACAGAGACCGATTGTATCGTGCGCTGGATGGTGTGGATTACGTGGTGCATGCAGCCGCCACAAAAATTGTACCCACCGCCGAGTACAACCCGTTCGAGTGTGTAAAAACCAACATACACGGCGCCATGAACCTGATCGATGCCGCCATCGATAAAGGCATCAAGGGCGTTGTGGCTCTCTCCACCGATAAAGCCAGCAGCCCAATCAATCTGTACGGTGCCACCAAACTGGCGTCCGACAAGCTGTTTGTTGCAGGTAACTCCTACGCGGGTGGCCACCAAACCAAGTTCTCCGTGGTACGGTATGGCAACGTAATGGGGTCGCGCGGCTCAGTTATCCCGTTTTTTATGTCTATCAAAGACAAAGGCGTACTGCCCATTACCGACCCGCGCATGACTCGTTTCATGATCAGCCTGGAGCAGGGCGTTGAGTTGGTATGGCATGCCTTTGAAGACATGGTGGGCGGCGAAATCTACGTGAAGAAAATTCCGTCTATGAAAGTGACGGATCTGGCCCGAGTTGTTGCTCCAGAAGCCAAGCAGGAAATCGTAGGCATCCGCCCGGGCGAGAAGCTGCATGAGCAGATGATTGGCGCCGAGGATTCTTACTTCACCTACGAGTACCCCGAGCATTTCAAAATTCTGCCTAACATCAATGATTGGGGAACCTGCAAAGAGCGCATCAAAGACGGCAAGCCGGTGCCTGAAGGCTTTGTGTACGCCAGTGATAACAACACCGAATGGATGACAGACGAAGAACTGCAATCCTGGATTGACCGCCACAACAGCGAAATTGGCAAGATCTGACCATGATTCCTTACGGTAAGCAGGATATTAACCAGGCAGATATCGATGCGGTGCTGCAGGTGCTTAAGTCGGACTTCCTGACTCAGGGCCCGATGGTGCCGAGATTCGAGCAGTCTGTAGCCCAGCATGTCGGCGCTAACCACGCTTTGGCAGTTAACAGTGCCACTTCAGCGTTGCACATTGCCTGCCTGGCATTGGGCCTGGGGGAGGGCGACTGGCTATGGACCACGCCTGTTACCTTTGTGGCCTCCGCTAACTGCGGGTTGTATTGTGGTGCGAAGGTCGATTTTGTGGATATCGACCCCCAAACCTACAACCTGTGCCCGGTTGCGCTAAAGAAAAAGCTTGAACAGGCAAAGCAGGAAGACCGTTTGCCGAAAGTGGTGGTGGCGGTTCACTTGTGCGGCCAGCCCTGCAACATGGAAGCGATTGGTACTCTCGCAAAAGAGTACGGCTTCAAGGTGATCGAAGATGCCTCCCATGCGATTGGCGGCAAATACCAGGGCGAGTTTATCGGCAACGGCCGATATAGCGATATCACTGTGTTCAGTTTCCATCCGGTCAAGATTGTGACCACTGCTGAAGGCGGTATGGCGGTAACGAACGATGCTGAGTTAGCGGATAAGATGAACCTGCTGCGCAGCCACGGCATTACCCGAGACCCAGCCTTGATGACCCATGAACCTGATGGGCCCTGGTATTACCAGCAAGTGGATCTGGGCTTTAATTACCGGATGACAGAATTGCAGGCGGCGCTGGGTGGAAGCCAGATGCAGCGGCTGGATGCGTTTGTGGCTCGCAGGCACGAGTTGGCAGAAAGGTATAACCACCTGCTGGCGGATTTACCCGTCGTGCTGCCTTGGCAACACCCGGACAGTTACTCAGGCCTGCACCTTTATGTGGTCCGTTTGAAGTTAGACTGCATCTCCCTTACGCACAGAGAAGTCTTTGAATCTCTGAGGGCACAGGGCATTGGTGTCAACCTGCACTACATTCCCGTGCACACGCAGCCGTACTACGAAGCGATGGGTTTTGAACCGGAGAGTTTTCCGCAGTCTATGGCCTACTATCGGGAGGCCATCAGCCTGCCGATGTTCCAAGGCCTGACGGACGATCAGCAAGACGAAGTGGTTGCGTCGCTTCGCAAGGCGTTGGCGGTACAACGACCATGACAACAGTTGCCATTATCCCCGCCCGCGGCGGCAGCAAGCGAATTCCACGCAAAAACATTAAAGAGTTCTGCGGCAAACCGATGATTGCCTGGTCTATTGATGCCGCGCTGGAAAGTGGCTGTTTTGACCGGGTGATCGTGTCGACGGACGATGAGGAAATTGCTGCGGTTGCCTGGCAACACGGGGCCGAAACCCCCTTTATGCGCCCGGCCCAACTCTCAGACGACTACACCGGAACCATCCCCGTCATTCGGCATGCGGTTGAATGGCTGGCCGACAATGGCTGCGCGGTGTCACAAGCCTGCTGTATCTACGCGACCGCCCCATTTGTGTCTCCTGAAGATCTGAAGCGGGGCCAGCAATTGCTGGAAAGCGAAGCCTGCAGCTATGCCTTTTCGGTAACCAGCTACGCCTTCCCCATCCAGCGTGCCATTCGCATCACCGGTGGCGGGCGAGTAGCCATGTTTCATCCGGAACACTTCGGAGCTCGATCCCAGGATCTTGAAGAAGCCTGGCACGACGCCGGCCAGTTCTATTGGGGAACGGCCCAAGCCTGGACGCAAGAGCGCCCCATCTTCTCAGAGGATGCGGCCCCCGTAACGCTACCGAGGCACCGGGTTCAGGATATCGATACCCCGGAGGACTGGGTACGAGCCGAGTGGCTGTTTAAAGCCATGCAAGAGCAGGGCGCCCAATAATGCGGATCGCCTTCCGGGCAGATGCCTCCGTTCAAATCGGCACCGGCCACGTTATGCGCTGCCTTACCCTGGCGGACGCGCTGCGTGCTCAGGGGCATGAATGCCTCTTTATATGCCGGGATCACCCGGGAAACCTATCCGAATTGATCGCCCGGCGCGGGTTTGAGCTCCATCTGCTGAGTCAGGAGACGGAAGCCTTGCACAGTAATGGTAGCGAAGATGCAGCTACCCCCGAGCACGCCCAGTGGTTGGGGGTGCAGTGGCAGCAGGATGCAGCGCAAACGCTTAACGCACTTAACGGCAAAAAAACAGATTGGTTGGTGGTAGATCACTACGCCCTGGATGTGAATTGGGAGCGCCGCGTAGCCGCTCAGGTGAACAACATCATGGTGATCGATGACCTTGCAGACCGGCCCCATCAATGCCAATTGCTGTTAGATCAAAACCTGGGCAGAGAGGCTCAGGACTATGATGGCTTGATTCCAGAAGCCTGTACCCGCCTCATCGGCCCTCACTACGCACTTCTAAGGCCGGAATTTGCCGAACTTCGGGAAGCCAGCCTCGAGCGTAGGAAAACTCCTAAACTCGAACGCATCTTGATTACACTGGGTGGTGTGGACCAGAACAACGTAACCGGCCAAGTGTTGGATGCACTAGCGCAGAGCTCATTGCCACCGGAAACTGAGCTGGACATAGTGATGGGGGCATCAGCTCCGGCCCTTGAAGCGGTTCGCCAGCAATCGGAAGCATTGCCGTTCCGGAGCAGCGTAAGCGTGAATGTTTCGGACATGGCCCAACGCATGTGCAAGGCAGATCTCTGCATTGGTGCCGCCGGAAGCACTTCGTGGGAACGTTGTTGTTTAGGATTGCCAACCGTAACGATGGTCTTGGCTGAAAACCAGAAAGAAGCGGCAGAGGCAATGGCGAGGCAAGGTGCATCATTTGTTATTAAGAACACTGAACACTTGCAGGCAGAGTTAGAGCGTTTGTTAACTGCCAATCAATTCATGGATAACCTGGTCGCCATGAGTATGGCTGGTGCTTCGTTAGTGGATGGATTGGGGTGCCAGCGAGTGATAAATCATTTAGGAACCGACTGACAAGGGCATAAAACAATGACTGAGCTTCCGGCCCAATTTGGCACAATTAGACTAATACAGGATTCTGAACTGGAATTGATGCTTGCGTGGCGTAACGAGCCGTCTGTCAGAGAGAACATGTATACCACACATGAAATATCACTCGGCGAGCATCAGGCGTGGTGGGCTAAAGTTAAAGAGTCTGACGTTCATAAATACTTCATCTATGAGCAAGACAAGCAGGCATTGGGCGTGGTCGGTTTTACAGGCATTGACCAAGCAAACGGGAATTCATCCTGGGCCTTTTACGCTTCGCCCAGCGCACCCAGAGGAACTGGCAGCAGGATGGAGTTATTGGCGTTGAATTATGCTTTTGATGAGCTAAAACTCCATAAACTTTGCTGTGAAGTGCTTGCCTTCAACACGCCTGTGATCAAACTGCATGAAAAGTTCGGGTTCAAAGTGGAA
The DNA here is from genome assembly GCF_002049515.1 of Marinobacter sp. tcs-11. NCBI lineage: Bacteria > Pseudomonadati > Pseudomonadota > Gammaproteobacteria > Pseudomonadales > Marinobacteraceae > Marinobacter > Marinobacter sp. tcs-11. The sequence goes on along the minus strand of NZ_LLYU01000005.1, from coordinate 60,226 downwards.
GGTATCCTGCGAGATCAATACAAGCGGGACGACAAATATGTTGATATCTACCGGCTTGGCCTCTTGGCGGACGAATGGGCGGAGCAACGCCCTAAGATGCAAGAGAAACTTATTCGTTTAATTGGGGGCTGAATATGTCAAAGGAAATCAGCATCGCTGGCCGTAAGATTGGGCGGAACCATCCTCCCTACATAATTGCCGAACTCTCCGCTAACCATAACGGAAAGCTCGAGACGGCCATGCGCATTATTGAAGAAGCGAAAAAAGCAGGGGCAGATGCCGTAAAGCTTCAAACCTATCGGCCTGATACGATTACGCTGAATTCTGATGCCGAGGAGTTTCGAATCAAGGGTGGATTGTGGGATGGCCGCACTCTATATGAGCTATATGAAGAGGCTCATATGCCGTGGGAGTGGCACAAGCCCTTATTTGACCATGCCCACCAAGTTGGTATCCCGATCTTTAGCTCCCCCTTCGACAATACCGCCGTTGATTTACTTGAAGATTTGAACGCACCGGCATACAAGATAGCCTCGTTTGAAGCCGTAGACCTGCCGCTAATTCGTTACGTTGCATCTACTGGCAAGCCTATGATTATTTCAACGGGTATGGCCGATGCAGAAGAGATTGCAGAAGCGATCGCCGCAGCGCGCGATGGCGGTTGCCAGCAGTTGGCGATTTTGCATTGTGTGAGTGGATATCCTGCACCGGCTGAAGATTACAACCTGCGAACCATTCCGGACATGATTGAGCGCTTCGGCCTGATTACCGGACTGTCCGACCACACCATTGATAACACAACGGCCATCGCAAGTGTTGTGCTCGGTGCTTCGCTGATTGAAAAGCATTTTACGCTGGACAGGAATGGCGGTGGTCCTGATGACAGCTTTTCACTAGAGCCGGCAGACCTCGCAGCGCTCTGTCGAGACACGAAGACAGCATGGAAGGCGTTAGGAAACGTTGATTATGGCCAAAAATCCAGTGAACAAGGAAATGTCCAATTTAGGCGTTCATTGTACTTTGTCAAAAATCTGAGTGCAGGTGATATAGTTACGGAAGATTGTATACGCAGTGTAAGACCTGGTTATGGATTGCAACCAAAGTACTATGATTTGATACTCGGAAAACCAGTAAATCAACCCGTAAAAAAAGATTCACCAGTATTAAGGGGTGTCTTGGATCTTTAGAGGGATACTTTTATCTCAGGAGTTGCTAGACGAAGTCGTTAGATTTCAGTCTGAGATATTAATTATAAAGCCTAACCTTATTCTCGTTTCAGGGTGTTGAAGTGTTATAAAATTTATTTTGCGCTGGGCTAGGATTGACTTCAGTCTGCATAAAGTTCAATTGTTGTAATAAGTAAATTGATTTAAAAATCATTTGTTTCCTGTTTTGGGATAGATTTGAAAACCATAAATCTCGTTGTTGGCTTTACTCCATATCATGCGCTATTTTCAGAAGGGTTCATTAATAATCTTGAAGGACCTGTGTTCTGTTATTTCACAAAAGAGTATCCAGGAAAGCCAAATTCTTGGAGAAAAATATCGCCCTTCAATAATAAAATTCTAAGTATGATCTTTTATTCTTTGAGGATATGGTCTTGGTTTTTGACGGGCCGCAAGATAAATCTTTATATCCCTCATATGTGTCATTTTGCAAGTAATTATCCCGCTAGGAGCAATCGATGTCACACGGTCAATATATATGAAGAGGGAATTGCCAATTATTATGATGCTGTGAGCGAACGCTGGGATATATCCCTTTCAAAGAAGATAATGTCCTGGTTAGTCGCTCTGCCTTTCAAGCCCTACTCGGGGCACATAACGGGTATAGATGTTTGCAGTGTGGCAAGTACTCTCTCTTCGCGACCTGGAAAGCTTGTTTTTAAGAGTAAATTGGGATGTTTGAAAAAAGTAAATATTCCTATTGAGTTTGGTCGACCTAAGCGATATTGCTCTGAGATTTTGTTTTTAGATCAACCTTTAAATATCGAATCAACAGAAAAGAGGGAGTACTTGGAGCATTGGCTTTCACAAAAAAAACCTAACCAAAAAGTCTATTATAAAGCCCATCACGATGCCAACGCCTCATATGCTGGTATGATCCAGTTGAGCGAAGAGTTACAGTCAATGCCTGCTGAACGGTTGTTATCTTTAACGAGCTTTGGCACCGTTGTAAGTTTCCATAGTTCTGCGTTAATAAATATTTCGAAGATTTTCCCTGATGTTAAATGCGTTTACTTGCCTTTGTGTACACTATCTATATCCGTGAATGGCGTTGAGATGGATATCTTTTCTTTCATGGAAGATCACGGCGTAAGACGATATCTGTGAATAATTTATGTAAGGTTAGAATGAGATTTTTTTCATTCTACGCATGTTTGTTTTTTTATTGGCTGATATTCTCAGTTATGTTGGCAGTGGGGGGTGTTTATTCTGATTCCGTCGCGTCGATAGCACCGTTGGTTCTAGTGTCGCTCTTTGTTTTCTTGGGATTGCTTTTTGTGTCGTTAATCTCTTTAAAACTATGGGTTTTTTGTCTGCCGATTGTGGTAATTTTTCTTCCCAATTTGGTCAATGATATATTTCCTTCATTCCCCATGGGGCCAAGCTCAGAAGTGATTACTGCGGACTATTCGGTGATCTCGCATATTGATGTGTACTTTATGGCGCTTGCTTTTCACCTCTTTAGACTTTCGTCGTCATTGAAATTTGAATCAAAGGACTTGCTTTTTGTTTTTTTAACTCTGATTGTATTTATCGTCTATTTGATATCGTCCATAAGATACTTCGATAGCCCAGATCTCTTTGGGCTTTTTCTTTCGGGTACTTATCAAATTCGTTATTTTTATTATGGCTTGTTGTTTGCTATTGTCTTCGATTTTAGACGACATTTCCAATACTTTGTGCTAGGTGTTGTGGTCGGTCTAGCATTTTTGTGTGTTGAATCAGTTATATATAGCGTGAGCCAAAACAACGCTAGGTTAAGCAGTGGAAATTATGGAGTAAACGTCTTTGCCAATGCATTGGTGCTGATTTCAGTATATTTGCTGTTATGTACTAAGCGGCTTAAGAAAGAAGTAAAGATTATTATCTACACGTCAGTCATTTTGGCGCTAATTTGTATTTTATTGTCAGGGACTAGGGTTGCACTTTTTTCAATTTTCGTTGGTTTGACGTTCTACAGCGTTTTGCTTTGCGCTGATCGAGGTAGTGTTAATTTGAGGTTCGTTGCTAGTGTGCTATTAATTTTAGTGCCGTTGACTTTTTGTATTTATTTCGTCGTAGCATATTTTGACATTATGTATAAATATTTTGGCCATGAAGCCATGTCGTCTCTTGTGACTAGAGGAACATTATGGGTTTCATCTATAGAGATTTTTAGCAAAAACGTTTTAGGCGCGGGCAATCTCATGTTCAATGTTCTTCGATATGAGATATATGATGTTCCAATCTTGTTAGATCCTCACAGCGATTATTTTGGTTTTTTGGTAAGTTATGGTTTTTTTGGGGTTTTGGTTTGGCCTGCTTTTGTCATTTATGTTTTTTGTTCGACGATTAAGCTCTCTAGATCTCACTTTGCTTTTTGGTCTTACAAGTTTACCGTTTATTTTTCTTTGAGCGTGCTTTTTGTTTCATCAATAACAAATTCAAATTTTCAGAAGCATCAGCTTTTTATGTTGTGCATAATTTTGTTTTTTTCTGCATTTAGAGAATCTTCAAACCTGATTTTTATAAGGAACCAAAAATGAAGGAAATCGCGTTGCTTGGAATTAGGGGCGTTCCAGCTCAGCATGGTGGTTTCGAAACATTCGCTGAAAAACTTTCACTCTATCTCATTGAGAAAGGTTGGAAAGTGACAGTTTACTGCCAGGAAAGCGGTAAGGGCGAAATATATGAATCCATCTGGAATGGAGTTAATCGTGTGCACATTCCAGTTCCATTTTCCGGATCTTTTGGTACAGTTATTTTTGATTGGAAATCAATAGTCCACTCGTTGAACCAAAGCGGCTTGTTGCTCACTCTCGGTTACAACACCGCATGTTTTAACTTGCTTCAACGCATGAAAAGCCAAGTTAATCTTATTAATATGGATGGTATTGAATGGCGGCGGGAGAAATGGGGCATAGTTGCCAGGATTTGGTTCTGGCTTAATGAACGTTTTGGCTGTTGGTTTGGCAGTCATTTGATTGCCGACCATCCGAAGATTAAGGAGCATCTCTCAACTCGTGTGAAGACTGAAAAAATAACGATGATTCCATATGGCGGCGATGAAGTTTGTAATGCTGATGCATCGCTGCTGGATGAGTATAATTTAGTTCCGGGCCAGTTTTCAGTAATAATCGCGCGTCCTGAGCCAGAAAATTCATTTCTGCAGATGGTTCGATCTTTTAGCCGTAAGCAGAGGAACCACAAACTTGTGGTTCTCGGGAACTTTGATATTGAAAGAAATAGTTATCACCGCTCAGTTATAGATTCCGCTTCTGATGAAGTTATTTTCCCCGGCGCAATCTATGATACAGCCACAGTTCAATCCCTGCGCTTTTATGCTCGTTTTTATTTTCATGGTCATAGAGTAGGCGGCACTAATCCATCCCTCGTTGAGGCGTTGGGAGCGGGTTGTGCGGTTATCGCTCACGATAACCACTTCAATAGGTGGGTGGCGGGACCTGATGCTGCTTACTTTAGGGATGAGGCGGACTTCTGTGAAATTCTCGATAGGCTGCTTCCGGCTGAAGACATCGCGTTAAAGATGAGGGCTGCGAGTCGCACAAGGTTCAAAGATCGTTTTACTTGGGAGCAGGTTCTGGGAGAGTACGAAGAGCTCTTAACCCACTGGTATCCAACTAAATAAGTTAGCTATTATTTATGTCTAATCGTATTCTGGTTACAGGTGGCGCGGGCTTTATTGGTTCGGCCGTGGTTCGATATATTGTTAAGACCACTGATTACAATGTGGCTAATTTCGATAAACTTACTTATGCAGGAAACTTGGATTCCCTTGGGAGGGCGTCTGGGGCTCCTCGTTACCACTTCTTTCAGGCAGATATTTCCGATGCTTCAGCATTGGATGGTGTGTTCTCTGAGTTTCAGCCAACGCACATTATGCATCTGGCGGCTGAGAGTCATGTTGATCGTTCGATCGATGGCCCATCCGATTTCATCCAGACCAATATCGTAGGGACTTATACGCTGTTGGAAGCAACTCGTCGGTATTGGCTAAGTCTGGATAAATCAAAACAATCTGTGTTTCGGTTTCACCATATTTCTACAGATGAAGTTTATGGGGATCTGGAGAATACTTCCGACCTGTTTACCGAAACAACGGCCTATGCGCCGAGTTCGCCGTATTCGGCGTCCAAAGCCAGTTCCGATCATCTGGTGAGGGCGTGGCATAGAACCTATGGTCTACCGGTTGTGATCACCAACTGCTCCAACAATTATGGGCCTTATCACTTTCCCGAAAAACTTGTACCCCACATGATTTTGAATGCCTTATCGGGCAAACCTTTACCGGTTTATGGTGATGGCTCTCAGATTCGTGATTGGCTGTACGTGGAAGATCATGCGCGTGCGTTGCTGCGCGTGGCTACCGAGGGCCGGGTAGGAGAGACCTACAATATTGGTGGCCACAATGAGAAAACAAATCTCGAAGTGGTGGAAACCATATGTGATCTTTTGCAAGAGATGTCTCCACCCGGTACCTATCCGCACCTGAGATGGCAGCCTGCTTCTGAGGTGGCCCACTACCGAGAGTTAATTACGTTTGTAAAGGACAGGCCCGGACACGACGTCCGGTATGCGATAGACGCCAGTAAAATTGAACGAGAGTTGGGTTGGATGCCCCAAGAATCGTTCGAGACGGGAATTCGTAAGACGGTCCGATGGTATCTGGATAACCCGGAGTGGTGGCAACGAGTGTTGAGCGGAGAGTATCAACTGGATCGCTTGGGAGAAAACGCATGAAGGGTATTATTCTTGCCGGCGGTTCTGGCACCCGGCTTCATCCTATCACTCGTGGCGTCTCCAAACAGTTGTTACCGGTCTATGATAAGCCGATGATTTACTATCCCCTGTCGGTTCTTATGTTGGCTGGTATTAGAGAGATACTTGTAATTTCCACCCCGGAGGATCTGCCCAGCTTTTCTAAATTACTTGGGGATGGATCTGACTTTGGTATCGAGCTTAGCTACGCACCACAGCCCTCTCCGGATGGCCTTGCTCAGGCGTTTATCATTGGTGAAGAATTTATCGGCGACGATAGTGTGTGCTTGATCTTGGGGGACAACATTTTCCATGGCTATGGTTTCAGTCAGATGCTACGTGAGGCAGTCGGTCGTCGAACAGGGGCCACGGTGTTTGGTTATCATGTGACGGATCCAGAGCGTTTTGGAGTTGTTGAGTTCGATGGGGAGGGCAAGGCGCTGTCGATTGAAGAAAAGCCAGAACACCCCAAGTCACAATACGCTGTGACAGGTTTGTATTTCTACGACAACGATGTAGTGAATATTGCCAAACAAATCCAGCCTTCAAATCGAGGCGAGCTAGAGATCACCGATGTAAATAATGCTTATCTAAGGCGGGGTGACTTGAATGTGAGTGTTCTTGGGCGAGGGTTCGCCTGGTTGGACACGGGAACTCACGACTCGCTTATCGAAGCTGGGCATTTCGTTCAAACGGTTGAACATCGCCAGGGATTGAAAATTGCCTGTCTTGAGGAAATTGCCTTCAGGAACGGTTGGGTAACGCAGGGCTGGCTCGCCGAAAAAGGGCAGCAGCTCGCCAAGACCGGTTACGGCAAGTATCTCATGAGATTGGCTGAGGAGCATGTATGAAGGTTGTTCCTACGACCCTTAAGGATTGTGTGGTGATTGAGCCCCAGGTGTTTGGAGACCATCGGGGCTTTTTTCTTGAGACTTTTCAGGCGGAACGGTACGCCGAAGAGGCAAGTATCAGTTTGCCATTTGTGCAAGATAATCATTCCCGGTCTGGCAAGGGGGTTTTGCGTGGTTTGCATTTTCAAATCACGAAGCCTCAGGGGAAACTGGTGCGCGTGGTTAATGGTGAGGTGTTTGATGTTGCAGTAGATCTTCGTCGTGATTCTCCTACCTTTGGGCAGTGGGAAGGTGTTTATCTGAGTGGTGATAACAAGCGCCAGTTCTGGGTGCCCCCTGGCTTCGCGCATGGCTTTGTTGTTGTTAGTGAGACGGCAGATTTTGAGTACAAATGCACCGATTACTATGACCCGGCAGATGAAGGTGCGATTGCATGGGATGATCCAGATATAGGGATAAAGTGGCCTATTGATCTTGAGGTCAAGTTATCTGAGAAAGATGCGAATGCCCCTGGTTTTAGGGAGTTTTGTTGTTCATGAGAGTACTGATAACGGGTGCGGGCGGGCAGCTGGGAAAATGCTTGCAAGACAGTTTTAAAGAATCTGGCCATGAGGTCATTGCAGCAGGCCGAAGTGAGCTCGATATTACAAGTTCCGATTCAGTTGAGAGTTTTGTTCTTGCTCATGAGCCTGACGTGATAATTAACGCTGCGGCTTATACTTCGGTTGATAAAGCGGAAGCAGAGCCGGATCTAGCATTTAAAGTGAACGCAGAGGCTGTCGCTAATTTAGCGGCGGCGGTCAATAAAGTTGGCGCTTTTCTGGTTCATGTGTCCACGGATTATGTGTTCGATGGCTCATCAACTCGGCCCTACCGTGAGATAGATTCAGTTAATCCGATGGGGGTGTATGGAAAATCCAAGTTGGCCGGTGAGAGAGAAGCGGAGAAGGCGAATCGCTATGTCATTGTCCGTGCGGCTTGGATTTTTAGTGAATACGGTAGTAATTTTCTGAAGACAATGGTGAGGCTTGGGAGTGAGCGTGACAGTCTGTCGATTGTGAATGACCAGATCGGTACGCCTACCTATGCCGGAGATCTGGCCGAGGCGTTGCGAGCTGTGGCGGAAAGCCCACCTGTGAGCGGCACTTACCATTTTTCTGGAGGTCAACGCTGCAGTTGGTATGAGTTTGCGCAGAAAATTTTCGAGACTTGCGTTGATCTAAAGCCTGACTTTCAGATTCCAATGATAGATCCAATACCCACCTCTGATTTCCCAACGCCTGCAAAGCGTCCAGCTTTTTCTGTTCTTGATGGGGGATTGCTTGAAGCGAGAATGGGAATTCGAGAAGGAAGCTGGTGCGACGCTCTAAGAGCCGTTTGCAGCAAAGTACTTCAGACGGATAACTCTGCGCAACAATAGCATTGCAGTGCGTGAGAGGCGAGCCTGTTCAAAAGTTAGGTTACGTGATGGTTACTGAAATAGTCGGGCTCTTGGCGTAAACTTGCGCCAATTTCCTCGCAAACGGGCTTTCGTGCTGAGCGAAGGCCCGTTTCTGTTATGTTGTTTGCAAAATTTCTAGGGTCGCACAATGAAGAAGGCGTTGATTACCGGTGTTACCGGCCAGGATGGTTCCTACCTTGCAGAGTTTTTGCTGGAAAAGGGCTACGAGGTGCACGGTATCAAGCGCAGGGCCTCGTTGTTCAACACTCAGCGTGTAGACCATATCTATCAGGATCCTCATACCGATAATCAGCGATTTGTGTTGCATTACGGTGACCTTACGGATTCTTCCAACCTCACGCGCATTTTGCAGGAAGTGCAGCCAGACGAAGTGTATAACCTGGGGGCGCAGTCACACGTGGCCGTTAGCTTTGAGTCACCTGAATACACTGCAGATGTAGATGCCATGGGCACCCTGCGCCTCTTAGAGGCCATTCGTTTGCTGGGATTGGAGAAGAAAACCCGCTTCTATCAGGCCTCCACCTCTGAGCTTTATGGCCTGGTACAGGAGATTCCCCAGAAAGAAACTACACCGTTTTATCCGCGCTCGCCCTATGCCGTTGCCAAGCTTTACGCCTACTGGATTACCGTGAATTATCGGGAAGCTTACGGCATGTATGCCTGTAATGGTGTGTTGTTCAATCATGAGTCGCCCCGGCGCGGTGAAACCTTCGTTACCCGTAAGATCACCCGTGGCCTGGCGAATATCGCTCAGGGGCTTGAGAGCTGTTTGTACATGGGCAATCTGGACGCACTCCGGGATTGGGGGCATGCCAAGGATTATGTGCGCATGCAGTGGATGATGTTGCAGCAGGATCAGCCCGAGGATTTTGTTATTGCGACCGGTGTTCAGTATTCGGTTCGGGAGTTTATTAAGTGGTCTGCGGCGGAGCTGGGTATTGAGCTTCGTTTCGATGGTGAGGGTGTGGATGAGATTGGCGTAGTTGTAGCGGTGTCTGGTGATGCGGCGCCAGCAGTGAAGCCGGGCGACGTGATTGTGAAGGTGGATCCCCGCTATTTCCGACCAGCCGAGGTGGAAACCTTATTGGGGGATCCAACCAAAGCCAAGGAGAAACTGGGGTGGGTGCCGGAGATTACCGTGCAGGAGATGTGCGCCGAGATGGTTCAGGAGGACCTGCAGGCTGCGAAGCGCCATGCCTTACTCAAGGCCCATGGCCATGATGTTCCGGTATCGGTGGAGAACTAAGATGGCAGAACTGCGCAATCAGAAGGTATTTGTGGCCGGCCATCGCGGCATGGTGGGCTCGGCAATTGTTCGGCGCCTGGAGACCTTGGGATACCCCAACATCCTTACGGCCGGCAGAGATGAGCTGAATCTGTTGGACCAGGCTGCGGTACATGCCTGGTTTGCCGAGCATCAGCCGGAGCAGGTGTATATCGCAGCGGCGAAGGTAGGCGGTATTCATGCCAATAACACCTACCCGGCGGAATTCATCTATGAAAACCTGATGATCGAAGCCAACCTGATTCATGCCGCTCACCAGGCCGGTGTGCAGAAGGTGTTGTTTCTCGGGTCGTCTTGCATTTACCCGAAGTTCGCCGAACAGCCCATGCGGGAAGATGCCTTGCTAACGGGTATTCTTGAGCCCACTAATGAGCCCTACGCAATTGCCAAAATTGCCGGTATCAAACTTTGCGAAAGCTATAACCGCCAATATAGACGGGACTACCGCAGCGTGATGCCCACCAACCTGTACGGCCCTAATGACAACTTCCACCCTGAAAACAGCCACGTGATTCCGGCGTTGTTGCGGCGGTTTCATGAAGCGGTTAAGGCCGGCGATGAGGAAGTGGTTATCTGGGGTAGTGGCAAGCCTATGCGTGAGTTTTTGCACGTGGATGACATGGCCGCAGCCAGCGTGCATGTCATGGAGTTGGACCACGAAACCTACGCTCAAAATACCGAGCCAATGCTCTCCCATATTAACGTAGGTACCGGTGTGGATTGCACCATTCGAGAACTGGCAGAGACGGTTGCCAGGGTAACCGGATTTTCGGGAAGGCTGGTATTCGACAGCAGCAAACCGGATGGCACGCCGAGGAAGTTAATGGATGTGAGCCGGTTGAAGGCGTTGGGGTGGCATGCATCGATTGCCCTTGAAGAAGGGTTGCGTGGTAGCTACGAGTGGTTCTTGCAGCATGAATCGGCTGTTCGAGGCTAACGGAGGCACCAAAAGCGTCTGATCAACATACTGGGTATATAGCTACTATGCATTCTCCTGCTCCTACAGCGAACGACAAGATTCAGGAAGTTAGCCTGATCGATTTGGCATCGGTTTTTATCCGATTTAAAAAAGTGTTTTTTTTGGCGTTTTCGATCATTCTGCTACTGGCGTTGATTGTTGCTCTGGTTCTCCCTGAGAAGTATCAATATACGACGCTTGTGCAGTTGGCTGAGAAGTCCTCGGAGGAACCGATAGAGTCTTCAGGTGCTTTGGTCGGCTGGCTTCAATACTCTGTTTTACCAACAACTGAAACGATCTACAGAGATGAAAGATCGCAGAGGATGCCCTTCCAACTCGTTATTGAAATTCCCGCCGATACGATGCTGTTGAAGCTGACATCCAAAGCGGAACCAGCAGAACAGAATGATTTGGAGCAAGTCCATCAAAGCGTGACGAACGAGGTAATACAGAGGCAAAAAAACGCGGCTGAGCGTTACCTGAAGGGATTAAAGGCGCAACTCGCCAGCGTAAATGAGACGATTGAACTGTTGCGGGCGATGGAAGATTCAGGGGCTGCACTACCCGACGCTGTAGAAAGGAAGGCAGAAATTGAGCAGAAAATTTCATTTGTAAAAGAGCCCGAAGCCATTACTGTGGCGCAACCTAGTTTGGAGCCCGTCTCCCGGAGTCCGCTATTTATTGTTGTAATTGGAGGGTTCTTAGCCGGTGTCCTGGCGAGTATCGTTACTTTGGTGTGGGCGCTTTTTAGCCATGCAAGAAAGCGTATGAGTGCGGTTTGAGGTTGCGTGATGTCTAGGTTATTGAGCTACGCTGTTCGTTTTTTCCTGTCATTTCTTCCGGTCCAATCTAGACATGCGTCCATTACTCCGCTGGAGAATCGGAATACCTCGTTGGTGATTCTCGCCAATGGCCCGGGGTTAAACCAATACATTGAAGCCTCGCCCGAACCAGAGTCGGGCACTGACTTCATGTGTGTAAATCTTTTTGCCTTGAACAGTCATTTTGAGTTCTTTAAACCCCGTCATTATGTCATTTTCGATCCTTTGTTTGTTGTTGGGCTGGAAGATCCTGATTCGGTGGCGAGTAGAGTTTTTCGCACTATATGCGAAAAACTAACATGGTCGATGACACTTTATATTCCTTTACGGTTCAAAGGATACGAAGCAAAAATTGAAAATTTGGTGTCCTCGGAAAAGCTTCATATCATCTATTTTAGAGATGCAGGATTTCCTTTAGATGGTGGAGCCATCTCGTTGTGGCTAATGGAACATCAAGTGATTATGCCACGGGCCCAGAATGTTATGGTGGCCGCAATCTATGTTGGAGTTCTGCTTGGGTACTCAAGGATATTTCTTGAGGGAGCTGATCATAGCTGGCATAAGTACCTTCATCTGAACAATGAAAACAAGCTAATGATCAAGGATGTCCACTTTTATGATGGTAATCCTAAAATGACTCCGCTACTGAAAGATTCTGAAAATGGGATTCATTTTTCTGTGGAAGATATTTTTCGAGCGTATTACTTGTTGCATAAAAGCTATAAGGTTCTCGCCAGAATTGCCATCCGAAAAGATGTTCGAGTTATTAACCGAACTCCCGATTCGTTTATCGATGCCTTTGAGAAGGGGGGGAGGAGTTAGTTGTGGCATTTCTATCTTTGATCAGAAATAGTTCTATTTCAGAGTTGGCAAAAATTAATAAATTTTGCCGTGTGAATAATGCCGTCATAGGGGACTGTTCGTACGTCGCAAATGGAGGTCGAATTAGCAATGCCGAAGTTGGTAAGTTTTGTTCAATTGGTCCGGATGTACGAATAGGTCTTGGTAAACACCCCGTTCGTAATTATGTATCTACTCATCCTGCCTTTTATTCAAAATCCAATGCATCAGGCCTGAGCTTTTCTGATAGGGATAAGTTCAACGAGTCGGAACGTGTTGTTATCGGTAATGATGTTTGGATTGGACAGAGTGTGATTGTCTGCGATGGTGTTCGCATCGGTGACGGCGCCTGTATAGCTGCTGGCGCTGTGGTTACTAAAAACGTTGAGCCATATTCATTGGTGGGCGGTGTGCCTGCCAGGTTCATTCGATACCGGTTCGATGCCGATGTAATCAAGAGTCTGTTGGCAATAAAGTGGTGGGATAAAGACTTATCATGGATAAAGGAAAACTGGGAGCTGTTTTCAGATATAGAAGCGTTCCTTAACGAAAGTGAGAAGATCGGTGAGGCTTAGTCTTAGCCTGCCCGTGGCGATAAGGTTGGATCGGGCGCTCCTGACAGTGGCGGCGTTGTTTTTTTTAGGCTTTTGCTTTTCAGCGGTTTTTTTGGGAAGCGGCACCTTTAGGATGCTGAGCGGCTTGACTGGAGCTTTCTTTCTTACCTATTTTCTTTCGGTTTATCGAGTTCGTGTCTGGATACCCCTTGTTGTTGCTTTGATAATGCTTGGGATTACCATAGTAAAGGCGGACTCTAATTTTCTCGCAAGCCTTTTTTTTATCTTGTCACTTTTTTCGTCGCTTTGTTTGGCGATATTGATTAGAGATCATGATCTTGGGTGGGTTTTCATAACAATACCGCTTTCCCTGTTTTCATTTTTCTTGCTTTACCTCTTTGCAGTCCTGGAATTCGGGCCGAGTGAATTCAACAGTGTGTTTAAGGGATACAGCAGGAATGGAGTAGGTGCAGTGTTGCTGGCGCTCTTGTCAGGCTATGTGTGGTACTGCTATGAAAAAAACTCAAAGCCTTCAATACTGTTAGGTGCACTGGCACTTTTATTAATGTTCCCGCTATACGGTAGGGCTAACATTGTGGGCGGTGCGGTGCTATTCGCGCTGGTACTGTATCTGAACTTTGGCCTCGCAGGCTCGTTTTTCCTGGGCCTCCTTTCAGTTCTTTTGCTGACGCTGGGCTTCGATCCACTCCTAAACTATATTTCTGGCAGCACTAACTTTTCTGCTGGCTTTGAGAGCCCCCGGAGCGAGATGCTGAGAGAGTATGCCGATCAAACGAACGTGAGCTCTTTGTTTTTGGGTACGGAGCTTTCGGCGGTGGACTCAATTGTTGATCACGGTGGTAACACTCACAATGCCTTCCTTCGTGCCCATAGTTATTTTGGTTTGGTGAGTATTGGTATTATTCTAGCTCTTTCGGTGGCTGTTCTTCTGATGCTATCTAATGGCCTTTTTGTCCTTTCAGTAATATCAGCGGTTTTCATTGCTCGCGCATCGCTCGATATTATTTATCTCGGAAATATCTTTGATTATTTGTTGCTGGGGCCATTCGTGTATTTTTACCGGCCGGATCGTTCAACTGTCGTTTTGTGAGTTTTATGAATAATAAGCTATCTGTATCGATCATTACTGTATGCTTCAATAGTGAGGCAACGATTCGTGGCACATTGGAGTCTGTGCGGTCGCAGTATTATGAAAAACTTGAGCATGTTGTGGTCGATGGTGCCTCGAGTGATGGCACCGTAAACATTGTGAATCAGTACCGTGATAGCGTCAGTACCGTAGTTTCGGAGCCGGATCGCGGTTTGTACGACGCAATGAATAAGGGGATTCACCATGCTACCGGCGATATTATTGGGATTCTGAATTCGGATGATTTTTTTGAAAATAAAGAGGTGGTTTCTGCGGTTGTGCGTCTATTCGAGGATCATCCAGAGATTGATATCGTATTCGGTGATGTGGTCTTCGTTGAGCCTGACAATCTCGAGCGAGTAACACGTTATTACAAGAGCGGCCATTTTCGGCCCTGGAAACTCCGTTTCGGATGGATGCCGCCGCATCCTGCAACGTTTGTCCGGAAAGGCGCATATGAGCGGGTAGGTAAATACCGTCTGGATATGCGTATTGCGGCAGACTACGACATGTTTGTTCGCTGGTTATTGGTGGCTGGTTTAAAATGGCAGTATCTGGATAGAGTGCTCGTTCGCATGCGTGCCGGTGGAGTCAGTACCAGCGGTATCCGAAGCAGCATCCGGCTGAATCGGGAGATTGTCCGCGCCTGCAGAGATAACGGCGTATACACCAATCTGCTGCTTGTTTTAAGCAAGATTCCGTTCAAATTGCTGGAGCTGATCAGGCGGCCCATGCCATGACCAGGCAAAGGATATTGGTAACCGGGGCTTCGGGTTTTGTTGGCGGTGCCGTTGTAAAGCGCCTTTTAGAGCACCCTGAGCTTTACGACGTTGTGGCAGCAGGTCGCTCGGAGCGGGGCGTTGACAGTTCAGCTTGCCGGGTTGTTTCCGGCCTGGAACTGAGTGAGCCAGCCGGCTGGGCTGAAGCGCTTCAGGGTGTTGATGTCGTAATTCATTGCGCTGCTCGCGCTCATGTGATGAATGACACTTCTTTGGATCCGCTAGCAGAGTTTCGGCGTGTGAACGTTGATGGCGCTCTGAATTTGGCTACTGAGGCCAGCAAAGCCGGGGTTAAGCGCTTGGTGTTTGTGAGTACGGTTAAAGTCAATGGTGAGAGCACCAACCACCGCGCTCCATTCAGGGAGACTGATGAGCCGTCGCCGGAGGACGCATACGCTCGTTCAAAGGCTGAGGCCGAGTGGAAGTTGCGCGATTTCTGTAAGCAAGTGGGCTTGGAGCTGGTGGTGGTGCGTCCTCCGTTGGTTTATGGGCCGGGCGTGAAGGGTAATTTCCTGAGTTTATTGAAACTGTGTAACTTGCCGGTACCGCTGCCATTTGGTTCCATGAAGAACAAGCGAAGCATGGTTTATGTTGGCAACCTCGCAGACTTCCTGGCTCACTGTATTGGTGGACGAGGGGCTGCTGGTGAGACGTTTCTGATTGGTGATGATTTAACGCTTTCTTTGGCTGAGCTTCTGAAGAACCTCCGGCGAGCGCAGGGGAGAGCGGCTTGGCTGGTACCTGTGCCGGTTTTTCTGTTTCGATGGTTGGGAGCTGTGTTGAGCAAGGCAGAGGCTGTGAACCGTTTGACGGGAGAATTGACGATCGATTCGAGCAAGGCTCGGAACGTTTTGGACTGGTCTGCCCCTTATTCAGTTCAGCAAGGACTGAAAGCGACGGTGGACGCTTTCCATCAACGCCCGCAATCCGGAGAGTCCGCGTGATCAGAGTTCTGGATATTCTATTTGCCACTCTGGGGCTTGTGTTTGGCCTTCCGTTTCTGGTGGCTATTTATGTCGTTGGATTGCTTGATACTGGCTCACCTCTGTTTCGCCAAGAGAGGGTTGGCCGTTGTAAAAAGCCGTTCATCCTGGTGAAGTTTCGTACCATGGCGCCGGAAACCAAATCGGTCGCCAGCCATCTGGCTGATTCGTCGTCCATTACGCCAGTTGGCCGATTTCTCCGGCGGACCAAGCTTGATGAGCTGCCGCAACTCTGGAATGTGCTCAAGGGCGAGATGAGCCTGGTGGGCCCTCGGCCGTGTTTATTTAACCAGGTGGAGCTCATTCAGGAGCGGGAGAGCCGCGGGGTGCTCGATGCCCGGCCTGGCATTACCGGGCTGGCGCAAGTGAATGATATTGATATGTCCACCCCTCAACTGCTTGCGGAAACTGATGCCGCGATGCTTCGCTCCTTGGATTTGAAGCATTATTTCCGATATATCCTGCAGACGGTGACAGGCAAAGGGGCGGGGGATCGCGTTAAATCGCGGGAGTAGACGATGGTAGCCAGCGTTATCAATTCTATTCTGGGATGGTCCAGGCCTCTAAAGCGATTCATCTCGGTACTTGCAGACTTTCTGCTGCTCTCCGTCGCGGTTTGGGGGGCGTTTGCGTTAAGGTTCGAAACCGTCAGCTGGATGCCGGACAGCAAGCAATTGATTGTTTGTTTCGCGGCGGTTCTGGTAACGATTGGCGCATTCATCAAGCTGGGTCTGTATCGAGCTGTTATACGTTATCTCAGTGAACATGCGTTTCTGGCCATTATCGTCGGGGTGGCTTTTTCAAGCGTCGCTCTTATCGTTTTCGGTTTTCTGTTTCAGGCCCTGGTACCGCGCTCCGTGCCAGTCATTTACGGCGCCTTTGCGTTTCTTCTCGTTGCCGGAACACGCTTTACGGTTCGCGCTATTGTCCGACGGCCCAGGGAGAAGGCCAAAAATAGTGTGCTTATTGTTGGGGCTGGCCCCAAAGGTCTGCAATTAGCATCTGCCCTGTCACAAGGCGTTGAGTATCGTCCGATAGGTTTTGTCTCGCTGTTAAGCAGCAATCATCGTTCGGTTATTGGTGGCTTGCCGGTCTACTCGATTGAGCATCTCGAAAAAGCGGTGAAAGAGCTGGATGCTTCCCGGGCGTTGCTGGCGTTGGAAGATGCTGTACCGGTGAACAGAAAGCAGTTGCTCTCGTCCCTGGAGAAGCTCTCCATTCCGGTTCAGACTGTGCCGTCGATGTCTGAGCTTGTGGCGGGCCAGGCCCGCATTAATGATATTCGGGATCTGGAGATTGAGGATTTGTTGGGGCGTGATCCCGTTCGGCCGGATACTGCCATTGTCTCGGAAAGCCTCTACGGAAAGTCAGTTATGGTCACGGGGGCCGGCGGTTCCATTGGCTCTGAACTGTGCCGGCAGATCATTCGACACAAGCCCAAGGTGTTGGTGTTATTTGAGCAATCCGAGTTTTCGCTGTACTCCATTGAACGAGAACTTCGGTCCATCAGCCAGATAGAAAGCCTGGATGTAACCGTACACGCAATTCTTGGGAGTGTGACTCACAGAAGGCGGTGTGAGGCCGTTTTGAAGGCGTTCCGTGTTCAAGCGGTATATCATGCGGCCGCCTATAAGCACGTGCCTTTGGTGGAGCACAATGTCATCGAGGGTATCCAGAATAACGTGTTTGGTACCTGGCATACTGCAGAAGCGGCCATCGCGGCGGGTGTCGAGCGATTTGTGTTGATCTCAACAGATAAGGCCGTTCGCCCAACCAATGTGATGGGTGCGACCAAGCGTATGGCAGAGCTTGTGCTGCAGGGCTTGTCGCAACGCCAGAGCCAGACTGTTTTCTCTATGGTGCGCTTCGGAAATGTGCTGGGTTCTTCTGGATCTGTGGTGCCTCTTTTTCGAGATCAGATTCGCGATGGTGGGCCAGTCACGGTTACGCACCCGGATATCATCCGCTATTTCATGACCATTCCGGAAGCCAGCCAGTTGGTGCTGCAGGCTGGCAGCATGGGGCAGGGGGGAGAGGTTTACGTGTTGGATATGGGCGAGCCAGTAAGAATAGCCGACCTTGCCCGTAAGATGATCCACTTGATGGGGCTTGAGGAGAAAACTCAGGATTCTCCCGACGGCGATATTGAGATTGTATATACCGGATTGCGACCGGGCGAAAAGCTTTTCGAGGAACTGCTGATAGGCGATAACCCTCAGGGTACGGCTCACCCTAGAATATTGATGGCGCGCGAAGTGTCATTGACATGGGATGAAGTTGAGGAGTATCTGGGGCGACTAACGCGAGCCAGCCAGAGCTTTGACTGTAAAGCCGCATTGAATATTTTGATAGAAGCCCGAACGGCCTATTCGCCTAACGGGGATGTGGCTGACCTGGTTTGGTGTAAAGCTGGGGCGGAAATTCCGGAACATCACGATAAGGATGGCAAAGTCCTCCGCTTGAGCTAACCGCATCGAACCGTTCCACTTGGGACGTCAACAAGGACTGTTGAATGATTCAGATAAAACACCACGGCGCTGTTAATGGCGTCACAGGCTCCTGCCATGAGCTCCGGGTTCCGGATTTTGGCATTCTGGTTGATTGCGGCCTGTTCCAGGGGCAGGAAAAAGGCCGGGCTTCCTCTGCCATGGAGCTGGCGATTGATTTTCCCATTGATCATATCCGCGCCCTTGTGGTCACTCACGTCCATATTGATCATGTCGGGCGGATTCCCTATCTATTGGCAGCCGGGTTTGATGGGCCGATTGTCTGCTCTGAACCCTCCGCCATCATGCTGCCGGAAATTCTCGAAGACGCTTTGAAGATCGGTTTTACCCGGGATCGGGCTTTGATTATCCGGGTTTTGGAGCGTATACGTAGCCAGTTGGTGCCGCTGCCCTATGGCCAGTGGCATGAGGTGGTTTCTGAGGGCGGTACTGCGCTGAAAATCAGGTTGCAAAGGGCTGGGCATATTCTCGGTTCTGCCTATGTGGAATGCGAGGTCCACGATGGTCATTGCAACGAACGTATCGTGTTCAGCGGGGATCTTGGTGCGAGTCACGCACCACTCCTGCCTGAGCCGTTATCACCTGAGAAGGCGGATCGCCTGATCATCGAAAGCACCTACGGCGATAAGAACCACGAAGACCGGGAGAGCCGCCGCTATCGATTGAAATCGGTACTTGAGCATGCCCTGGAAGACGGCGGTACGGTGCTGATTCCGGCATTCAGTATCGGGCGCACCCAGGATCTGCTTTATGAGATCGAAGGGCTGATTGCCGAATTTGGGGAATCTGAGATTTCACAGTCGAGCGCAGAAGGCTCCTCTGGATCACTCCGATGGCAGGACCTGGAAATTGTTGTGGATTCGCCGCTGGCCGCCGAATTCACCCGAATCTATCGGGATCTCAAGCCATTTTGGGATGATGAGGCCCGGGAGCTCGTTAGCGCGGGCCGGCATCCTCTGTCGTTCGAGCAGCTCACGGTGATCAATTCCCACGAAGACCATTTGAATGCGGTTGAGTATTTGGCTCGCACTCATCGTCCCTGCGTGGTTATTGCGGGTTCTGGTATGTGCGCCGGTGGCAGGGTAGTGAACTACCTGAAGGCAATGCTGGGCGATGCCCGAAATGATGTGGTTTTTGTGGGGTATCAGGCTGCTGGAACGCCCGGGCGGGATATTCTGACTTATGGGCCACGTGGTGGATGGGTGGAGCTGGACGGAGCGCGTTATAGTATTTCCGCTCGCGTTCACACTGTTGGTGGCTATTCGGCCCATGCCGGGCAGGATGATTTGCTTCGGTTTGTTGCAGGCATTCCTGAAACACCCGCCGAAATTCGCATTGTTCATGGCGATTCGGATGCCAAGCACGCTTTTAAACAGGCACTGGAGGCAATTGCACCGGATTCTGATATTCTGATTCCAGTAGGATAACGGGGTGAGCATGCGCTGTTCATGCGACAGTTTGCCCAAGCGCTTAGACCTTATTTAAGGCAGGAGAATATATGAAAAGGATTGCGGTAATCGGCCTTGGTTACGTGGGCTTACCATTGGCGGCTGCATTCGGCGAAAAGCGCGAGGTGGTTGGCTTTGATATCAACCCCAAACGGATTGCCGAGCTGAAGGATGGCATTGATTTCACGCGCGAGGTGAGCCGGGATGAACTGGCGGCGTCGTCGAAACTGTCGTTTACGGATTCTCTGGATGGCATTGCCGATTGCCAGGTCTACATCGTGACCGTGCCAACCCCGATTGACGAATACAAATCGCCAGACCTTACCCCGTTGGTAAAGGCCAGTGAGAGTGTGGGTAAAGTCCTCAAGAAGGGTGACATCGTTGTTTATGAATCCACGGTGTTCCCCGGTGCCACTGAAGAAGTCTGTGTGCCGGTTCTGGAAAAGATGTCCGGCCTCAGGTTCAATCAGGATTTCTTTGCCGGTTACAGTCCGGAGCGTATCAACCCGGGCGATAAGGAACACCGCGTTACCACCATTATGAAGGTAACCTCCGGCTCCACGCCCGAGATTGCCGATGAGGTAAATGATCTTTACGCCGGCATCATTACTGCGGGAACCCATAAGGCCAGTTCCATCAAGGTAGCGGAAGCGGCAAAGGTCATTGAAAATACTCAGCGGGATTTGAATATTGCGCTGATGAATGAGCTGTCGATGATTTTTGCCCGCATTGGGATCGATACCCATGAAGTGTTGGCTGCTGCTGGTACTAAATGGAATTTCCTGCCGTTCAAACCCGGATTGGTTGGCGGGCATTGTATTGGTGTAGATCCGTATTACCTCACCCATAAGGCCCAGGCCATTGGTTATCATCCTGAGATTATTCTTGCTGGCCGCCGTGTGAACGACAATATGGGGCCATACGCAGCCGCCGAACTGGTTAAGGCGATGATCAAGAGGGGGCATACCATTGCCAATTCTCGTGTATTGGTCATGGGGCTAACGTTCAAGGAAAACTGCCCGGATTTGCGTAATACCCGCGTTATCGATGTGGTTAATGAGTTAAAGGATTTCGGTTGCCACGTGGATGTCACCGATTGCTGGGCAAATAATGAAGAAGCCGAGCATGAGTATGGTATTTCTCTGGTTTCCGAACCCAAAGCCGGTGAATATGATGCGGTATTTCTCGCGGTACCGCACCGCGAATATGCAGGTCTTTCAGCTGAGCAACTGCGTGCTTATACGAATGGTAATGGCGTTTTATTTGATTTGAAGGGTGTGTTGCCGCTAGGGGAGGCTGATTTGCGCCTCTGATCTTAATGTGAACTATGAAGCCGGCCAATGTGTCGGCTTTTTTATTAAGTCGATTTAAGTAATTTGTTTTGCCTTGTTTTGGTTTCTCTATTATTATTTGTTTCGACTCTCGGTCATATTTACTCAGTATTTAAAACCCCACGATAAAAGGTTTTATTTCCATGGCAAAGATTAATGATTATTACCAGAAGAAACAGCTGATGGAAAAGCTGGCCGCCGAGCTGGAGAAGCTCGAAAAGGACCAGGCACTGAAAAGCGAACTGGAATTTGAAAATAAAGTTCGCGATTTGATGAAAGAGTATGACAAATCACCGAAGGATGTTCTGCAGATTCTGTCTGCTATTGATCCTTCTATCGCTGGCGCCAAGGCCGAGACTGCAACCGGTACCCGTGCAAAGCGTCCGCTGAAAACCTATAAAAACCCGCACACCGGTGAAGTGGTAAAAACCCGCGGTGGTAATCACAAGACTCTGAATGAGTGGCGTGAAAAGCACGGTAAGGAAGCGGTACAGAGCTGGCAGCAGGATTAACTGCTTATTCCCCTCTCTCAATAGAGGGAGGGGGATATTAACTGATTACGACTTTGTTCCGCCCGCTTTCCTTGGCTTTATATAAAGCCTCATCTGCCTTTTGCATCCACTGCATATAGTTCTCAGGCGTTTCCGTTAATTGCGCGATGCCCATGCTTACTGTGTAGCGAATATCGCCTGCCGTAGTGCTAACCGTACTGTTCTCAATAGCCTCACGAATGCGCTCGCAAATGACCCGGGCACTCTCAGCATCGGTTTCCGGCAGGATAATCCCAAATTCTTCACCACCATAACGGCCGGCGCTGTCCGATTGCCGGATGTTGTTGCGCGTAACATCGGCGGTATGGCGAATGACTTCATCTCCGGCCAGGTGGCCGTAGGTGTCGTTCACCGGTTTGAAGTGGTCGATATCGAACATCACAAGGCTTGTGGCCTGGCCATATCGCCGGAAGCGCTCATATTCGGCATCCACCAGATTTTCCCAGGTGCCGCGGTTCAGCAACCCCGTCAGGCGATCCGTCATGCTGAGTTTGGCGAGCTGTTCGTTCGCACGTTCCAGGGCCCGTTTGCTGCTGGCAAATTCGGTAACGTCATATACCAGCAGGCAAACCTTCTCTACCTCTCCGTTAGGGGCTGTAATCGGGCTGATGGTCAGGTTCTGGAACATATATTCTTCAGTGCCCGTGATCGGGCGTGTATTCCGGAACTTGAACAGGTAAGGGCGCTGCTCCCAGGAGGTAAAGGCCCGGGTGTTCAGCATGGCGACGGCATCTACCTTGCGCGTAAGCCAGGCTTCCGGGATGTCCGGAAAGACTTCAAACAGTACCTTATCCCGAATCTGTCTGGCGGTAATGCCGCTATGGTGTTCCATAAAGCCGTTCCATGCCTGGACGTGGAAATCCAGGTCCAGCACCACCAGGCCCACCTCGACGGATTCGAGCATGTCCATTAACCAATGGAATTCGTTGGCGTCCTGATTAAAGGCCATAGTTAATCCACCAGATACGCGAGGCGTTTTTCAAGGAATGGGATGGAGTCCTCGGTTAGCAGGATCAGCATGTTGCATCGGATATCCCGGTTTTCCAGAGCATAGCTGATCTCAATACACAGCAGCTGTTCTTCCCGCTTGCTGTGATGATCCAACAGTTCGTTAACCGGGCGGTGCTGGCCGAGAACGGTCGGATGACCCAGGCCCAGCTTCAGGTCGAGCTGATCGCCAATACCGTTGATGAACGCGCCAAACAATATGCTCGACATATCCATGAGCACTTCCACGTTCACGGATTCGCCTTCCAGCACGTCATAGTGCAGCAGTTCGGCCATTTCCCGGAAACTGGCGTCTTCAAACAGCAGGAGGGCCTCGCCTGCGATACCGGCGCCGGTAAAGCCCTGGCAAACGGCTGAATAGTTTTCTGCTCGTTGCGCAGCCGATATCGCCATGTGCAGCTCAGAGTTGGCGATAAATGCGACTTTGGGGATAGGTTGTTTGACAAACACCTTTAGCAGCCGGGCCAGCAGATCTGAGGACCGGCCCATGGCCACGTTGGAGATCTCCTGCAGGTAGTCGCTCAGGCTTACTGAGATTTCCGGGGCTGCTGCCTCTCGACTGTGCAGGCTGGCGTCGTTCAGGGCAGTGTCTTCAAGCTCGGAAGGGCGATAGAAGCCGTACTCTTTGAGTAGTCGGGAGACAACGCCGGTGTCGGTTGGCTTCTTGATGAAGTCGATGGCGCCCAGTTTTCGTACGCGCTCCCGGGCTTCGGGTTGGATATCACCAGAGACTACGATGGTCAGAACCGGAAGATCTTCGGAACGAATGTGTTCCAGCACCTGGTAGCCGTCGAGTTCCGGCATGTTCAGGTCCAGAAACAGCAGTTCGGCTTTCTGATCGCGCAGGATGGTCAGAGCCTCTTTGCCATCGCCAGCAAACAGGATGTCGTCTGCCAGGCCGGGTGGCAGAGCTTTGGCCATTTGTTTGCGTGCCAGGGCAGAGTCGTCGCAGATCAGTATTCTGGTGGTCATGGGGTGCCGTTTGGGGCCTTCAATGAAAGGGCGTAAGTATACCAATATGAAGCCTTGTGTATATGCGGGCTACATTACAAGTTCGCGAAGCGACATATTGGTGTTTCAGCTAGTTTAATCCTGTGACGAACATCAAGCTTGAACAACAAATGACGGTCAGGTAATGAATGAATGTGATGTACCTCACTCAATATACGAGCCTCGGTCGGATATAGTCGTGTTGCGGTCAAAAAGAAACAGTTTGTTACAAAGAATAACGGGCCGCATGCCAGCACCGAAATAATAAAACCAGCGGGCAGGCATGGAGTCGGGTGTCGAAACTGACTCACTAAAACAATCAGAGACACAATCTATGACAAAGCAAGCGTACGGATGCGCTGCCCTTGCCATGCTCTGCCTGGGTATTTCGCCCGTTTCCCAGGCAGAACTGGAGCCCATTTCAGATAATGCGATGGGCGAGGTAACCGGGCAGGCCTTTATGCAGATTGAAAATATTCCCGGCCAGAACCATGAGTTCACGCGTATGACGCTGACCATGGATGTGGAGACCCGCGTGAATATTGACGATATTCAGGCCGGCCAGATCAATGGCGGCACGGATTTCTCTGCCACCCACCTGGCCCTTGGTCACATCGCCCGTAACGATGGCGAGGTTTTCAACGGCAAAACCTACAACGCCGGCGAGGAAATTCCTTTCGAAGCACGCATGCCCTACATCGAACTGGCGGAAGATGCCGCCGGTCTTGCCGGGTTCCGCATGGGGTTTCAGCAAGCTCGGGGTTCGGTGTCGTCTAACACCACCAGTTTCAGCGGTAATATTTCCGGGCTTAAGGTTCGGGAAGATGTGTCGGGCACCATATACGATACCGCGTTGTTTGCCGGGGAAGGAGAGACGGCCACTAATTATCGGGCGTCCCATATTGGTATTGCGCCCAATGGCAGTGAAACGATGACCTGTATTTCGGGTGTAAACTGCGCACCACTGACCAACCTGCGGTCCGTTATCGTAGGCGAGGAAGGCTCCGCCGAAGGCGAGGTTGCCTTTACCGATGGGTTTTTTATCGGTTTACAGCGCGATGATAATGTCGCTTGGCAGACACTGGATGGTGCCAACACCATCAGTGTAGGGAAAGGTGTATTTATTAACCTGCCAACGAATATGACGGTAGATTTGAGTCAATTGACGGGTGGAGGTGTCGACCGCCTGCGCACCCATCAGTCGGATATGGGTACCAAACTGTTCTAATTGTGGATGGCTAGCGAAGCATAGAAGGATCGAAAGGCAAGGATGCCGACACTACTGCTGCTAAATGGTTTCAAGTTCTTTTTCTACGCCAATGACCATCCGCCCGCCCATGTTCATGTGCTCCGAGGTGAACGATGGGCTAAGATTGAGTTGTCGACTTTCGCGGTAAAGTACAGCACCCTCAAGAATCAGGAATTGAGGGAGTGCCTGAAGATCGTTGAACGTCATCAATCTGATTTTCTGGAGAGGTGGAATGCCTGGTTTCAAGGGTAAATCCGTTCATATTGACGACCGTCACTTGCACGTGGAGTTGGAAGACGGCCGCGTAATCTCCACGCCTGTGCATTGGTACCCTGAGTTGGAGGCAGCCTCTATTGCGGAGGTGCGTCAGTATCATTTTATCTGCGATGGTACGGGCATTGAGTGGGAGGCGTTGGATTATCACCTGAGCATCGAGGCGATGTTGACGGGTAATGCTCGGCAAAGTGCCGCGTAAGTTTGTTAAACTCCTGCGTCTGACTTTACTTCGGTTGCAGGAGTCTTCCTTTGATCCGCTCTTTCTACTGGCACGATTACGAAACCTTTGGCGTAGACCCGGTTCATGACCGGCCCTCCCAGTTTGCGGGTGTGCGCACCGATGCGGATCTGAATATCATCGAAGACCCGCTGGTGATCTATTGCAAGCCAGCCGACGATTACCTGCCATCTCCTGAAGCCTGCCTGATTACCGGTATTACTCCTCAGAAAGCGCTGGAGGACGGGTTTCCGGAAGCGGAGTTTATTGCCCAGATTAACGAGGCTTTCAGTCAGCCTGGAACCTGCGCAGTAGGCTACAACAGCCTGCGTTTTGATGATGAAGTCACCCGCCATACGCTTTACCGTAATCTCCGGGATCCCTATGCACGGGAATGGCAGAACGGCAATTCCCGCTGGGACGTTATTGATATGGTGCGGCTGACTTATGCTCTGCGGCCCGAGGGTATAAATTGGCCCCGGAAAGAAGATGGCAGCCCGAGTTTCAGGCTGGAAGAGCTGACGGTGGCCAATGGCATTGCTCATGAGGCTGCCCACGATGCCATGTCGGATGTGCTGGCCACCATTGCCGTGGCAAAGCTGATCAAGGAAAAACAGCCCAAGCTGTTTGATTTCGTTCTGAACAACAAAGACAAACATTCCGCGCGGCAAATGCTGGATACCGCCGCTATGAAGCCGGTGTTTCATATTTCCGCCAAGTACCCGGCAGCAAGGGGTTGTTGTGCGCTGGTGGCGCCGTTGGCAGAGAGCCTGAGCAACAAGAACCAGGTGATCGTTTACGATCTTAGGGAAGACCCGGAGGCGCTGATTAACGCCTCGGTAGAAGAGATCCGTGAGCGGGTATTTACGTCTCAGGCGGAACTGGGGGAGGGCGTTAGCCGCTTTCCACTGAAAGGCGTGCAACTGAACAAATGCCCGGTGCTGGCGCCGGCGAATATGCTCTCCACGCTGTCACAGGAGCGCTTGGCCGAGCTGGAGTTAGATGGTGATGTGCTTCGGGCGAACCTGGCCAAGCTGCGCAAAGCACCGGACCTGCCCGCCCGTGTTGCCCAGGCATTCGAACAGGATTTTCAGGGCAGCGACCTGACCGATCCCGACGAGCAACTGTACGCGGGCGGATTTATCAGTAAAACCGACCGGGAGAAACTCAACTGGTTGCTGACCCAACCCGTGGATACCCTGGCCGAGCAGGAAGTGAGGTTTGAAGACGCGCGCCTGCCGGAGATGCTGTTCCGTTACCGTGCCCGAAACTATCCGGATGCCCTGATTGGCGAGGAAATGGAGCGCTGGGAGCAGTTTCGTACCGAACGATTGATGCAGCCGAAAAAGGGATGGCGCTCACTGGAGGCCTATGGTCAGGAGCTACAGCGATTGGCGGCTGATACGGAGCTGACGCCCAAGAAGCAGCAGATACTGGAGGACTTACATCTCTATGGCGAATCCCTGATTCCTTATATGTAAGTGGGGTCAGGCCTCAAGACATTTGGCGTTTGCAAATGTTCGGGGGGCTGACCCCTTTTATTTCTCGAATAGGACAGAAATATCGTCGGCGGTAATGGCCGAGCTGAAGGTATCAGCTTTGCCGTACAGACCGTCTGCAAGCTGGCTCTTCCTTGCCTGTAGTGCCTGAATTCGCTCTTCTACCGTGCCTTCGGTAATCAGACGGTACACGAAGACAGGTTTGTCCTGGCCGATGCGCCATGCGCGGTCTGTGGCTTGTTGTTCGGCTGCGGGGTTCCACCACGGGTCATAGTGAATAACGCAGTCCGCGGCGGTCAGGTTCAGGCCGGTACCACCGGCTTTCAGGCTGATGAGGAAGACCGGGCTCTCGCCATTCTGAAACCGTTTAACCGGTGTGGCGCGGTCTCTGGTTTGGCCGGTGAGTTTTTCATAGCCTATGCCTGCCGCCTTCAAAGAGGTTTCGATCAGCGCCAGCATGCTGGTGAACTGAGAGAAGATGATGACCTTGCGTCCCTCATCCAGCAGTTGTTCCAACATTGCCATTAAAGCGTCGAGTTTGGCCGAACCGGCTGTTTCTTCCGGGTTAAGCAGAGCGGGATGGCAGCAGATTTGCCTGAGTTTCAGGAGCGCATCCAGTATTTCTATCTGGCTTCTTGCTGCGCCCTTTTCGGCAAGCAATTTGCGAATGCGCTTATCCATGGTGGCGCGGATGGTCTCATACAGATCTTTCTGCTGGCGATTCAGCTCAACGTGACGCACGATCTCGGTTTTTTCCGGCAACTCCGGGGTTACCTGATCTTTCGTGCGCCTCAGCATAAATGGTCGCACCCGGCGGCTCAGCTCCGCATAACGGCTCTGATTGCCCTGTTCTTCAATAGGTTTTCGGTAGTGTTCGCGGAAGATTTTCTGGTCTGCCAGGTAGCCCGGCAGAATAAGATCAAACAGGGCCCATAGCTCCCCGAGGTGGTTTTCCATTGGTGTGCCGGTAAGTGCGATGCGGTTTTCGGCTGGTAGGCGGCGAGCCGCTTTGGACGTCACGGTTGCCGGGTTTTTCAGGTGTTGGGCCTCGTCGAAAAAAGCCAGGCTGTATGACTGGTTCTGGTGCTGTTCCAGATCCCGGTGCAGGAGTGGGTAGCTGGTGATCACAAGATCGGCCTCCGCTACCATGTCGAAGAATGGTTTACGACGTTGGCCATGGATCACCAGGCGTTTCAGCCTCGGGGTAAATTTCTCGGCTTCTGCCTCCCAGTTGGCAATAAGCGTGGTCGGGCATACCACCAGAGCTGGCGCGGAAAGCCGACCTGCGGCTTTTTCGGCCTGAATGCAGGCTAGGGTTTGCAGGGTCTTGCCCAGGCCCATATCGTCGGCAAGAACGCCACCGAGCCCGAATTCTCGCAGGAACATCAGCCAATTCAGGCCATCTTGCTGGTAGTGGCGCAGCTCTGCCCGAACCTCTGAGGGAATTGGAACATGGTTTAGTGCCTGAAAGGACGTGAGTTTTTCACTGAGGTTGCGCAATTCTGCGTTGCATTGCCAATCTGCCGCCAGATCACCCATTACCTGGGCCGCATCCAGTTTTGGCAGCCTTAGTTTGCCGCCACGTTCTTTCCCTAACAGGCTCAACAGGGTTCGGGCCAATGGTCGGATGCGGTCTGAAACAACCCGGATGAGGGCGTCGCCGTTATGGAGCCAGAGGGTTTCAGGCAAGGCATCGTCACTGTCATTGTTGAGGTCGAGATAAACCAGGGCCTGTTGTAGTAGCGGAATCAGGTCAATCTGTGTGCCGTTGTAGTCAATACCCACTTCAACATCAAACCAGCCCGGCGATTCTTCATCCGGCTTCAGGCTGCCGTGCAGCTGGTCTATTTCAATAACAGGTACATCAAAACTCTCGTCCATTTCAATTTGCCAGCCGCCTGCATCCAGGCGCGGTAAATCGAAGGCAATGAAATCCAGCCACTGGTTACGGGTTGGCAAGGTGAAATCGAGAAAGCTGCCATACGGTAGCGCGTTAACCATGTCTGCTTCGAGATGATCGGTCATTGTTCCCGCCATTTTAAAATCGGGCAAATCACGATGTAGCCATTCGATTTCCGCATCCTCATCCCGAATGACCAGCAACGGGCCATTGTTGCCATCAACCAGAACCCGGGGTTCCTGTTCCGAGAACGCTACCCGGTGGCCTTCATAGCTGAACATTAACCTCGCCATTAGTAGTGGCAGTGCCCCGGGGGCGGGATGCTGAAGGCTGTACAGCTGCAGTATCGGCTGGGGTGCTGCCTGCACCATGGAGGGCACATGGAAAGATTCCGGCAGAACGGCGCCGGCTTTTTCCAGTATGGGCGCAAGATCTGGCAACGCCTGCTGAAGCTGGCTTTCTGCCAAGGGAGGGCACTGTTGCAGAAGCGCGGTTGTGCGGGCATCCAGCGAGTTCTCCACCCGCCCGATCAGGAGCTCTTTCTCGTCCAGATAGTAGGCGGGCGAGGTGTTCAACAGCCGAATGTGTGACGGGAGCGCCTTGCTGACCAGTTGCCAGTGTTGTTTATCTGGCAACTGCATCCACTCAAAGCCGGATTCTAGAGTCTCTCCGAGTTGAAGCGGCGGGTTTCGAGTGGATTCCAGAAAGAAGCGGCTGGTTTTCAGCGCCGATTCAATAAAATAGGCGCCCGTCGTGCCCTCCAGAACCGGTGCAACACGAAATGCTGTGGGCAGTGCGTTTAACCATGTGAGCGGTGCTATATCGCTCTCTCGCAGGTATTTCGGGCGATCGTATTCAAGGTTGGTACGGCTCCACACGGTGGTTTTGGAGCCACTGGAATATTCTCCCGATTTACGACGCCGAACCTTGTTCACTGACAGGGTCTGCTGGCTGCGGTGTGGCTCTATGTGGAGCAGGTACGCCAGACACTCAGGGTTGGAAGCGTTGTCAATCGAGCTGAAAACTGAGGCCGCCTGTTCCAGCCATGTTTCCGCTGTCGGGTATTTGTATCGTGTATCGGCTTCCGGTTCGTATTTTTCAGCACTCAGGCCTGCTTCGTAATTGGCCTGAAGTATAACGGCCGCCGCATGCTTACACCGGAACCCCACCGGGCAACTGCAGAAGGTGTTTATTTTTCCGGGCAGGTAGCGGTCGAACCGAACCTCGGTGATATAGAGCTGGCGCTGGCTGCCAGAAACCTCCGCTCGCAGCACCTGTATGCTCATGCCTTCGGTTTCACGAACCAGGTTTTGTACCCGGCCCTGGCTGAAATAGCGCTTGCCTCGTTGCAGGCTGTTGGCGTCAAAGTTGAGGTTCAGGTTTGCTTGCGAGACTTGCATGGCTGAGAGCGGGCACCGGTAGATTCAAAAAAGGGAAAGCTACCGGAAACCAGCACCATGCTCAAACGAATTTGGGCCAGGCCCTCCGGACATTTTGCCTGGGCAAATGTCCGGAGGGCCTGGCCCCCATTGTTTAGCGCCGACGCTGGAAATACACGCTCAGGTTCTGCCCCATCAGGCTTTGAACTTCACTACCCAGGGCTTCCGCCTGGATCTGGCGCTGTACCGGGCCGGTGGCCAGGCTGTGGCCATCTTCATCCCGGGCTTTAATCAGCTTCCACTCCACTTCATTGCTCACCAGGGCCAGCAGTTCTTTGAGCTGGTTGGCGTCCTGCGGCCGGAACCATCGATCGCGGCAGCCGCCCAGGCTGTAGAAGTCCTCGTCCTTCAGCAGCTCTGTCCAGAGGGTATCTTGCCGGTTGGCCAAAACCATCCTGCGAAGTTGACGTAAGGCGGTACGAGTGGGCTGCAGATTATGCTCCGCGACCAGGCGGCGAATCTGTTTGTCACCCTGGGTTTGCTCGGCCAGCGCCGTGTGCATGTGCACAATGGCACCGGTGTTCGAGGCAGTATTGATGAGTGCGGCCAGAGAAAGCTCGGTCATGGCCGGTGAGGGCACACGGCCCACTTCCACCCAATGGACCTTGTGACCATCGGCCACAAAACGCTGTGCGATGGACCAGGGCCAGAACACGATGTTGTCCATGTTCAGGCTCTGGGCCATTCGGGTGCCTTTGGCGATATTGGCCAGGGATTCATCAATTGCAATCACTTCGACATCGTTCAGGTATTGCGCCAGCTCCATGGCTCGCTGGCCAGACTGAGCGCCGCACACCATAATCCGCAACGTGGCGGGGAGGTTGTCGGTGTTCAGGCCAAGTTCCTGCGCCATCACGGCTTTCAGGCTGGTCTCCGTCCGATAGGCCAGCTGGCTCCAGGCCGGCCATGCCTGGGGCACATCCGTTTTCTCCAGGCAGAGTTCCTCGGCTTTTTCGTCAAAATTCTGCTTGATGGCCTCTTCTTCCGCCCGGTTGTAGTAACTTGCTGCCATCATGGGTTGCATGGCCAGGGGCCAGTCCACCAGGTTCCATTGGCCAAGTTGTACTGCAAAGTTCTGGTGGAAAAGTGCGCCATACATGGCACTGCTCATCAGCGAGCCAATTAGGGCCTCTTGAGGTTCGCCCACGGCAAATTGCGCCATGATGCTTTCATTGATGGTGGCCGCCAGGCGTTCCTCATCGTCTTCCGCGGCCAGCGCGAAGCCGGTGCGGTCGGCGTATTCCGCGATGGCCAGGCAAAGCGGCTGGAGCTCATCTCTCAGGCTGGCCGTTTGAGCGACCTCTGCCATGATGGCGCGACGCAGCAGCACCACCAGTTCTTCCACGGCAGCATTAGGCATCAGAGTTTTCTGGAGCGCCAGAATAAGCAATTCATCTTCGGCGGCGGCATCCAGGAATATCTCGGCGTTCGGGTTATCCAGGTCGTATTGCTGCTGGATGATTGCGCCGACAAAGCGGCCGATTTCCTGGTGTGGCAGGCCTTCCTTGCGCAGCAGGGCGATGGCGTCCAGCGCAAGATCACTGTCGGCTTTGTGAACCTGAAGGTGCTGGGCACAGGAGAGCATGCCGGAATAGACAGAGTCCCATTCCGAACCGCTCTGCAGCAACTTGCGGTAGTGCAGGTAGGCAACATCGAACTGGCCTTGCAGCCGTTTGGCATGAGCAACCCCGCAGAAAGCGGCGGCAGATTGCCGGTCGCATTCCAGTGCCTGCAGGAAATACTCCTCCGCCAGGGCGGGGCGCTCGCTCTTCAGTGCCCAGTAGCCCAAGTTGCAATATTGCTGGGCCTGCGCCGGTTGCCGATTGAGACTGGCGTTGAACAGGGCGTGGGCCTTTTCAAGCTGGCCATCGTCCATCTCGACCCGGCCCAGCAGGCCAAGGGCCGCTGCGTGATCGGCCTCCAGCGCCAGCGCCTGATTCAGGTATTCCCGGCATTCATTGCGCGCTTTCAGCCGCTGAATGTAGGAGAGCCCGTTGCTATTGGACTCGCCGTACGCCAGGTTTGCCTGGAGCACCAGGCGCGCGACCTGAGCCTGAACCGAGCGGGAAAGATGCGCGTTATGATGTTGTACTTGCATGGAACACCTCGTTACCAGCCAATATCCGATGCGGCAAAGGTCTGCAGTTTTTTGACGGTTTGCCGGGGTTTGAGAGAGTTATAGCGAAAGGTGTGCCAGTTTCAGTTTTGTCCATAGTCGTCTCTGTTTACAGCGACGAGTTGAAGGTTTTGGTTATACTCGGGCCTCTATGCCAGGAAAAGAGACGCCGGGAACTTATGACGGGAAGCAATAGCATGACGAGAACAATTCTCGTAACAGGTGGGGCCGGGTTTATTGGCTCTGCCGTTGCACGGTTCATTATTGAGCGTACTGACGATAACGTTGTGGTGCTGGACAAGCTCACCTATTGCGGCAATCTGGACAATCTGGCCGGGCTCCAGGGCCATCCTCGTTTTGTGTTTGAAAAGGGCGATATCTGTGACCGTGAGCTGGTGGATCGTCTGTTGGAACGGTACCGGCCTTCTGCTGTGCTGCACCTGGCTGCCGAGAGCCATGTAGACAGATCTATTGAGGGGCCTGCGGTTTTCATTGAGACCAACATCCTTGGAACCTATACCCTGCTCGAGGCTGCCCGCGCATACTGGGGCCGGCTTGAGGACGGTGAGCGCCAGATGTTTCGGTTCCACCATGTCAGCACCGATGAGGTGTTTGGTGATCTGGCGGATTCACGGACAGGACAAACCGCCTTCACCGAGCAAACGCCTTACTCCCCGAGTAGCCCCTACAGTGCAAGCAAAGCCAGCTCGGATCACCTGGTCCGGGCCTGGAGCCGAACCTATGGCTTGCCGATTCTTATTACCAATTGCTCCAACAATTATGGGCCGTTTCAGTTTCCAGAAAAAATCATACCGCTGATGATTACCAGCGCGCTGGCAGGTAAACCTTTGCCGGTATACGGTGACGGGCGTCAGATCCGGGACTGGCTCTACGTTGAGGATCATGCTGAGGCTCTCTATCGAGTGCTCACGAAAGCCAGTGCGAATGAGGCCTACAACATTGGCGGTAATGCCGAGATGAGGAATATTGATCTGGTTCGTGCTTTGTGTGATGTACTGGAGGATGTTGTTCCCGAGAAACCGCAAGGAGTTCGGCGTTTTGAAGACCTGATCACCTTCGTTGAGGACAGGCCCGGGCACGACTTGCACTATGCTATCGATGCTTCCAGGATTCGCCGTGACCTGGCGTGGGAACCAAAAGAAACCCTCACCTCCGGGCTTCGGAAAACAGTGTATTGGTATCTGGATAACCAGAACTGGTGCGAGCGAATTGCGGACGGCAGTTATCGGTCGGGGAGCGTTTGATGCGCATTCTTCTGTTTGGTGGTGAGGGCCAGGTTGGCTGGGAGTTGAGGCGTGCGTTGTCGGTTCTCGGGCAGCTGGTGGTACCCGCCAGAAAGCCGGGAGCGGGTGGTGATTTAAGTGACCTGGAGGGCCTGAGGCAAATCATTCGGCGCCATTGTCCGGATGTGGTGGTGAATGCCGCCGCCCACACCGATGTGGCGGCAGCGGAGCACGAACGGGAGCGTGCCTTTGCCATCAATGCTCTGGCGCCTGAAGCCATGGCGCAGGAGGCGGTGCGCTGTGGTGCCTTGATGGTTCACTATTCAACCGATTACGTTTACGACGGCCAGTCTGATGACGCCTATTCCGAAACGGACGTTGCAAAGCCCTTGAATGTCTATGGTGAGAGCAAGTTCGACGGTGACCGTCGAGTTATGGCGTCAGGTTGCGACTACCTTATTTTCCGGACCAGTTGGGTCTACTCCGTCCGTGGCAAGAATTTCCTGACAACGATGCTGAAGCTCTTGCGTGAGAGAGATCGGCTAACGGTGGTTCACGATCAGCGGGGGGCGCCGACCTCGGCAGAGCTGCTGGCGGACGTGACTGCTCATGCTGTTGCCCGCACCTACCCAGATCGTGCGTTAGGCGGGCTTTATCACCTGACCGCGAGTGGGGCAACGTCTTGGTACGGCTATAGCTGTCTCATTGCAGACCGGTTAAGGGAGCGATCGGCCGGGCAGATAATTGACGATGAGGCCATTGTCCCGGTAACGGCTGCGGTTTATGGCTCCGAGGTTTTGCGACCGAAGAATTCCTGCCTGAATACGTCCCGGCTTGAAAAGGCTTTTGATCTGGTGCTTCCGGATTGGACCACGGGCGTGACTCGGGTTGTCGACGAATGGCTCTATTTCGAGAAACGGAGGCAGTTGTGAAAGGTATCGTGTTGGCTGGTGGTTCCGGAACCCGGCTGTACCCCATTACTCAGGGCGTGTCTAAACAACTGTTGCCGGTTTACGACAAGCCCATGATCTACTACCCGCTGTCGATACTGATGCTGGCGGGTATTCGGGAAATTCTGATTATCACCACACCTGAGGACAGTTCCACATTCCGAAGGCTGCTGGGCGATGGCAGCCAGTTTGGCATCGAAATCGAGTACGCGGTTCAACCCAGGCCAGAGGGTATCGCCCAGGCATTTCTTATTGGTGCGTCGTTTATTGGTGCGGAAAGCGTGTGCCTGGTATTAGGAGACAACATCTATTACGGCCAGGGCTTGAGTCAGAAACTTCAGCGGGCGGCTTCGCTTGACTCCGGAGCTACGATTTTCGGCTATCAGGTGAAAGATCCCGAGCGGTTTGGCGTTGTTGAATTCGACGAGGAGGGGCGAGCGGTTTCCATAGAGGAAAAGCCCGCGGTGCCAAAATCCGACTATGCGGTCACGGGTCTGTATTTTTACGATAACGATGTGGTTTCAATCGCCAGAAGTATTTCGCCTTCGGCGCGTGGAGAGCTTGAGATCACAGCGGTAAACCAGGCGTATCTGGCTTCCGAGAAATTGAACGTGGAGCTCCTTGGTCGTGGTTTTGCCTGGTTAGACACGGGGACGTTTGACTCTCTGTATGAAGCGTCCGGTTTTATTGAAACGCTTGAAAAGCGGCAGGGGCTGAAGATTGCCTGTCTTGAGGAGGTTGCTTTTCGAATGGGTTACATAGACCGTGATCAATTGCTGGCTCAGGCGGATAAGCTTGATAAAAACAGTTATGGCCACTACCTCAGACGACTCGCGCAATAGAAGACAACAAGGCGACCATGGATATCATTGAAACCAAGATACCCGATGTAAAAGTGCTGGTACCCCGGGTGTTCGGGGACAGCCGAGGGTTCTTCAAGGAAACCTGGAATCAGCGACAGCTGGAAAAGCTGGGACTGAACCTGTCCTTCGTACAGGACAATTTCAGTCGCTCCTGCCAGAACACGCTGCGGGGCCTGCACTATCAGTGCGAACGACCACAAGGCAAGCTTGTCTGGGTGAGCCAGGGAGAGGTGCTGGATGTGGCTGTGGATATTCGTCCGGATTCCACGACGTTCGGGCAATGGGTGTCCGAAGTGCTGTCCGATACCAATCACCGGATGATGTGGATCCCTCCTGGGTTTGCGCACGGTTTTCTGGTCAGGAGCGAGCAGGCGGACTTCCAGTACAAATGCACGGACTTCTATGCCCCGGAGTTTGAGCGCTGTATTCGGTGGGATGATGAAAATCTGGATATCGACTGGGAGTGTGTCGAAACCAGTCGGTTGATCATTTCTGACAAAGACGCTGCCGGCCGACCTTTCCGGGAATTATTTCCCTAGTGTTGTAGCAGAAACAAAAAAGCCAGGTTGCCCTGGCTTTTTTGTTGGGACATTTGTTTTGGTGTGTTAGCCCTGCAGCAGCTGAAGTACCTGCTGGGGGCGGGCGTTGGCCTGAGCCAGAACTGAGAGGCCGGCCTGCTGGAGAACCTGGGTTCTGGCAAGGTTCGCAGACTCCGCCGCGAAGTCGGCATCCTGGATCCGGGAACGAGCTGCAGAGAGATTCTCTGACGTGGTGCTCAGGTTGGCGATGGTAGATTCCAGCCGGTTCTGCACCGCACCCAGGTCTGCGCGGATTCCGTTAATGGTTTCCAGTGCAGAGTCGAGCACTCTCATCGCACTGCTGGCGCCCTCGAAAGTACTGATGTCGATGTCGGCGAGTTTTTCCGCCTCAGAGCCATAAGCAGTAGTGGCAGTAAACAAGCCGGTTGGTCCCCCAACATCGGACGAAACGGCAAAGCTTGTTGCGGAATCAAAGGTGACCTCGCCCGCTATTCTTGCGCTGTCGCCCGCTCCGTCGGTTAGAGTTGCCGTATCTCCAGAAGAGCTCGTAAGTGCGACAGTCCCGCCGCCGTTATTAGTGAAGCCTTCAATGACAATGTCTTTACCGCTGTCTTGAATCAGCGTCAACTTTCCGCCGTCGACTTCTGCAGTAATACCTGTTTTGCCGCTGCTTGCGTTTATCTCTCTCGCCAAGGCCTCAATGTTGTTTGTGTCAGATATTTGAGCTGACACGGTGGCTTCATTGCCATCACCGGTAGACAGGGCCATGGTGACTGTACCGCTTGCCGATAGCGGGCCAAATTCCACAGACGTACGGGCTGATGCGGTAACTCCGGTAGTCTCCGCTGTTTTGTTAACTTCGGCAGCGATAGACTCCGCTGTAGCACCTGAAGCAGTAATTGCAACAGTTTGCTCGTCGAGGGAGCTCGATATTGTCAGGTTTTGAGGGTCAAGATTATTCTGTGCAGGAGCTGTCGTGCCGGAGGCAATTGAGCCGGTTCCCGTTCCACTGGCCACTGTGTCGAGAGTGTTGTTGGCCAGTGTGTCAATGCGCGTTCCAGTGATAGAGACGGAAATGGTTTGCCCCTCATTCGCGCCTGCTTGGAACTTCTGGGCCTGGAAGGTGCCATCGAGCAGTTTCAGGCCGTTGAATTCAGTAGTTGTGGCAATGCGTTCCAGCTCTTGTTTCAGCTGGTTGACTTCCGCCTGTAGTGCTTTTCGATCAGATGCTGAATTGGTTGCATTCGCCGCCTGAACCGCAAGTTCTCGCATCCGCTGCACAATATTGCCAGACTCGCCCAATGCGCCTTCGGCTACCTGGGCCAACGATACACCGTCATTGGAGTTCCGTACCGCCTGGTTAAGACCGCGTACTTGAGAGGTAAATCGCTCCGCGATCGCTAGGCCCGCTGCATCATCTTTTGCTGAGTTAATGCGCAAGCCTGAGGATAGACGCTGAAGCGTTGTGTTCGCATCTTGCTGAGAGGCGTTAAGATTGCGTTGAGCGTTCAGCGACGCGATGTTGGTATTGATGATCTGAGGCATGTCGGTTCTCCCTGCTCAGCTTTGCCGGTGTCAGGTTCACTGTGGAGCAAAAAGTAAACCTTTGCCGGCCGGAATTCGTTTATTTGCCGTTTGCAGGAGTCAAAGCGAAAACCGTGCCACACTTATTCTTTGTTTCTTTATTCATTGTTTTTAAAAAAGAAAGTCAGGATGGTGGGGGATGTGGAAGTCTATAATTGACGGAATATCGTCGGAAATAGGGGGAAATGGTTTGCCGGTTCTCGCTTCTGTACTATCCCCTATGGGATAAGGGCTGTGCTACGGCCAAGCGGGCACAAACATTCTGTTTGGCGGAATTAACATCAGTTGTTCTGGTTTTAGAGGGTAAGTGAGGGGGGTAATTTGGAGAAAATTCTGGTCGTTGGGTCTTCAGGGCATGCCCGAGTCGTTATCGATATTGTCCAGCAGGAAGGACGATATGAAATCGTAGGGTTAGTGGATCGATATCGCTGTGTCGATGAGACCGTTTTAGGTTATCCAATTGTTGGCGGAGAGGAGGACTTGCCCGACTTGATGCTGTCAAAAAGCGTCACGGGCATTGTTGTTGCCATCGGGGATAATTTTGTTCGTTCGCAAATGGCTGACTTCATTGGGAGGCACTGCCCTGAACTATGCTTTATTTCCGCCATCCATCCCCGGGCATCTATCGCACCTAGTGTGTCTGTTGGCGAAGGGACGGTAGCGATGGCGGGAGCAGTAGTGAACGCCAATTCGTCAATCGGGCGGTTTTGCATTCTGAACACCAACTCCTCGTTAGACCACGACTCGGTGATGGAGGATTTCTCAAGCCTTGCCCCGGGAGTGACGACTGGCGGTAACTGTAAAATTGGTCACACCTCAGCAATCGGTATTGGAGCAACGTTGTGTCACCAAGTGGCGGTAGGTCAACATACGATTGTAGGGGCAGGTTCGTTGCTTTTGAAATCAGTTGGGTCTTATGTTGTTACGCAAGGTGTGCCAGCAAAAGTGGTTCGTCAGCGTAAAAAGGGGGATAGTTATCTTTGACTCCGATACTTGCAAACTTCGCTAGCACCAAACAGCAAGCGAAAGAAAAGCTTGCTGGGAGCTGCCCCCAGGGGGCCAACAAATACCCGGATGAAGCTCTATGATACCCGTAACCAAGCCTTACCTACCGAGTCGGAAAAAACTGGAACGCCTAATAGATGGGATTTACGAAAGACACTGGTTTGCAAACAATGGGCAGTTGGTTCAGGAGCTTACTCATCGGTTGGAGGAATACCTTGGGGTTGAGAATCTTCTGCTTGTAGCGAATGGAACCCTCGCTCTTCAGGTGGCCTACCGCGTCCTGGGACTTCGAGAACTAGATGAGATCAGCGGTGGTGAGGCAGTTACCGCACCCTTTTCTTTCGTCGCGACCGCAAGCTCTCTAAGGTGGGAAGGAGTAAAGCCTGTCTTCGCCGACATCGATCCTTCGACATGGTGTCTAAGTCCGTCAGCTGTCAATCTCGCTTTGAGTCAAGAGACTCGCGCAATAGTTCCTGTTCATGTATACGGTAATGCCTGCAATGTTGAAGAAATTGACGCTATCGCTAAGAAACGGAACCTATCCGTTATTTATGATGCTTCCCACGCATTTGGGGTGAAACATAATGGCGAAAGCTTACTCAAGCACGGGGATGCGGCAACTCTTAGCTTCCATGCAACAAAGCTATTTCATACTGGAGAGGGTGGTGCCATCGTATTTCGTCGTAAGAAGGATTTAGAGTTGGCTCGAAAAGTCATTAATTTTGGAATAACAGGCCCTGATAAAATAGATGGCCTGGGTATCAATGCCAAGATGAGTGAGCTTCAGGCTGCTTTGGGGTTATGTGTTTTAGATGAAATAGATGATAATCTTAATAAGCGAGAAGCTATTTGGAATAAGTATAAAAAAGAACTGTCAAGCCATGTCCAGCTTCAGGAATTACGTGAATCATTAGAATATAACTATGCCTACTTTCCTGCTTTGTTTGATAGTGAGAAACAGGCTGTTAGGGTTGCCAAAAAGCTAGAGGAAAATGGGATTCAGTCGAGGCGATATTTCTACCCTTCGTTGGATTTAATAGATGTTTTTCGATCAAACAGTTTCTGTCCGACCTCTAATGATATAGCTTCTAGAATACTGTGTCTTCCAATGTTTAATGAGTTGCGATGGTTTGATCAGAGAAAAATAATAGAGTTGGTCAAAGGAGAGTTGAGGGCTTTATCTTTTTCTTGATATTTAAGTTTTGGGCGCTACGGATTTTATAAAATAATAATTGTGAGGTATTTATGTTATCAATTGATTTTTCTGAGTTAAGAAGAGAGGCGTATTCAGAATTTGAATCTGCCAATTACGGCCGTTCAGCTGAGCTTCTCGCACAGCTATCTGAAATCATTGGTGATGACGCAAAATTGCTGAATGATATGGCTGTAGCTCTATTTAAATCTGGCCGAACGAGTGAAGCGTTAAGTCGTTTTCGCCAAGCGTTTGAAGTTCAGGCTCGAACTTCTTTTCTCATATCTGATAATCTTACCGAAGTCCTGAATGAGTTGTTGAGTAGTGATAAAAAAAACATTGACGATTCGAGCCATCTCTCTAATACCTACTGCCCGGTTTGTAAAAGTGCCAACAAAGGATTTAAGCCTATTCCGGAATTTTACTTAAGAAATTTTGAAATATATGGATTTGAGCATTTTGAGAAAGGGGAGATGACGCCCAGAGAAAGCTACTTGTGTTCAGTGTGTGGCGCGTCTGATAGAGAGAGGCTGTATGCGCATTGGATCCTAATGATGCTCGTGCGAGGCGAGATTGATAAAAGAATAAACATTATGCACTTCGCGCCCGAATCTGGGCTTTCTGGTTGGATTAAGAGTTTAGGGTTTGAGAACTATGCAACCTCCGATTATACGATGTCTGGAGTCGATTATCATTCTGATCTAATGGATTTGCCGTTTGACGATAACAGTATTGATTTTTTTATATGCAGTCACGTGCTTGAGCATGTAGAAGATGATAGAGCTGCTCTGCAGGAGCTATTTAGAGTGACCCGTAGAGGTGGTCTTGGAATCTTGATGGTTCCGATAGTGTCAGGGTTGGAGGCTATTGACGAAGATCCATGCGAAAGTGACGTGGCTGAGCGTTGGCGACGTTTTGGACAAGATGATCACGTCAGGCTATACAACCGAGTGGGTTTTTTAGAGAGAATTTGCGAAGCAGGATTTAAAGTTAAGACATTAGACGTTTCTTATTTTGGATTGGCAACCTTTGAGTCGCTAGGGTTAAAGTCTGAAAGCGTCTTGTATATTGTGAATCGATAGAAGTTTATTTTTATGAACGAAGAAAATGGATCAGACATCTTAGTTAGCTTCATTATTACGGCTTTCAAAACAGATTATTTAAAAGAGGCAATTGACTCAATTTTCGACCAGATCGGTATTTCGTCATTTGAGATTGTCGTGGTAGATGATTCGCCGGCTGCCATTGTTGAAGGGTTTGTGAGGTCTTACAATTCAGACTTTATCAAGTATGTGAGGCCTGAACAGCAATTGGGGGGCATAATTGCTTTGGATTATGGTCTTCGGATCTCGAAAGGAAAATATGTAAAGTTCCTCAACGATGATGATGTTTTAAATAGAAATTGCGCGGCCGAATTGATTAATGCGCTGGAGGAGTCAGGCGCGAAACTTGCGAGCTCCAGAAGGACGCTCATAAACGAAAAAGGAGAGCCATTGCCAGACCAGTTGTTCTCTATTTTTCCATTTGATTCGGACGTTGTTATAGATGGTAATAGTTTGCTGCAGACCATCAGAAGGTATCCGATCAATTTTATTGGTGAGCCAAGCACAGTTCTCTTTAGACGGTTAGATTTGCAGGAAAAATTCCCACACATAAGCTCCCTAAATACTCGGTTGATTACATCGGTGAATGATCTTGCGTTGTTTTCAAACCTCCTTGAGGTTGGGGATCTTGTTTTTCTGGAAGAGCCCCTTTCTCAATTCCGAATGCATGGATCTCAAACTCAAAAGCAAGGTAGTGGAACTGTTCTAGGGAACCGAGGAAGGTCCGTTCTTCTTGCTCAACTAGATGCTCGTATTGGGGGGAGTTTATATGACGATTGTAAGGTTGAATACTGGCCACTAAGAGCTGGGCGGCAGCATTCCCGTAGGGTTTCTTTGATAGACTTTTTCCAGAGGGCTGGAGGGCTATCTGAAAAAGCCATTTCCGAGTATTCTTTTATAGGTCCAAGAGATATCGCGCTTAAAGCCGGTGCATCAGAAGGTCTGAATTTGTGGCTTGGTCGGAGGTCAATGTCCAGGAGTCTTTCCTCTGGCGTAAAATCCAAAATTAAAGATCAAAGTTTGTGCCTTATTTTGGTTGATGAAAACCCGGAAACGTATAACTTAAGTATATCGATTGAAGCGTTTCGTGTGGCTCGCTATTACTGTCCTGGGCTTAAATGCGTTGCGGTGACAAGAGATGCGAGTGCCTACAGCCCGGAGATATATCAAGACATTCAGTTTGTCGAGCGTGCTGGAGATGAATTGGCAAACTCGATTAATCATGTTGTTTCTAACATTGAATCAGATTGGGTCGTAATTTCACACGCACCAACCGAGATGTTGTGTCAAGGAGCAATGGTGCTGCTATCAGAGTTGCAGGGAGTCCCTGAGAGCGTTAAAGCAGTCTATTGCGACGAGTTGATTGATCGAAATGGCTCCATTCAGAGTGGATTGTTTCGGCCTGGTTTGAATTTAGATATGTTGATTAGCTGTCCAGCTGATCTGTCCAGGCATTGGGTCTTTGAGCGTAAGTATCTTCAGTCGGTAGGAGGGTTTAAGTCAGGTACGGGAGATGCTCTCGATTTTGATCTGATTCTCAGGACTGTGGAGTCTGAAGGAATGGGGGCTGTAGGGCGGCTTGATGAGCCATTGTTTCTGCTACGACCGGATCAACAGTATTATCGTTTGGAATCATACATCGGTGCGTTGGAACAGCACCTGAGCAGAAGAGGGTACGCTCACCCGAAGATTGTTTCAGGTGGCGAGCCAGGGACTCTTAGGGTCCAATATCAACACGAATATTCACCGCTTGTATCGATTATCATACCTACAAAGGATCAGCTTCATTTACTTCAAACTTGTGTTGAGTCACTTTTGGAGAGAACGAGTTACCCAAATTACGAGCTGTTGATTGTTGATAACGATAGTAAGGCACCAGAGGCCGTTGCTTGGCTTCAGGGGCTTGAAGAAATGGCGGTACCGAATATCAGGGTGCTTCGTTACAGAAAACCGTTTAACTTCTCAGCCATCAATAATTATGCGGTAAGTGAGGCGAAGGGCGAATATGTTCTCTTACTCAATAACGATACTGGAATAATCAGGCATGATTGGCTTGATGCGCTAATGAATCACGCACAGCGGCCAGAAGT
This sequence comes from Marinobacter sp. tcs-11, assembly GCF_002049515.1. Classification (NCBI taxonomy): domain Bacteria; kingdom Pseudomonadati; phylum Pseudomonadota; class Gammaproteobacteria; order Pseudomonadales; family Marinobacteraceae; genus Marinobacter; species Marinobacter sp. tcs-11. The sequence continues at coordinate 17,458 of NZ_LLYU01000005.1, read as the reverse complement.
CGGAATAGTCGGGCCGAAGCTTCTTTTTCCCGATGGAAGCGTTCAACACGCAGGTGTGATTTTGGGTATGCGGGGCCCTGCAGAACATATCTGCATAGGCATGCCTGCTGATAGCTCCGGTTATATGAACAGGCTTCAGGTTGATCAGAATTATACCGCCGTAACGGCTGCGTGCATGTTGGTAAGGAAGTCTGTCTATCAGCAGGTCGGGGGCTTGGATGAAGACGCTTTTGCTGTTTCTTATAACGATATCGACTTCTGTTTAAAGGTTGCGCAAGCGGGTTTTTTGACGGTCTGGACGCCGTACTCGGTTGTCATGCATGTGGCTAACGCAAGTCAAACCTCGGTAGATAAGACGGCTGATGCGAAGAAGATTGCTCGTTTTAGGCGTGAACAAGACCTAATGTACGAGCGGTGGTTGCCTTACATGGGCTGCGATCCGGCTTTTAATCGCAACCTCTCGCTTCGAGCCGCTGGCTTTGAGGTGGAGCAGCGGGCTGAATTGAACTGGCAGCCGCAAAAGCTATTGAACTTGCCAACTGTTTTGGTGCACCCGGCAGATCAATGGGGGTGTGGTCACTACCGCATTATGCAACCACTTGAAAGCATGAAAACTCAAGCTGTTGCTGGTGGAATGATTGCAAAAGAGTGGTTGACGGTCCCTGAGATGGCCCGTCTTGATCCAGACGCTTTCGTATATCAGCGTCAGATCACACCAGAAGCTGTTGAGAATATGAAATATGCGCGTCGGTTTCTGAAGAAGCCTATTGTGTATGAACTGGATGACTATTTGCCGAATCTGCCGATAAAAAGCGCGTATCGAAAGAACATGCCTAAAGACATATTGAAATCACTTAGAGCATCATTGAAGCATGTCGACCGATTCGTGGTTTCTACCCATCCGCTTGCAGATGCTTTCAAAGGGGCACATCCAGATATTCGTGTAGTGGAAAACCGGTTGCCGCTCGATTGGTGGGCAGATCTGAGTGCCGCTAGACGTCAATCTGAAAAGCCGAGAGTCGGGTGGGCTGGTGGAGTTGGGCACACCGGTGATTTGGAATTGGTAGAGGCTGTGGTTCGCGATCTCGCAGATGAGGTTGACTGGGTGTTTTTTGGAATGTGTCCAGAAGGGCTGCGCCCCTGCGTAAAGGAAGTGCATGAGGGGGTCAATATAGAGTTGTATCCCGAGAAGTTGGCCTCTATGAATCTGGATCTTGCGATTGCGCCTCTTGAGGACAATCTTTTTAATCGCTGCAAAAGTAACCTGCGATTGCTGGAATACGGGGCCTGTGGATTTCCCGTCGTGTGCAGTGACGTCGAGCCCTACAGGGCGCATGAACTTCCGGTTACGAGAGTCAAGAATCGCTACAAGGATTGGGTCGACGCAATTCGCATGCACTTAAGCGATTTGGATGAGACTGCCAGAATTGGTGATGAGCTGCGAGAAGTGGTTTGCCGAGACTGGATGCTGGAGGGAGAGAATCTCCAGGAGTGGTTGGGTGCGTGGACCAAATTTTAAGGCTCTTACATTTTTTTACAAAAGCGGTGAAAATTTTTCTAAAGGGAGCCGGATGAGTGCCGTTAACTGGAGTAACAGGGCGGCGCTCCAAACTTGAACCGGGCGCCTGACCGTTTCAAGAGAAAACGACATCAGTCGAAGGAGAAGCATTATGGCTCTCGGAATTAACACTAACGTTGCATCACTGTCCGCTCAGAATCAGTTGAACCGCTCTCAGGAGCAGTCCAACCAAGCTCTGGAGCGTTTGTCCTCAGGTCTGCGTATCAACTCAGCCAAAGATGATGCGGCTGGTCTGGCAATTTCAAATCGTTTTGAAGCACAGATTCGTGGTCTGAATCAGGCAACTCGAAATGCTAACGACGGTATCTCTCTGGCGCAAACCGCTGAAGGCGCCTTGGGCGAGGCGGGTAACATTCTCCAGCGTGTTCGTGAGCTGGCGGTTCAGTCTGCTAACGCTTCCAACTCCTCTTCTGATCGTCAGGCTTTGCAGGACGAAGTCAATCAGCTGGTATCTGAACTAGATCGTATTGCTACGACGACCAACTTTAACGGTCAAAAGCTGTTTGATGGATCTTTTGGAACTGCGCAGTTTCAGGTTGGGGCCAATGCAAACGAGACAATTAGTGCTTCAACGTCGAATCTGAGAACGACCAGTTACGGCAATAATCAGGTTATTGCTTCTGGTGCCGGCACGCAGGCCTCAGGTGCGACTGCTGACAACGGGATTGCGTCAGGTAACATTGATATTAATGGGTATCTGGGTTCGGAAACAGTAAATATCGCTGCGTCCGGAACGGCCGTGAAAGATATCGCAGAAAGCATTAACGACGTGTCGTCTGAAACCGGAGTGACTGCGACCGCGCGTACGGAAGTCGATGTCGCGTTTACTGCTTCTGGAAGCTACTCGTTTACACTCATAGGCGAAAACACAGACGCTCAATCTGTTTCTTTTACAATTGATGCGACTTCAGGTAAGGACGCGTTGTCAAATGCGGTTGCTGCGATAAATGACCAGTCAGCGAAAACTGGTATCACTGCGGAGGTAGCCGATGATGGTCAAAGTGTTGTTCTTACGAACACCGGTGGATCGGATATCGTGTTTGGTAACACGGCAAACACCAGCGGTGGCGACTTAACCATTAATAAGCAATATAGGGACGAGAATGGTGAGGCTAAGGTAGACACGGCCAACGAGACCTTGGCCACTTCTACCGGTTCCACGGATGTGCTGTCTGTAAGTGGCTACTTGCAGCTTGACTCAGATAGGTCGTTTGCAATCGTAGCCAAAGATGGCGCTAACGCAGTTGCTTCGGCCGGATCTGAACTGCGAAAAATCTCCGAGCTCGATATTACTACATTTGAAAGCTCTACTCAGGCGTTAAAAACAGTAGATGCAGCTCTTAACTTAGTAAACTCCCAGCGTGCGAAGTTTGGTGCGATCCAGAGCCGCTTCGAAAGCACCATCTCCAACCTGGAGTCCACCAGTACCAACCTGAGCGCCGCTCAGAGCCGGATTCTGGACGCGGACTTCGCGGCTGAGACAGCCAAGCTGTCCAAGGCCCAGGTGCTGCAGCAGGCCGGTATCTCCGTCCTGGCTCAGGCGAACGCCCGTCCTCAGCAGGTTCTGTCTCTGCTGCAGTAAGGGCTTGGCGGTAACGGCCGGAACCTTCGGGTTCCGGCTTTACGCCGTTAGAGGAATAGCGAGGTAAAGCTATGAATGACGTTAACCTGAATAACCCGGATCTCAAGCTGGTGCGTTCCAACGCCCAGGCTCCGGGGAAGGCACTGTCGTCATCTCAGGCCGAGGGCGGAAAAGCCCCTGACCTTGCTGCTTCAGGTTCGAGTGGCTCAGCCATTCAGAGCCCGCAGGCCGCGACTGAGACATCCAGAGCCGAGAAGCTTCAGGCTCGTTCGGAAGCGCAGCGGGATGAATTGAATGATGCGGTGAGCCAATTGAATGATTTCGTGCAGAATGTGCAGCGGGATCTTCAGTTTGAGGTGGATAACGAGATGGGGCAGACCATTGTTAAAGTGGTTGATCAGAGCACCCAGGAAGTCATTCGTCAGATCCCGGACGAAGTGGCAATGAGGTTGGCAGAAAAATTGCAGCAGGATGAACCGCTGACGTTGTTTAACATCAAAGTGTAAAAGCTTGCCGCTTTTACGCGGATGCCAGACAACGGTATTTCAGCACCGCCGCACCCTGACAGGGTCCGGCGGTGTTCTGCTATATACGGTGCTAGACTGTCCGTTACAGGGTGTTACAAATTGGTGTAGTGGTTAGCCGAAATATAGGCAAAGTTTTGCCGCTGGCAGCCGATAAAGGACTAAGTAAGCGAAGCGCCCCCTTGAGGAGGCATGGTTATGGCAAATATTTCAGCATTAGGTATCGGCTCGGGAGTTCTGAACTCTGATCTGGTTGATCAGCTCGTTGAAGCTGAGCGTGCGCCTAAAGAGAATCGGCTCGACACCCGAACCCAGAAGGCAGAGTTGCTCATTTCTGCCTATGGCACCTTGAAGAGCGCTATCACGGAGCTTCGGCTGCCGATGCGTCAGCTGAGCGCGCCCGACAATCTGAAAGCCTTTTCGGCAACCTCTTCAAATGAGGATGTGTCGGTTACGGTAGACAGCACCAAGGCCAGCCGTGGCACCTACAACGTCAATGTGTTGAGTCTTGCGCAGTCGCAGTCCCTGGCGTCTTCCACGTTTGCTGACCGTGACTCTACGTCGGTCGGTACCGGATCGTTCACCATTTCTTCCGGTGATAAATCGGCGACGCTCACCATCGATGGTTCTAACAACACTTTGCAAGGGCTGGCGGACGAAATCAACGAAGCGGGCATTGGCGTATCGGCTGGCGTTATCGACACGGGTAGCGGCTTCCGGCTGGTGCTGTCTTCCGAAGAAACCGGCGAGGCAAATGCCATTTCCGTTTCGGTTACCGATGATGATGGTAACAATGACGACGCTGCCGGTCTGTCCCAGTTTGTGTTTAACGACACCACCCAGAACATGCAGGAGACCATCGCTGCCAAAGACGCGAGGGTCGAGATCAACGGTATTGAGATTACCCGTTCGACCAACTCCTTCACGGATGTTATTGATGGCCTGAGTTTTGAGGCAAAAGCAGAAGGTGTGACCTCCACCATCAAAGTCGAGCAGGATTTCGGTGCGGTAGCAGATCGTGTCGGAGCGTTTGTTGAAAAGTTCAATGCCCTCCAGACAACCATCAAAGGGTTGTCCGGCTTTAATGCCGAGACGGGGCAAGGCGGTATTCTTTCGGGTGATACCACCATCCGCTCAATCCAGGCGCAGTTGCGCAATGTTCTGGGCCGCGTGGTGCCAGGGCTTGAGAATGCCAGTATTCGGACCCTGGCTGATGTCGGCATTACCACAGACTATGAAACCGGCGGTTTGAGCTTTGATCGTGCCAAGTTTGAAGAGCAGCTGAAAAAGAACCCGGACGACGTGACTGCGCTGTTCGCCGAGCAGGGCCGTACCTCGAGTGCAGACGTTGAGTTCCTTGGCTCTGGCAGCGGGACAACCCGTGGAAACTACGCCATCAATATCACCCAGGCTGCCACTCAGGGTGGCGTGCTGGGTGATTCGGCATTGGCCGACGGCGTGGTGATTGATGGTACCAATGACGAGATCGAGTTCACCGTTGACGGTTCCACCAACTTTACTATTCAGCTCAGCCAGCAAACCTACGCAAGTGCGGCCGACCTGGTGGCCGAAATCCAGAGCCAGATCGACAGCAACTCGGCCTTGAATGCAGCCGGCCAGTCTGTGCGGGTCGGGCTCGACAGCAATGGCGTACTCCAGTTTACCTCTGGAGCATTCGGCAGTAGTTCAAATGTCAGCATCCTGTCCGTGGAAAATGGTGCGGCGCTCGGGCTTTCCGCCAAAACCGGAACCTTAGGCAAAGACGTTGCCGGTACGGTCAACGGCCAGGAGGCAACCGGTGATGGCCGGGTACTGACCGTCACTGGCGCGGGCGGTGCCAAAGGCATGCAGCTTCAGGTTGCCGGCTATAAGGACGGCGATCTCGGGCGGGTGAATTTCATCGAAGGTATTGGTGAACAGGCCGTTAATCTTGTCACCGACATTGTGGGTGCCGACGGCATTCTCGATGCGAAAACGGATAGCCTGAGCCGTGATCTTGAGCGGATTCAGGAGGAACGGATCCGGCTGGAAGACAGGATTGCCTCCTACCGTGAGCGGCTGGTCAGCCAGTTCACGGCGGCGGATTCCCTGATTTCCCAGCTCAACAGTACAGGCGATTACCTGACACAGCAGCTTGCGGCACTGGCTCCGCAGAACAACAGTAATCGATAAGCGGGGCAAGTCCCGGTAACGAAGAGGTTTATTATGAACGGTTTACAGGCATATCAGCGGGTAAACGCTCAAACCAGCATCACTGACGCTGACCCTCACAAGCTGATCCAACTGCTATACAGCGGTGCCCTGGAAAGGATCAATATGGCCAAGGCCCGGATGCAGGCCAATGACATTGAGGGTAAAGGCCGGCTCATCAGCAAGGCCATTGAAATCATCGGCGGCTTGCGCAGCTTCCTTGATTTCGAGAAGGGTGGCGATCTTGCAGAGCGTCTGGAAGGTCTATACGACTATATGGAGCGGACTCTGTTCGAGGCGAATGTGAAAAACGATCCCGCCAAACTGGATGAGGTCGCTGAGCTCTTGCGTTCAATCAAAGAAGGCTGGGATGGCATCCGCGAAGAAGTGGTAACCCAGCACTCCCAGGCCGCTGGCTAAACCAGTACTTTTGCCGTCCATGGCGCCCCTATCCTTTGGCAGGGTAGGGGCTTTATAGCCATTCCCCCCGCCATCCCGTACAATGTGGCCCTTCTTTTCAACACATCCATTCTGTTCAGTCTGGAGCAAGGGCATGTCTGATATTAAAAAGGTGGTGCTGGCCTATTCCGGTGGCCTGGATACTTCCGTCATCGTTCGGTGGTTGCAGGATACCTATAACTGTGAGGTGGTAACCTTTACCGCCGATATTGGCCAGGGCGAGGAAGTGGAGCCGGCGCGTGCGAAAGCCGAAGCGCTGGGCGTTAAGGAAATCTACATTGAGGACCTGCGCGAGGAGTTTGTGCGCGATTACGTGTTCCCGATGTTCCGCGCCAATACCATCTACGAAGGCGAGTACCTGCTGGGTACCTCTATCGCCCGCCCGCTGATTGCCAAGCGCCTGATCGACATTGCCAACGAAACGGGTGCAGACGCCATCTCTCACGGTGCTACCGGTAAAGGTAACGACCAGGTTCGGTTCGAGCTTGGCGCCTATGCCCTGAAGCCCGGCGTGAAGGTGATCGCTCCCTGGCGTGAGTGGGATCTGAACTCCCGCGAGAAGCTGCTCAAGTACTGTGAAGAGCGCAACATCCCGGTGGAAATGAAGAAGGGCAAGAGCCCGTACTCCATGGACGCCAACCTGCTGCACATCTCCTACGAAGGCATCAACCTGGAAGACCCCTGGGCGGAAGCCGAGGAAGACATGTGGCGTTGGAGCGTATCTCCGGAAGCCGCGCCGGACAAGCCCACTTACGTGGAGCTCACCTACAGGAAAGGCGACATCGTTGCCGTTGATGGTCAGGAAATGAAGCCCCACGTGGTGCTGGAAACCCTGAACAAGCTGGCCGGTGAAAATGGTATTGGCCGCCTGGACATCGTCGAGAACCGCTACGTGGGCATGAAGTCCCGCGGCTGTTACGAAACTCCGGGTGGTACCATCATGCTGCGCGCCCACCGCGCCATCGAGTCCATTACTCTGGACCGTGAAGTGGCACACCTGAAGGACAGCCTGATGCCGCGCTATGCTGAGGTGATCTACAACGGTTACTGGTGGTCCCCGGAGCGTGAGGCTCTTCAGGCGCTGATCGACCAGACCCAGAACTACGTGAACGGCACCGTTCGCCTGAAGCTGTACAAGGGCAATGTAGACGTGGTCGGCCGTAAGTCTGACGATTCTCTGTTCGATGAGAAGATCGCCACCTTTGAAGAAGACCAGGGTGCTTACGATCAGAAAGATGCGGAAGGCTTTATCAAGCTGAACGCGCTGCGCCTGCGGATTGCCGCTGGCAAAGGCCGCAAGCTTTGATGGTTTGTTGATGCCCTGAAAACGCCCGGTTCATAGCCGGGCGTTTTTGTTTATACTTTTCAAACAATTCCAACAACGAAAGTCATCACCATGAATGCGTTGGGCACAGCTTCCGTCGCCGCTTTGCGGCAGTATGTTCGCTACGCCGATGCCAAAGGTATCGCGGTTGATCCGCTGTTTGAAAAGGCGGGTTTGAAGCCGGAGATCCTGGATTCCGATGAGGGCCGAATCGGCGGCGAACAGCTCCAGGCGTTCATTCACCTGCTGGCCGAACATACCGGTAACCCGGTACTGGGATTGGAGACCGGCGACTATGTGCAACCCGGTTCCTACAGTGTACTGGGTTACATCACCATGAGCTGCGCCACGTTGGGGGAAGCGGTTACCCGTATTGCGCCCTATGAGAAGCTGGTGGGGGATATGGGTACCACCCGCCTCAAGATGAAGGGCGATTCCGCGACACTGATCTGGACCTGCAATTTTACCGATCCTGTGGTGTGGCCCCAGGTGGTGGACAATGTCTTTGCCTCCTGGATCAATTATGCGCGATGGCTGGCAGACAGCACGGATGCCACGCCGCTGGAAGTTCGCCTGAAGCGGCCTTCTCCCGGCCCGGAGCATGAGAAGGCCTATGCTTTGCGCTGGCAGTGCCCTGTACAGTTTGATGCAGAGGAGGACAGTGTCACCTTTGCTCAGACACTGCTCGCAACACGCCTGCGTCAGCCAGACCCGCTATTGCGAAAAACCCTGGAAGCCCATGCATTGTCTCAATTGGCGTTGCTCGACACCGACACGGATCTGACCAGCAAGGTAAAGCAAAGCATCCAGAAACAGCTCGCCGAGGGCATTACCCGTCAGGATATGGTCGCCGAGGATCTGGGGATGACCAGCCGTACCTTACAGCGAAAGCTGAGCCAGGAAGGGGTGTCTTATCAGAAGTTGCTGGATGAGGTGCGCCAGCAGATCGCGGAGGACTATTTGCAGAATACCGACATGAGTATTCCGGATATTGCCTTGCGCCTGGGGTACAGCGAAACCACGTCGTTTCATCGCAAGTTCAAGGCAGCGACCGGTAAAACGCCCGGGGATTTTCGAAGGCAATAAAAAAGCCAGCTTACGAGAGCTGGCTTAAGAAATTCGGAAAGAACGAAAGTGCCTGAAAAATTCGTTAATCCTGCGGAATCAGCTTGCGGTACCCATATGGCGGCGGAGGTACTACTCGGCTCCTCCGCCATGGGTGGATACTGCTTGATTCCACAATCTCAGAATAAGCCTGTTCGCCTTTCCTGTCTGTTTGTGAAGTGTGTCCCAGTGTTACTGTTTGTGATCGCTACACACCTTCCCGTATCTCCGGGGCGGTTTCGGTGAACCGGCGGGTTTCATAGGCGTCCACAAGGCCCTGTACAGCAGCGCGTTCCATATCCTGTACCGTGGGGGTGCCGTCCTGAGCATCGGCTTTGCAAAGGGCCATGCCGGCTTCTACAGAGATGAAGCCTGCGGTGGTTTTCAGCGCTTTGTGGTTGATGCCGTCAAAAATGCGCCGGAACGCGGTGGTGGTGCAGTGATCACTGTTGGGAAAGTAGGAGACAATCGCAAACTGGTTGTCCCCCACCCGGCACAGGGCATCAATCGGCCGAATCAATGTGCTCAGGCGCCGGGCGATGCCGATCGACAGTTCGCTCATCACGCTGGGCGGATGCTTGCGCTTCAGCTCTTGCCAGTTACGGATGCCGCACATGACGTAGGCGGTTGACCCGCCGCGGGATTCGGCGTGGCGCAGGGTTTTCTGCAAGCGCTGGCGCGCGTATTTGTTGTTGGTCAGCCCGGTTTCCAGATCAATGATGTTGCTGGATTCCAGTTCCCGGTTGTTCTCCACCAGCAGCGCGTTGGCGCGCAGCAGGGTGTTCTGCCGGTCTGCCATGCGGTCCGCCGCAAAGATGCGAGGGATGAGCTGTTTGGTCATGTCTGATTTGTAGATGAAGTCGTCCACACCCCGGTCGAACGCTTCCGACAAGGCTTCCACGCTCTCGCGGGCGGTGAGCAGAATCACATAGGTGTAGTGGTTGTTCTGCTCGTCTTGCTGGCGAACCTGGTCGGTCAGCTGCAGGCCGTCCATTTCTGGCATCAGCCAGTCTGCAATCAGTACGCTGACCGGGCGTTGTTCCATGAGTTTCAGGGCAGCCGATGCGTTGTTGGCGATGCGTATGTCGCGGTATCCGGCATTTCGCAGCGTACGGCCCACCACCATACTGCTGAATTTGGCGTCGTCTACTACGAGAATGGGAAGATCGAGGTTTGGCATTATTTATCTACTTCTTACCAGTCCATTGTCAGATGCGGTTCGCCACAGCTCTTGGTATTCTTGGCGGTTTCGAACATCCGTAATCAAATTGTCGCCACAGTATACCCCTCCGTGGCCTTTGGAGAATAACGACTATGCCTTCTTTTGACATTGTTTCAGAAATCGAAATGCACGAAGTTACCAACGCGGTGGATCAGGCCAAGCGTGAACTGGGTAACCGCTGGGATTTCAAGAATGTTGAGGCGGATATCGAGCTGGAGGACAAGCGCCTGACTTTGAGCGCAGAGCAGGAGTTCCAGCTGGAGCAAGTGGTGGACATGATGCGAATGGCTTTTGCCAAGCGCAACATCGACACGCGTGCCCTGTCGGAAGATGGCGAAAGCAAAGCGGGCAAGCTGGTGAAGCAGCATTTCACCCTGAAGCAGGGTATTGAAACGGACATGGCCAAGAAGATCGTGAAGATGATCAAAGAGCAGAAGATGAAAGTGCAGGCCAGCATTCAGGGCGACAAGGTACGGGTTACCGGCAAGAAACGGGACGACCTGCAGGAAGCCATTGCCATGTTGCGTGAGGCAGAACTGGACATCCCGCTGCAGTTCAACAACTTTCGCGACTGATTCGGAGAGGCTCTTATTTATCTTCCCCCCAATGTTGTAGCCCTGATTCGGGATACCGCCTACACCTACACCCGCTGGCAAGTAATTGCCATGTTGTTTCTCGGGTTCTCGGCGGGGCTGCCCTTTCTGCTGGTGTTTTCCACCCTCAATGCCCGCCTGGCAGACGTTGGGGTGGAGACCGCCACCATCGGTTTTTTCAGCTGGCTTGGCATTACCTATTCCATCAAGGTGTTCTGGGCGCCGGTGGTGGACCGGCTGAAACTGCCGGTGCTGGATCGCTTGTTTGGCAAGCGCCGCAGCTGGATTCTGCTGGCTCAGGCGGGCATTGCCACCGGGTTGTACCTGATGTCCCAGACAAACGCCCTGGCGGCTCCGGAGACACTGGCGCTGTTCGGATTGTTGGTGGCTTTTTCCTCCGCCACGCAGGATGTGGCCATTGATGCCTATCGCATTGAGATTGCTCAGGAGCGTCTGCAGGCGGCGTTAGCGGCCACATACATCTTTGGTTATCGGCTGGCGTTGCTGGTGGCTGGCGCCGGTGCACTGTATGTGGCGGAGTTCTGGTCCTGGGAAGTGTCGTATCAGGTGATGGCAGCGCTGGTGGGTGTGGGTGCGCTGACGGTGCTGATTGTGAAAGAGCCGGAAGTAAACCATTTTGCGGCTGCGCAGGACATTGCCCATCGAATTGAGGAAGAGGTGGAGAAACGAAGCCACCTGCCGGAACGCCTGGCCAGGTTAACTGGCTGGTTCTATGCCGCGGTGGCTGGCCCGTTTCTGGACTTCTTCCGTCGGTATCGGGAGCTGGCGGTGGCCATTCTGGTGCTGGTGGCGGTGTATCGCATTTCGGATATTGCCATGGGGGTGATGGCCAATCCGTTCTATCTGGATTTTATGGGTTTCAGTAAAACCCAGGTGGCCGATGTCACCAAGGTGTTCGGGTTTTTCATGACCATTGTTGGCTCCATGGTCGGTGGAGTGCTGGTGGTGCGCTATGGCGTGCGCCGGATACTGCTGGCAGGTGCCGTCATGACGGCGGCAACCAATCTTCTATTCGTGCTGCTAGCCCAGCAACCACCGGATATCGCGGCGCTGGCCTTGGTGGTGAGTGCCGATAACCTCAGTGGCGGTATTGCCAACGTGGCGCTGATTGCCTGGCTGTCCAGCATGACCAGTGCCTCGTTCACCGCCACCCAGTATGCCTTGTTCAGCTCGCTGATGACGCTGCCGGGCAAGTTCCTGGGGGGCTTTTCCGGGATTGTGGTGGCGAACTATGGCTACGCCGAGTTCTTCCTGATTGCGGGGTTGATGGGCGTGCCTGCGATTCTTCTGGTGCTGTTTATGATGCGACAAGGCGCCAGGCTGGATGCGCTGGCGCCAGTCAAACATGAGGAAGATGCCCTGGTGAAATAGCGGCCGCTCAGGAAGAGCAGCTGATGTTCAGATGTTTCCCCCAATCCGGTGGCAGGGCAGCGTATTTCTCATACTCGGGTTGCTCATCAAAGGGCTTTTCCAACACCTTGAGCAGTTCCTTCATTGGCTCATAGTCGCCGTTCTGCGCCTCCAGGATGACTTGCTGGGCCAGGTAGTTGCGCAGAATGTACTTCGGGTTTACCCGGCGCATGGCGTATTCCCGTTCATCGTGGCCGCGGGTTTCCTTCTGTAGTCTGGCTTCGTAACGTTCCAGCCATTCGTCAGCCACGCTGCGGTCTGCGAACAGATCACGAACCGGCGCGGTGCCATGGTCGTGCAGGTTGGACAGGCCGCGGAAAAACCGGGTGTAGTCCACGCGGTGTTCGTGGAGCATGCTGAAGGTGTCCATGATCAGGCCCATATCTGACCCATCCGCTTCCTCCAGCCCCAGTTTGGCGAGCATCTGGTGTTTGAAATGCTCGTTGTAGGCGGTTTCATAGCGTCGCAGTCCCCGGCGAACGGTATCTTCGTCCATGATCGGCAACAATGCATTGGCCAGGTACTGACAGTTGATAAAGCCTACCTGGGGCTGGCGATTGTAGGCATAGCGGCCTTCGTGATCGGAGTGATTGCAAACGAAGCCGGCGTCGAAATCGTCCAGGAAGGCGAATGGGCCATAGTCAAAAGTGTCACCGATAATCGACATATTGTCGCTGTTCATCACCCCATGGCAGAAACCAACGGCCTGCCATTTCGCGATTAACCTAGCGGTGCGTTCCACCACTTCCTCAAACCAGCGGGCGTAGCGTTGGTCCTCCGGCAAGCTGATCAGGTGAGGGAAGTGCAGGGCAATTACATGTTCTAGCAATGTTTTCAGGGCGTCCGGCCCTTCATGGTGGGCTGCAAACTCGAAGTGGCCAAACCGGATGTGGCTTTTCGCTACCCGCATCAAAGCGGCGGCGGTCTCGATGGACTCCCGGCGCACCGGGTCTTTGGCGCTGATCATGAACAGCGCGCGGGTGGTGGGTATTCCCAGGCCATGCATGGCTTCACTGCACAGATATTCACGAATGGTTGACCGGAGTACTGCCCGGCCATCGCCGAAGCGGGAGTAGGGCGTGGTGCCTGCCCCTTTCAGGTGCCAGTCCCAGCGTGTACCGTCCGGTCCCACGGTTTCCCAAAGTAAGAGGCCGCGGCCATCGCCCAGTTCCGGGTTGTACATGCCGAACTGATGCCCGGTGTACTTCATGGCGACCGGGTCCATCCCCTCCAGGAGTTCGGCGCCGGCACCAATGGCCGCCCAGTCATTTTCATTCCGCACCAGAAATCCCATATCGCTGGCCAGGGCCTGGTTAAAGCAGACCATTCGCGGTTCAGACAGGGGGGATGGCTGCACCCGACTGTAGAAGCTGTCCGGTAATTCCAGGTAGCGATGTTCCACCTGAAAGCTGTTGTTGCTCATAAAACGACCTGGCTTTGGTATGAATACTGCGTATGTATAGGGTTGAAGCCTAACAACAGATTGCAGAGCAGGTGAACCAAATGCAACCACACCTGATAGTTTTCACCGACCTGGACGGCACCTTGCTGGACCATCACAGCTACAGCTGGCGGGCCGCATCGCCGGCCATGGCAAAGTTGGCCGCTAACGGTATCCCCTTGATTTTTAACTCCAGTAAAACCGCCGCCGAGATGCGCCATCTGCAAAACGCGATGGGCATACGGGCCCCCTTTATCGTCGAGAACGGTGCGGCGGCGGTTATCCCGGCGGGCTGTCTGGGCCGCACCGAAGAACAGGTGATGAATTTTGGAGCAGATCACCAGCAGGTCCTTCGCACGCTTATGGTGCAGAGAAAGGCAGGTGCACAGTTTCGGGGCTTTTCGGATATGGCGGATGCGGAACTGGCGGAGGTTGCGGGCCTGGATGAGGTGGAGGCCTCTCGGGCCCGGCAGCGCCTGGGTACGGAGCCGCTGATCTGGCAAGGCAGTGACCCGGAGCTGGACCAATTCAGTGCGGCACTGGGGCGTGAGGGGCTCCGTCTGGTGCAGGGGGGGCGTTTCTGGCACGCCATGGGGCGCTTCGACAAAGCCGAGGGGGCCCGCTTTTTGCTGGAGCAATACCGGGAGCACTATCGGGGCGAGCCGCTAGTCACCATCGCATTGGGCGACAGCCCGAACGACCAGCGCATGCTGGAGGCCGCGGATATCCCGGTGGTGATTCGCGGGGTGAACAGCGATCAGGTCCAGTTACCATCGCAGAAGCACCCCATGCGCTCCCTGAAGCCCGGCCCGGAGGGTTGGAACGAATGCGTACTCAATCTTCTTTTTGAGTACGGCTACTAGGCCGCCTGGTGTGGCCAAAAGTAAAGGAGAGGCGCCATGGGCGACTTTTACCAGAATGGCATAGTAACGACCCTGCACAATCTTGTGCGACGACCGGTAGAAGACATCGAGGCCGATCTGCTTCAGTTCCGTAAAGCGCGGCCCATGTCACTGGTGTTGCCGTCGCTGTATTCAGAGCTGGAAGGCCCCGCCCTGAAACACATTGTCCAGGAGCTGGCAAAGGTGCCTTACCTGGAAGAAATCGTGATCGGGCTCGATCGTGCCGATGAAGCACAATACCGGCACGCATTGGAGTACTTCTCCGAACTGCCTCAGCCGTTCAAGGTACTGTGGAACGATGGGCCGCGTTTGCGGGCCATCGACCTCAAGCTTCGCGAGCAGGGCCTGGCCCCAACTGAAATGGGTAAGGGGCGGAATGTCTGGTATTGCTTCGGTTATGTCCTGGCCTCCGGGGTGAGCAAATCGGTGGCGTTGCATGATTGCGATATCCTGACCTACTCGCGGGACCTGCTGGCACGGTTGATTTACCCGGTGGCCAACCCTGGATTCAACTACATGTTCTGTAAGGGCTATTACGCCCGGGTCGCCGACAGCAAGATGAATGGCCGTGTCAGTCGTCTGCTGGTAACCCCGTTGATCCGTGCCCTGAAAAAAGTCTGCGGCCCGAACGATTTTCTCGACTACCTCGACAGCTACCGCTATCCCCTGGCCGGAGAATTCTCGTTCCGCACAGATGTTATCAATGACCTGCGCATTCCCAGTGACTGGGGGCTCGAGATTGGTGTGCTCTCGGAGATGAAACGAAACTACGCCACCAATCGCCTGTGCCAGGTGGATATTGCTGATGTCTACGATCACAAGCATCAGGATCTCTCGCCGGAGGATGCCAGCCGAGGGCTGTCCAAAATGAGCGTGGATATCGCCAAGGCCCTGTTCCGAAAGCTGGCCACCAATGGCGAAGTGTTCTCCAATGAAAAGTTCCGCACCATCAAGGCGACCTATTTCCGTATTGCTCTGGATTTTGTGGAAACCTATCAGAACGACGCCGTGATCAACGGGCTCGGCTTTGATCGGCACAAGGAAGAAAAGGCGGTGGAATTGTTTGCCCAGAATGTGATGCGCGCCGGTGCCTACTTCCTGGATAACCCCATGGACACCCCCTTCATCCCCAGCTGGAACCGGGTGACCAGTGCCATTCCGGACATTCGTGAGCAACTGCTGGAGGCTGTTGAACTGGACAATCAGGAATATCGGCCATGATTCAGCCACTGAAGAGCAAGCTGCAAGGTATGCTCGAGGTCGTCTATCCCTCGGTAGATTGTGACTTTCTGGCGGAGCAGTTACTGGCCACCATGGGGCTGGCGCCCAATGCCGACGCCCCACCGGCCCACCAGAACCATTGGGACGAAACCGATGTGTTGCTGATTACCTACGCGGATACGCTTCAGCAATCGGACGAGAAGCCACTGGTGACGCTCAAGCGCTTCCTGGATGACTGCCTTAAGGACTCCGTTTCCGCGGTGCACATACTGCCGTTTTTTCCCTTCAGCTCTGATGATGGCTTTTCGGTGATGGATTACCTGGCGGTGAATGAGAGTCACGGTGGCTGGCCGGAAATTGAGGCCATTGCCCGGGACTACAAGTTGATGTCCGATCTTGTGATCAACCACATGTCGGCCCGCAGCCGGTGGTTCGAAAACTATAAGAAGCGCATCGACCCGGGTAAGGACTATTTCTTTGAAGGCAACCCGAAAGACGACCTCAGCCAGGTAGTGAGGCCACGTACGTCGCCCCTGCTCAATCCGGTGCAGACCGACGACGGCGAGCGCTATGTGTGGTGCACCTTCAGTGAAGATCAGGTAGACCTGAACTTTGCCAACCCGCAGGTACTGTTGGAGTTTGCGGGGATCATCCGCCAATACCTGGAACGGGGTGTGATGATTTTCCGTATGGATGCCGTGGCCTTTCTCTGGAAAGAGCCGGGCACGCCGTGTATTCACCTGCAGCAAACCCACGAGCTGATCAAGATTCTGCGCTTGCTGATTGAACATCACACGCCGGACGCGGTGGTGATTACCGAAACCAACGTGCCTAACCGGGAGAACCTGACTTATTTTGGCAATGCCAACGAAGCCCATGCCATCTATAACTTTTCGTTGCCGCCCCTGCTGATCAACACGCTGGTGACCGGCAATTGCCGACATCTGAAAACCTGGCTGATGAGTATGCCCCCGGCGCAGCTGGGCACCACCTATCTGAACTTTATCGCTTCCCACGACGGCGTTGGTCTGCGGCCCACAGATGGTCTGCTGACCGAAGATGAAAAGCAACGCCTGATCAACACCATGGAGTCGTTTGGGGGTAAGGTGTCCTATCGCCGGACGGCCGACGGGCGGGATCAGCCCTATGAGATGAACATTGCGCTCTGGGATGCCCTCAAAGGAACCGCAGAAGGCGGTGCTGACCACTGGCAGCTCGCGCGATTCCTGTGTGCGCATACCATCATGCTGGCTCTCGAGGGCATTCCCGCCTTTTATATTCACAGCTTGCTGGCCACGGAGAACGATCAGGCGCGGGTGGAGCATACCGGGCGCCTGCGCTCCATTAACCGCAGTCAATGGCAGTTGTCGCAACTGGAGGAAACTCTCGCAGATCCACTGACCCACCACAGCAAGGCATTCCGGGAGCTGAAGCGTTTGATTGCCATACGCCGCGCTCAACCTGCGTTCCATCCGAACGCCACGCAGTTCACCTTGCACCTGGGGTTGCAGTTGTTCGGGTTCTGGCGCCAGAGCATGCGACGGGAGCAGTCGGTGTTCTGTATCCATAACATCAGTCCCGAGGTGCAGCAGGTGGCGCTCAGTGATATTAATCTGATCGGAACGGATCGCTGGGTAGACTTGATCTCCGGAATGGAGGTGGATGATCTGGCTGGGTCAATCACCCTGAAGCCGTATCAGAGTGTGTGGTTGTCCAACCAGCAGAGACGCTGAGCGTTAAGGCGAATGCCTCAGGAATGAGGCATGGTTGGTTTGTATTCTGCAAGTCGGTGGTTATAATCGGGACTGCTCAGGATGAGTCAGTTCAACATAATCTTCAGGGATCGAAGTCATGCCCCAGGCAAGCGGATTGCAGTTCACCGCCCG
>NZ_LLYU01000049.1:0-1699 GCF_002049515.1 Marinobacter sp. tcs-11 | reverse complement strand
GATGGATAACCCGGTCAATGATCGGCACCGCCACGTTGTCGTCGTGGAAGAACTCGCCCCAGCTGGTGAAGTCCTTGTTGGTGGTCAGTATGATCGACCGGTATTCGTACAGGCTGTTGATCAGTTGGAACAGGTTATAGCGGGCCTGCCGAGTCATGGGCAGGTAACCCAGTTCATCAATGATCAGTAGATCGTATTTGGCCAAGGCGCTGACCCGCTTTTTCAGCTCACCCTTCATCTCGGCCAGTTCCAGTTCTTCCACCAGATCCAGGGCATTGCGGAACAACACCCGGTAGCCAGCTTCCACGGCTTTGTGGCCGATCCCGATGGCCAGGTGGGTCTTGCCCACACCCGGCGGGCCAATGAACACCAGGTTGTTCCGTTCGTCGAGGAACTGGAAGTCCAGCAAGGCATTGACCTGACGTTTGGTGATGGTGGTCTGGTGCCGGTAGTCAAAGCCCTCCAGGCGCTTCTCGACGGGGAACGCGGCCATCTTCCGGTTCCGACGGATACGCTTGTCCTGGCGCTGGATCAGTTCGTGTTCGGCAAGCCGGTCCGCGAAGCTGAGATAGGACATCTCGTTGGCTTCAGCCTCGGCCAGCAGGCTGGTCAGTTCGTCGGCGGCCGCGCTCAGGCGCAGACTGCGGTAACGGGACACGGTCTGTTCAAGCTGGCTCATGGGTCACCCCCTGGCCACTGGAGTGGCCAACACGGCGGTAAGCACTTAGGTCCAGTGCTTCCTTGGGTTCTGGCAGAGGTTCCGGCTGCCGTTCCCGGAGAACGGCGGCCTGGGCCGCTTCAAGGTAGCTTTGCAGCCGTGTGGCGGTCATGCCACGACGCTCTGCCAGCGTCGTGATCAATGCCGGATCCACGGGTGCATAGCGCTTGAGCAGGTCACGGGTAGCCACCAACTGATCCTTGTAGATCTTGGGCTCGGAACGCTTGAGTTGCTGGCACAACCGTTGCCCGACTTCGCTACCGATCATCTCATTGATCTTGCTCTCAAGGGTGGCCACCCGCTCGGCATGATCGCGGTAGTGATGGGTGTTCTTGATCACCTTGCCTTTATCGGAACACAGCGTATGGCTGGCAATGACGTCGCCTGTGTTCAGGTCGCTGATATGGAGTTGGCCGCCGGACTCCAGAACGCCCACCCGGGCCTGCTGCCAGGCCATGGGCACAGAGTACTTGTTGGCCTTCCAGGCGATCAGGCCGGTCTTGTCGGCCCGACGTGTCTCGTGGGCCACCGGCTGCACGCAAGCTGGTGACAGATAGGCCTCCAGGTGTTCTCGCTCATCCCGTTCGAAGCGTTCCCTGGGTGGTTCGCCGGTGGTGCCGTGGATGCGGACATTGGCCACGCTCTCAACCCAGTCCTGCACGTGCTGGCGCACGTGTTCCTGATCCCGGAAGACTTCACCGTAAAGGCAATCCTGCTTGACGTACTTCACGCCGGCTTCCACCTTGCCCTTACTCTCCGGATCGTAGCCTTCGCAGGCATGGATCCGGAACCCTGCCGTGGTGGCATACTCATGGAACCGTTGATTGAGGGTCAGCTCCCGGTACTGCTCGTTGATCACCACCAGCTTGGTCTGATCGTAAACGCACTCCTCGGGCAGGCCACCGAAGTAACGCAGGGCTTCGTCATGGAGCTGGATAAAGGTCTGGGTATCCAGCGGCCGGAAGGCCAGACCCACGTACA
>NZ_LLYU01000048.1:0-2176 GCF_002049515.1 Marinobacter sp. tcs-11 | reverse complement strand
CTTCCAGAGTTTTATGATCCAGTTTACGACCGTCAGTATGGCGCATGAGTAGGCAACTCCGATAAGGTCGGTTGAACAATGCCTACATTATAAATGATGTCCGCTTACTTTTGTACTTCTTAGTATTTATTCTTGTTTATCATAATTATAGAGACAAATCGGCACATTCTGAGCTTGCCCCCGAAAAACGACCGCAACACCTAGCGCCCCAGAACCTGTCACCGGCCCGGACCAGCGCCCTGTTTTGATGCATTCTCTGTAACCATTCTGTAATCTTTGCCAAATAGACTTTAATGGCGCTTCAACACACACAAGCAAACCGAAAAAGGTGAGACAGATCATGAGCAAGAAATATTTGGGCTTGGCTTTGGCGATTTCTGCCGCTTCTGCTGCACAGGCCGGAAACGTTACGACCAGCGGCGAAGACCTTGTGATCGATACCGACAGCGGTATCAAAGTGAAAGTGTCGGATAACTCTGCGTCTTTTCAGCTCGGCGGGCGCATTCAGTGGGATTACGACGCCACGCAGTCTGACGACAACGGTGTTGACACTACCGATTTCGATGTGCGCCGGGCACGCCTCTACGCCAAGGGCCACTTTGGCGACTGGGCGTACAAGACCCAGTTCAACGTCGCTGAAAGTGATGGCGCCGACGGCGGTACTGCTGAAGACCTGTACATTCGTTACATGGGATTTGGCTCAGCTGCAACCGTGACTATCGGTAAACAGAAAGAGCCATTCGGCCTGGAAGAATTAACGAGCTCAAAAGACATCTCAGCGCTTGAGCGATCTGCCATGACCGAGCGTTATGCCCCCGGTCGCAGCGGTGGCATCCAGCTCAGCGGCAAGGGCAGCAACTGGACCTACGGTATCGGCTATTTCGAGGCAGACGGCGATGGCAGCGACGACTTCAATAACACGGCAGTAACCGCGCGGGGCACATTTGCACCCGTTCAAACGAATAATGCTGTTGTTCATCTTGGCGCGGGCTATACCACGCGTGACGCCGACGTTCAGGCCGATGAGGTCGATACGTTTAATCTGGAATTGGCCGGCGCTTCCGGGCCCTTCCATGCCCAGGCCGAATACTTCGATTCCGAAGAAGGTCAGGTGGATGTTGATGGTTATTACGTACAGCTTGGTTGGGTTGTCACCGGCGAAAGCCGTCCTTACAAGGCTGGGGCGTTCAAGCGAGTGAAACCGTCATCGCCCAAAGGAGCCTGGGAAGTTGTTGCCCGTTTTGAAGATGGCGACGGAAAATACAGTGATGTGGGGCTGGCCACAACTGACGGCGAGCAAACGACACTGGGGCTCAACTATTACGCCAACAGTAATGTCCGACTTGGCGTGAGCTATATGGATGGGGAAGAAGCCAATGGCACTAGTGGAGATGAAGTGCGTGCAAGGTTGCAATATGCATTTTGAACGCATGGGAGGGGGCTTGGTTGAGCTCACCACTTGATAGGGCACTGGTACGGGAAACATTGCGATCAAAAACAATCGGAAAATTCAGTTAGAGTTCAGTTTAGCTTGATATAGTTCTTGCGAGTTAATGAAGTACTCAGGTTTTTAGGGCAGATATTCATCTGCCCATTTTTTTGTCTGCCCCGCTCTGAATAGAGTTCATCTGAAGTTTCTGGGTACATAGCTATCTGGCAATAATCAATTCCTGAAAAAGGGGCGCACCGACGCGCACGTGGAGTCGTCTGGCAGTCTGTCGGGATTAGGTTGTTAGGTCTCTCATAGCCAGAAAACCCCGGCTGGAAACCGGGGCTATGACAGAGAGGGAATGCAAAGGCGAACTCGCCGCCGATCAGTTGGCCTTGGGTTGTTGATCAGAAATTAACGCTGATCCCCAGCGAAGTGGTACGTGGCATGTTTGGCCTGGCGCCATCGGGCAAACGTGAGACAATTTGCTGTTCATCGAACAGGTTGTCCACTTTCAGGAAGACATCGGCACTGGCGGTCAGTGCGTAGCGGCTGATGAAATCGACCAGGAACAGGGACTCGGTCTCGTCCAGTTTCGTGGCGGTGTTGTTGCATCCCGCGCTGACACACATCTCATCGACGTAGGTGGCCACAAGGTAGTTGTCCCAGCCACTCGGGTGTTCCATGCCTGTCCGGAAGCTCATCTGGTTTTCAGGTACGTCCTTGAGCTGATCGCCTTTTTTCAGG
>NZ_LLYU01000047.1:0-2420 GCF_002049515.1 Marinobacter sp. tcs-11 | reverse complement strand
GGACTCAAACTCTGTGCGCAAACGTTCACCAAGGATGTAAAGCAGTTGTCCTGCTGTGCCGGTTAATCGCTCCGGCTCTGGTCAACGCGAGCACTGTCCAAAATTTGAACGTTCGCTTTGCGACCAATGCACACGCGGAGTTTAAGCTAAACAAAAGCGAACGTTCGCAGCATCCCAAATTTCTGGATTTAATTCCCCCGAGTTGCCTAAGAAACGCCCCTGCATTCCCCCCCCCCATTCCAGAGGTGGCGGCCATTGAAGTTTTCTAAGCGGTGACTGCAAAACTCAATCTGGCCATTTGGGATGCAAGCTATCAATGACGTAGTTGTGACTGTGGACACTGGAGTTGAAATCACTTGCGATATGAGGGTGGTCACTTGGAAGATCGTCGTGGTGGTGCGAACGTTCTGACGGATCAACAGATGGCCATAACTTCACGGCAAGGATCAGCCCGCCGAGAGCAAACCCCAGAAGTATCAATAGAGTGATGGTCATTCCCGCAGAAGAGCCCAGCCAACCAGCTAATGGATACGCGATCAGCCATCCGGCATGCGATAAAGAGAACTGGGCAGCGAACAGAGCTGGCCTATCTTCAGCATGCGACGACCGCGTAAGGACCCTGCCTATGGGCGTTTGAACGGTGGAAAAACCAACGCCTAGCCATGCCCATACGGGTAACAGCCATTCCAGAGAGCCTACCGGCAGCGCTAGAACCAACCCGGCAACCAGAATCCCACCTCCTGTGAGCATGACTTGCCGGTCCTGCCAGCGTTTCAATAAAGCTGGCAACGCCAATGCCGCCAACATGGAACCGCCACCAAACGCGGCAAAAGCCATAGCCGTATGCTGGTCGGTAAGGCCGAATTGTCCCTGCACCAGGACAACCGTATTCACGATCACCATGGCTCCCGCAAGACTGACAACTAGGTTCAGTGACATCACCCCGCGCAGGCGAGGAGTTGCCATGAAAATTCTGAATCCGGCCCGTGCGCGATCATAAACGCCGCGACGTTTTTCTGATTTGGCCCCGGAGGGCAAAGCAACGGACACCACCAGCAAGGCTGATGCGATAAAACCGATTACCGTGCCCGAGAACAATGCCTGCCAGCTGGTGGCAAGCAGAATCAACGCCGCGAGCGCAGGGCTGATGAGGTTTTCCAGATCGTAAGCCAATCGGGAAAGCGACAGCGCCTTGGTGTAATCGTCTTCATTTGGAAGAGTCTCCGGAATCGTAGACTGGAAGGTTGGTGTAAAGGCCGCCGAGGCGGACTGAAGGACCGCGATTAGCACGTACACTTCCCACACTTCGGTGACGAAAGGCAAAGCCAGCGCCGTCGCCGCTCGAATCACATCCAGAGAGACCAGCAGAGCACGACGGGGTATGTTCTCCGCCAGAGCTGATGCCAGGGGGGCTAGCAAGACATAAGCGACCATCTTGATAGCCATGGCGGTGCCGAGCACCTGTCCCGCCTCGTCTCCGGCCAGATCGAATGCCAGCAGACTCAAGGCCACCGTAGCCAGCCCCGTACCCAGCAATGCAACGACCTGGGCCAGAAACAAATGGCGATAGGTTCGGTGCTTCAGAATCTCAAGCATGGCTTCACCAGTGACAGCATAAGAAGCAGAAAGGTTGTGGTAGAAATCTGACTCCAGTAGCATTCCATGCTATCCCCCCAGGGGGGATAGGTCAAAAGTGAGATTTTGCCTACAGGTCTACCAACCATCAGTCTTGCCGGGAACACTGTTATGCACCATGAACGACTCGACCATTGGCAACATAATCACGTGTTTGGTCAGGATCAGAAGCGCTCTGGCGAAACCCGCACACTCATCGTGGTGGGCCTGACACTGGCGATGATGGTCTGGGAAATTCTGGCCGGAATCGTTTATGGCTCCATGGCGTTGCTGGCCGATGGCCTGCATATGGGGTCCCACGCAGTGGCTCTGGGCATTGCGGCCTTCGCCTACGCGTATGCCAGGAAAAACGCAGGCAACGCCCGATTCTCTTTCGGGACGGGCAAGGTCAATGCGCTGGGCGGCTTTACCGGAGCCATTCTGCTGGCTGTCTTTGCGCTCTACATGGTCATCGAGAGTGTTGGGCGTTTTATCCAGCCCGTCCCCATTTCCTTCGACGGGGCCATTTTTGTGGCTATTATTGGCCTGGTGGTCAACGGGGTGTCAGCTTGGATACTGGGGGATGCAGGCCATGACCATGGTCACAGTCACGGGCATGATCACGGTCACCACCATCATCACCATGACCACAACCGCCGGGCCGCCTACCTGCATGTGCTCGCGGATGCGCTGACGTCAGTCCTTGCCATTGTTGCCCTTCTGGCGGGTAAATATGCCGGGTGGAACTGGCTGGACCCGATGATGGGGATTATCGGTGCGATTCTGGTAACCCGTTGGTCCTGGCA
>NZ_LLYU01000046.1:0-3133 GCF_002049515.1 Marinobacter sp. tcs-11 | reverse complement strand
CTTCCAGAGTTTTATGATCCAGTTTACGACCGTCAGTATGGCGCATGAGTAGGCAACTCCGATAAGGTCGGTTGAACAATGCCTACATTATAAATGATGTCCGCTTACTTTTGTACTTCTTAGTAACGTCTGACCCAGCCGGACAGGCATCTGTTCGACACGCCCCTCAATGGGTGAGCGAAGCGCGTATTGCGCCAGCCCCCCACTGTCACCTGGCGACTCACTACCGTATACCGCCAGTTGTTCCCGCACGGAATCGTACTCCGCTTTTGTGGCAAGGTAGATCGCCTTGGCATCAAGAAATTCTTCCTCGCTGGAAATACCTTGGTCCTGCAATTGTCTTTCGCGATTGTAGTCTGACTCGGCTGCTTCTTTACGGGCCTCCAGCGAGATCAACCGGGAGCGAATCCGGGCCAACTCCACACTGTTCAGGGTTGCCAATAGCTGCCCTTTCTTGACGTAATCCCCCAGGTCAACCACCAACCCCGTCAACTTTCCTTCCAACAGCGGACCAACCTCGGCCACGCGATCCGGCACATACTGAATCTCGGCAGGTGCCGTAACAATTGCGCCAGCGCGCCCCTTGGCAGCCGTCACAGTCTGAATCGACAGTAACTCTGTCTGCTCCGGCGTCAGATGGATCTGGCGGGACTGGTTTTCCTCTCCGGCATGCTCGGCTTCTTCATTTTCGTGCTGGTCACCCTCGGCTTCTCCGGCAGCGTATACCTGCGGCATACCCAGAACGCTGACAACGATTAAAAATATCTTCAGATTGCGAATCATTCATTCACCCTCAATATTTAGAGAACGGTACTAAGAGAACGGTCAATTTTGAGTTTCATACCCTCAGGAACCGGCTGACATCGACAGAGCACCTCCCGTGCTTATCTCCAGCGCCCGGACGGCATCGATATAATCATTCTGCACCTGAACGTATTCCTGCCTTACCGACAGGAGATTGTCCTGTGCCGCCAGAACATCCGAGGCACCGACCTTGCCCGCCCGTAGTGCTTTCTGCATCAACTGTAATGTTTCCTCTGAACGCTCCAGGATCGACTCGTTCATCTGGCGCAGCCGAACGGCGGTGGATTCGTACCGGGCCACAGCTGACACAACCTGACGCTCTGTAGCCAGGCGCAAGGCCTCTGCCTCAAGCTCGGAGGTTTTCAGCCGCGCAGCAGCTTGTCTCTGCTCACCGGAATAATCATGAAAAACGGTCAAAGGCATCGACACCCCTGCACCGAAAAGGTTGGAGCCTTCCTCACGATCATAAAATCCGAAGACTTTCAGATTTGGAATCGTCAGGCTTTTCGCAACTTCAAGGCCAGATTCATCCGCTGCAATTCTGGCGGCCGCCGCTTTCAGGTCCGCTCTCTGACTCTGTGCCATCTCGACAAGCTGGCTGGTCGGAGGCAGGTCTTCGAGCGTCACATCAAGCTCGCCGGTCACCCCAACGGCATCGGAGGGGGACACCCCGAGCACTTCGGTAAGGTCAATTTTTGATTGCTCGAGCTTTTGTTCCGCCGAGGCTTTTTGATTCCGGGCCCTGGCAAGCCCAATGACTGCGGTATTGAGATCAATCCGGGTTTGTTTACCCTGTTTTACGGACATTTCCCATATTCCAGGGACTCGTCGGCCTGATCCGGGGCCTGACGGGCCCCCAACTCAAACTCTGGATTGCTCGGCGCCCAGCGGCTGGCATGATCAAGCTGTCCCTGCTGTATCGAGACCGCGGCCCGCCTCAAAGCCAATACCGGGCTATTCTCGAAAGCCATCACCATGGCCTGGTTCAGGGAAACAGCCTGGCTGGCTTTGGCCTGCTGATATTCTTTCAGCGACACACTCTCTTTTGCCTGGGCCGACACCATAGGAGAGACGGCCAAGGCTCCCGGAACTATCATCGCGCACAACAACAATCGTTTGTTCATTCAGTATCATCCTGGCTGTTTGACTGAGGTCAGTGAGTCAGCATTTTTGCGTGGGAATCTGGAACGACCTTACAGACAAACCTTTAATACAGTTTGAAATTCAGGCACCGGATAAGAAATGAGCTTTGGCGGCAGGGGGGGGGCAGAGGTAAGGGCGAGGATGTCGAGTCACCGGGCGTCAAGGCAGGCGCACGATGGTGGGTTCTTGCATGATAAATAAAAACCGGCCCGTCATTTGGGCCGGCTTTTTATTCTGGATCTGAATTGCTTGTGATCACTTGGCCGATCAGAAACTCCTGCTCCAACCCAGCCAGAACTTCGGATCATCCGAGTTGACAGAGCCAAGCGCGTCGGTTGACTCAATGTCCGAGTACTCCACGTTAACACTGAAAGAACCGAAGTTTCCCGCATCCTTTGTAACGTTGGCGGCGACGTGTGAATAACTTGCCTCGCCGACAGAAGCCTTGCCGTCATCAGCGAAGTCGTAATAGCCAAGCGTCACACCGGCACTGTAGCTGTCCTCCAGAGGCACCCCAACAGAGGCGTAGTAATAGGCATCCCCCTGCACGAACACCCCATCACCACTGGTGTCGCTGTTGATCGTGTAGGCCAGGCCGATGGCCGCAATGCCATAACTGATCTCGCCGTACAGTTCGCCGAAGTCGATGGAGTCCGGCGCGTCAGGATACGCATAATAAATGTACCCAACGTCATAACCCAGTTCTTCCACAGAGCCGGAGAATCCGGCATAAAGATCAAGCTCATAGCTGGTGCCGTCACCAAAATCGACATTGGAACCCCAACCACCGGCGTAGAAGCCCGACGCATGCTCATAATCCAACCCTCCCTGGACAGCCGCAGCCCCGTCTGTCTGGGTGACGCCCCGGAACAGATAGTTGCTGCTGGCGCTCACATTTGAGCTGACGTCAGCGCTAACAATGGCGGGCGCAGCCTGAAGTGCTGCAAGCAAAGTGATACTGATAAATCCGGATTTGGTGAAAAACTGCTTCTTCATAATGGATACCTTCGGTTGGGTTTCATTGCTCCAAATATGATTCCGCAAAAGTCTTGCCACATCTTACTAATCAGAAACAAAGTAAGCGAACATCACCCGGCGATATACGCCAGGTCCGGATGACCGAAAAAAGACTTCAATAACCGGGGTAGTTTCTGTAACCGCCGAAGTTGTCGATAAACGATATTCC
>NZ_LLYU01000045.1:0-3272 GCF_002049515.1 Marinobacter sp. tcs-11 | reverse complement strand
ATAGCGTCTGTTGCCAGAACTGATGTAAATCAGGGGTGGTCATCGGATTCCTCCTTCATTTGAAAGCAGGAATCAGTGTGGCGAAATTCAGTTGCCAGCCACAGGTGCGGATTTATTGGCGCTTACGTCATTGCGATTGCGGGCACACGCATCACACGTGTGGTCGACCAGCTCGCCGACCGGACCGGGCTGGGTGAGGCGACCGCTGGAGCCGTGCTTCTGGGGGCAGCGACGTCCCTCAGTGGTTCGGTGCTCTCGGTAACAGCAGCCTACCGCGGGCACCCGGAGTTGGCTGCGAGTAATGCTCTTGGGGGCATCGCGGTACAGACCTTTTTCCTGGCTATTGCCGATATGGTCTACCGTCGTGCAAACCTGGAACACGCGGCGGCCTCGGCTCCGAACATGATGCAGAACGGCCTGCTGATCAGGCTCCTGGCAATCGAAAAGCATGCGAGCGAGACAATGATCGATACGCGCCTGGAATTTCAGGGCGATGGTACAGCCTCTCGCGGGTTATGCCTGAGATCCGAAGGGTTAACGGGAGCCACGCAGTGCTTTATCGTGTAGTCAGATGAATGCGATGCAAACAGGGGGGATAGCGATGACGGCACCAGGCGATCAGCTTCGCGTGTACTACGATGGCGCCTGCCCGAGCTGCGTCAAGGATCGCAGGCTCTATGAACGACTCGCGGGCAGGACCGGCGAATCGGTGGAGTGGGTGGATATCACCGGCCGTGATGAGGAGTTGGAGGAACGTGGTATAGACCCGAAAGCCGCGCTTCAGGAGCTCCATGTGGAAGATGGCCAGGGCAACATCCACCGGGAACTGGATGCCTATATTCTGTTGATGTCGCGGGTCTGGCTGCTGAAACCGCTTGCCTGGCTGATTGGTTTGCCGGTAATTCGGCCAGCGCTGGCAAAGCTGTATCACAAATGGGTGAGCGAGCGGCTGGAGAGAACCGGGCGCAGGCCGTTGTAACTGCCGGGCCCTTACTGCAACTGGTATTTGACCGGCTGCAGCGGTTCGGGCGCCGGGTCGCCCAGGGCTTCGGCAACACTGATTTCATGAATGCGGCAGATGGCATCCAGCGGCAGATCGTTGGTGTGTCGGCCAAAGGGAAACTCAAGCTGTTCAGACAGGCGATCCAGCCCGAAAAACGTGTAGGCCACGATGGCGGTGAACACCGGCGTAAACCAGCCTGCGACGCCTACCAGACCGAACGGGAGCAGGTAGCAGAACACATACGCCGTGCGGTGAGCCAGCAGGGTGTAGGCAAAGGGCAACGGGGTGAGGGCAATGCGTTCCGAGGCCGCCTGAATGCCCGCGAGGCCATGAAGGTGCTGGTCTACGGCCGCGGTTGCTACAGAATCCAGATCGCCCGCCTTGTGGGCTTCGGCGAGTACGTCTCCGGCCCGGTGCAGCATGAAGGCGGCGGGGTTGCGTGTGCTCAGGGCCTGGTCAATGAGTTCGGGTGCCAGTGACCCAGGCAGGTCAGACCGTACATCTTCTCCCCGCAACTGGCCGCGCAGCAGGTGGGCGTGAGCGAGGCATCGGGTCAGAAGCTCCCGGCGTCGTTCCGGGCTCAGGTAAATGGTGCTAGTCCGGGCCAGGCTGCGAAATTCGTACACCATATGCCCCCAGTGTTTTCTGGCTTCCCACCAGCGGTCGTAGGTGGCGGTGTTGCGCACGCTTAAAAAGATGGACAGGGCGATGCCCATGATCGTGAACGGCAGAAGTGTGTAGTCGACCATGCCGTCGAGGTAGTGGTGGCGCGAAACCCAGGTAACGGCGGCTGCAAACATTCCCGTAAGCAGAATGTGCGGCAGAATGTGGGGGACAACAGACCCTTTCCAGGCCAGCAACAGCCGGAGTGGGCCGGGGCGCTCGCGAACAATCACGGTTAACACTCCTGGGATGGATGATGGCCTTGCCTGAGGGTTGGCCGCTGTGATTCCTATGCCTTTTTACGGAGAACCCGCTCGTTACACAAGGGGGTAAGCTTTTTAAACGAGGAGGGCAGCACTCTGGCCGTTGCCTGGCATTACCCGGTGGTTTCAGGGGCAGCGAGATCAGGCGGCGGATTTGTGGCAGCAGTCACTGTCGCAGGGTGATAGCAGGTAAGTGCTCGAAACTTCGAGAAACTGTTCGATAATCTGTGTCATCAAGATTCCCTCTGATGGTTTATTTAAATTGCAACCTGATAGATTGGGGCACATTCCTATAAAAAAACTTCGGAAAACCGAAACACATTGATACCGCTTGGCGCCGGGGCTGTAAATTCCGACTGTTTTATCGACAGTAGCATGGTGCTTGTGCCTCTTGATTTCTCTTCTCCTGCCCTGATTATTTCTACCATCAGCCAATCAGAGGCCCGTTCATCATGACTGACGTTCGACACCTGGTATGTCCCCATTGCCACAAAGTGAATCGCGTACCGGCCGACAAGTTGTCCTCCGGCGGCAATTGTGGCGCCTGCAAACAACCGCTTTGGCCGGATCAGGTTCTGGAGCTAACGGAGCAGACCTTTGCTACCCACACCGGGCGCAGCGATCTGCCTGTGTTAGTGGACTTCTGGGCCAGTTGGTGTGGCCCGTGCAAAATGATGGCGCCCCAGTTCGAGCAGGCCGCGAAGGCCTGGCGCGGGAAAGTGCGCTTTGCCAAGCTGAATACGGAACAAGCCCCCGGGCCGGCCGGTCAGTTTGCGATTCGCAGCATACCGACCCTGATTCTGTTCCAGAACGGCCGGGAGGTGGCGCGCCAGAGTGGCGCCATGAATCAGGCCCAGATCAGTCAGTGGCTGCAAGCGCAGGGTATTCGCTAGGAAAAGCCGGGACAAAGGTGCCTTGCCATGAAGTTTCTGATCATCGGTGTTTTCGCCGCCATCGTGGCTGTCCTGATCTGGCGTAGTAAACAGAACACTGCCCCTGAAGAGCAGGCCTGTGCCATCGACATTGGCAAGCTGCTAAAAACCAATCCGGATGCCCAACCGCAGGCCATTGCCGATGTGTTCCAAAAGTACGGCATTGATCAATCTCGGTGTAAGGCTGTGGGCGCGATGGTGATGCCGCAGTTGCGAAAGCAGGGTTTGAAACCGGAAGATGCCAGGATTGTGATGAGGCAGGTGAGGGCGGCCTACCCTCTTGTGCCCTAGGAGTCTGCGCGGCAGAAGTATTTTGAGCAAGTGACCCCGCCGCGTCGAATCACAGTTCGGCCCGAGAACGTATCCACAATATCCAGCCGAATAGAGTCTCGATTCTCTCTATTCAGTCAG
>NZ_LLYU01000044.1:0-3712 GCF_002049515.1 Marinobacter sp. tcs-11 | reverse complement strand
TTGATATTCATGGCGCGCCCGATAGGATTCGAACCTATGACCTTTGCCTCCGGAGTGCACAGATTCTGGTCGGGGCTGAACGGCATAATAGGGGCTGATTCGAGACTGTTCAAGCAGATACAGTAAGAAGACCTGATTGCATGAAGCCCTTATCCTGAGCGGTTTTCACCGATTAACGCCATTTTTGGGCACAGATGTGTCTGGAATGGATTGACCAAATTCGGACACTTCGACCTTTGTTCCGCGCATCAGTATTTCGATGAAACGCCATTGTCGCACGCTTTTGAGCGACTTCAAATTGTCGGGTTTGAGTTGTCCCATTGAGGACATTATTACTCACCTATCAACGAGCTGACTTCATATCTGCGTCGATGGCTCACGGCAGACTTATCTGTCGGCCATGAGCTACAGATATCAGCAGGGGCTTGTTACCACTTAAAAGTCGTAGCTCAGTGACAAGCGAAGGTTGCGTGGTGCGCCCCACCAGGCCTGGCTATAAAATCCGACCTGATCGTGGTACTCCTTGTCTAACACGTTGTTCAGGTTCAGTTGAGCACTGATATCAGGAGTAAAGTCGTAACGGGCCATCAGGTCTATCACGGAGTAACTGCCCTGGGTAACACGTGTTGTGCCTGCCGGTCCTCGAGTATCCCGGTAGATGTCACTCTGCCAGCGCAGGCCTCCGCCAAGGCGAAGCGGACGCCAGTTACCGGTAAATTGATAGCTGGTAAACAGTTTGGCTTGCCGGTGAGGGTGTGTGGTATTCATGCGATCCCCATCTGCATTTTTCGGATTTGCCAGAGTAAAGCTGGCATTGAGGTTCCAGCCCGGCGCCAATTGCCCAACCAGCTCGGTTTCAAGCCCTTCAACGGTGGCGCCATCGGCGGCCCGATACGCCTGGGTGTCCGGGCGACCGCTCACCGTTTCACCCGGAATGGCTTCACCCAGGCCGTCCTGTTCACTCCTGAAAACGGCCACGTTCATGTCCAGCGCATCCGCCAGCGTCGCTTTCAAGCCCAGCTCATAGTTGCGGCCGGTGATAGGATCAAGCAGAGAGCCGTTTGTGGAACGTACGTTCTGAGTCTGAAAAATTTCGGTATAGCTGACATAGCCACTGAACCGGTGATCAAAGTCATATATCAGCCCGGCATAAGGTGTGAGTTCATCGCTGTAGGAATATTTCCTTGAGCACCTGGATCCGGGTTTCATCAGCTTGCAGGTAATTACTGCCATTCTGGGTTTCCCGCATCAGGGTCATCAGCGGTTTGAACACGTCGTTCAGGCGGATGATCCAGTGCGCCATGCTGGTTCGGCTGACTTCGTGTCCCAGGCGCTTGAGCATTTGCTCCTGGCGGTACAAGGGCAGGCCGTCGGCGTATTTGGAGGTAATCAGGTAAGCCCGCAGTGACGGTGTCGCAATGCATTTGCCCAGTGGGTGGGCTGAGCGCGGTGCAGCCACAATATGCTCCTGGCCACCCTGCTCGAAGACGGCTTTTTCCTGCCAGTATTCCAGCACCTTCAACTGTGCGGGAATGTACTCCAGCTCTTCTTTCACCTTGGTCGCAAAGCGAACATTCGAAGTGGTGCCCAGAGCGCCATCTTCCAGCCGTAAAAGGCCAGGGATTTCGTTGAGACCGAAACCCAGCTACTGCGCCGTTTTCACAAACTTCAGCCTATCAAACTCGCCAGTTACTACGCGTCTGTTAAGTAAAAGTATTTGAAGGCTTCTCGATCACTCTACCTTTAGATTTTGCTGGTATTGCAGCATTTGCTCCATCATCAGCTGCATTTGATCCATGCGCTCCTGCATCATCTGAATTTGTTGCTCGTTAGACAGACTACCACCATTCTTTGATTTACCGCCGCCGTTCATCATGTGCTGACCTCCCATCATGCCGTTTTGTCCACGCATCATGCCGGGGCCCATCATACCGTGATGCATAAAACCCATTTGCTCTTGCATCGCCTCCCTGTGTTCTCGCATCAATCGTTGCCGTTCTTGCGGTGAAGCTTCATCAGGAATGCGTTGCATCAGCTGGTTCATGTGAGACCAGTTCTGGTGCATCTGTTGCATTTGCTCCTGATCCATCATCATGCCAGGACCATGCCCTTGCCATGAGCCTTGATCACCATGCGCTAGCACGAATGCAGGAAAAACCAACAACGCAGCGGTTGCTGTAAGTCCTTTAAATGAAATCATAAAGTTTACCCTCGAAATAAAATTAGACGTCCACACCATCGCACTTATCATTGTAGATCTTTATCCAGACAAACGCCGATTTTGACGACTACTAGTGTAGATTAGTTATTGACCCTGTAGTGGCTACAGGGTTTTAAATTGCATCATTTGTACGAAAACCGGAGCCGAGAAAATGAGCAAACCCTGCAATGGGCAGTGTGGTAGTGAAGACTCTGTCGTAGATGACAAGTTTCAGGGACGCGCCACCGCCGAAACAGGTAGCCAGCTAAGCACCTACAAAATACCAAAAATGGATTGTCCCTCGGAAGAGCGAATGATTCGAATGGCACTGACTGGCGTTGAAAACATTCAGTCGCTGTCATTCGATTTATCGGGTCGTACATTGGAAATTATCCACCATGGAGAAACCGGTCCTATTACCAGCAAACTGGAAAACCTGGGCCTGGGTGCTTCCTTGCAGCGGACAGAAGACGCCAGCGCTGAATCCGTCAGAGCGGCTGAATCTTCTAAGGCCAACGAAAGCGGAGAATCCGGCACTTTATGGATACTGCTGGCAATCAACGCTCTGATGTTTCTGGTCGAGATGACGATGGGCCTGATCGCCCAGTCTGCTGGCCTGATTGCAGACTCGCTAGACATGCTTGCCGATGCCGCCGTCTACGGTCTCGCACTTTACGCCGTTGGACACGGAATCAAAATGCAGGTCAGAGCGGCGCATGTGGCTGGCATCCTCCAGCTTATCCTTGCCGCTGGGGTATTGGTTGAAGTTGGCAGGCGCTTTCTGTTTGGGAGTGATCCCCAGTCGTTAATGATGATGGCCGTCGCATCTGTTGCTCTCATCGCGAATATCAGTTGCCTTCTTCTGATCGCAAAACACCGTGAGGGCGGTGCTCACATGAAAGCCAGCTGGATATTTTCAGCAAACGACGTGGTCATCAACCTGGGTGTAATACTTGCGGGGCTGCTCGTTGCCTGGACCGGTACCAACTACCCAGATCTGATTATTGGGGGAATTGTTGGTGCCATCGTATTGATGGGTGCCAAACGCATACTGGCACTGAAAGGCTGAACCATTCGGAGTCAAATGGTCGATTATTGGCCCGTCGTTGGCATTTCAGGGGGAGTAAACATCGATGCACAGTGAATTGAAGGCGTCCGATCTTACGGAGCTTGAGGCGACACGCAGGGCGGAAGGCGCAGGCGATTTCCAGACAGCCTTCACCCATCTGGAACGTGCCCATATCCTCAGCCAGAGGTATGCTCTGGCGCACGCTGCAACCCACTTACGGATGCTCAGACTGGGTTGGCGAACAAGAGACGTTCGTGAAGTGCTGGGGCAGTCTATTCGAACCATTGCCGCCCTGGTCTTTTCCCGAATTTAGGGAGGCTCTGAATAAGTCTCAAAATCAGCGATAATACGGTCATCGTCAACTGCACAGGATTCGTTGCCACCATGGTGCGTATTC
This sequence comes from Marinobacter sp. tcs-11, assembly GCF_002049515.1. Lineage (NCBI taxonomy): Bacteria > Pseudomonadati > Pseudomonadota > Gammaproteobacteria > Pseudomonadales > Marinobacteraceae > Marinobacter > Marinobacter sp. tcs-11. The sequence continues at coordinate 46 of NZ_LLYU01000044.1, read as the reverse complement.
CGGCGAACGTGACCGGTCATTCCGGGGATCGTGACCGGTTTGCACA
>NZ_LLYU01000043.1:0-4504 GCF_002049515.1 Marinobacter sp. tcs-11 | reverse complement strand
CCATGGTGGCAACGAATCCTGTGCAGTTGACGATGACCGTATTATCGCTGATTTTGAGACTTATTCAGAGCCTCCTTAAGTCTTTTGATTGCGTCTTCTAGGAAAACGGAATGAAAGTCCCCAACTCTAAAACTGTCAATATTTGCAGTTTCGGGTTTACTAAGAATAAGAGTCCAATGCTCATCCATCAAACGAGCCTTAAGAAACAACTCAATTGATGTATAAAAATCAACAATAGAGTTCTTAGGCCTCTTTTCCAAATCATCAAGCGATGAATCCAAAAAATCTATTGCATTCTTGACCAGAGAGTCAAAAAGCTCTTCTTTTGTTTGTTTCTTTTGAGAAATGAACTTTCGGCCCATTTAGGACTTCCCTAGGTTTTTAACGCCGGCGTAACGGGCCGGTTTGTGGAGCGGCAGCGGAACAAACCGGTCCCGTTGACGCACTGGTTATACGGTCCCCACTCAATGGCGACATTGCTCTTCGTAGACTTGGTCAATCATACCTTGGCCAACAAATTTCTCTCTATCGCCTCCAAGCTCCGACTCCAGCCATGACAAACACTCCTCCAACGTTCCCTCAAAAAATTTTTCTTCTGAAGGATCATCGTCGGCTACTTGTCCGAAAGAAAGTACATCGCAACATCCCCAGTCTGCCCCGGCGTCATATGATCGGATAAGGTCAATTTTGGCTTTTTCTGGTGAGCCAAACAGATTTGCCCATTCAAAGGTTCGAGATTCGAAGTACTCCCCAAAACCCAGGAACTGCGGCAATTCCCGCCCCAGCTTCAAATAGGTTTTTAATTGACTGGAATCGATGTATTTCACGGGATATCTCTTTACGTACTAATGGGTTCGAAAGTAAGCGAACATCATTTATAATGTAGGCTCCGTTCGCCAAGCTTATCGGATATTTACACACATGCGCCACGATGACGGTCGTAAACTTGATCACAAAACATTAGAAGCCATTCGCGTTCGCGCCGTTCAACGGGTCATGGATGGCGAGAGTCCAGAAGTCGTCATCAAAGCGCTGGGGATGAGCCGAGCACGAATCTATGAATGGCTGGCTGCCTACCGCGAGGGTGGCTTTGACGCGCTCAAGGCCAAGCAGATTTCCGGTCGTCCCAAGAAACTGAGCGGTGCTCAGATCCGGGAGCTGTATATCTGGATAACGACCTTTACGCCGGACCAGTTGAAGTTTGATTTTGCCCTGTGGACTCGGGGCCGAGTGCGTGAGCTCATCCGGCAAAAGTTCAACGTCCGGTTAAGCGATGTCTCGGTCGGTCGTCTGCTTCGAAACCTGGGGCTGACGCCTCAGAAACCCCTGCATCGGGCCTACCAGCAAAAGCCAGAGGCCGTGAAACAATGGAAAGAAGAGACCTACCCGGAAATTCGCAAGGAAGCAAAAAAAGTCGGCGCCACCATCTATTTCGGCGATGAAGCCAGCATTCGGTCTGATTATCACAGTGGCACCACCTGGGCACCCAGGGGTGAAACTCCGATCATCCGTAATACGGGCAGTCGCTTCAGCATCAATCTGATCTCGGCCATCTCGCCTCGCGGCGAGCTTCGCTTTAAGACCATTCAGGGCAACATGAACACCGATGCGTTTCTTGGTTTCCTCAAGGCTCTGGTGCAAGACGTTGACAAGCCGGTTTTCCTGATCCTCGATAACCACCCGGTTCATCATGCTCGTCGGGTTCGAGACTATGTTGAGAGTCTCGACGGCAAGCTCAGGTTGTTCTTCCTGCCGCCGTACTCGCCGGAGCTGAATCCTGACGAGTCTGTTTGGGGCTATATCAAATACCATCACGTCGGTAAAAAGATCATTAACAGCAAAGAACAACTTCGGAGCACTGTTTACCGGCAGCTTCGACGTTTGCAAAAATTGCCACGACTATTGAAATCGTTTTTTGGCCATCCGGATTTGGCTTTTATCTCCGGGTAATGTTCGCTTACTTTATTTCGAATTAGTATAACGCCAACAGCATGCGCGGCTACGAAATGGAGGCGAAGCCGCAATGTAGTAGACGTCGCCGTGACTGTGATTGTTATATTCCCACCTCGGACACGTTTATGGTTTCAGGCTCATCGTGAGTCTGGCTAACCCACTCCCTCATTTGTTCATGGTCGAGGACGAACTGCATATATTCTGTAGATACCGGCGAGACCTTGACCCCGTAGGTTTTAAATCGCGACGCAACTGGAGCAAACATGCAATCTGCAATAGAGAACTCACCGAACAACCACGGGCCCTCACTCAAATAGGTTTCTCGGTATTGCGACCAGATTCGGTCTATCCGAGCTATCTCTCGTTCAAGGGCTGCATTAAGAGGAAGTTTGCGTCCGATTGCGCGACAGTTCATTGGCAGTTGGCCTCGAATTTCTGTGAAACCCGAGTGCATTTCTGCGCAGCAAGATCTTGCTTCTGCTCGCGCACCAACGGAACTCGGCCATCCGCGGCCGTCTAGGTACTGCTCGGAAATATACTCACAAATTGCCAGTGAATCCCAGATGACCAGATCATTGTCTTTGAGAACCGGGACTTTCCCTGCATCGGTATGCTGGGCAAGCGCAGTGTATGTGTCGTCTTGATTCAGCGGAATCCGCACTTCCCTAAAAGGTAACTTGTGGACTGACAAAAGTAGCCAAGGCCTTAACGACCATGACGAGTAATTTTTATTCCCTATTACGAGCTCCAAAGTTCACTTCTTGAAATATAACGTTGCCAACACGGGCAGCTTTGGAGTGGAGGCGAAGCCGCAACGGAAAAGCTGTCCCCGTGCTTGGCCTGGTTATGAGCTGCTTGGCACAAAATCATAGACTCCTTGTTGAACAAGGAGGTATGTTGATGCAGCTCCCTCAGAATTCGACAAGCTGTGCTTCACTCCTGGCAGGATCTGGTGCCGCTGCCCCGAGGAAAGGATGACGGGCATTGAGGCCTGTGCGAGTTTGAGCGTGATTTTCCCGCTCACGCAAACTACCTGTTCAGTGACAGCAGAATGATGATGCCAAGGTGATTCCTCTCCAGCCGCCAGTGTGATCAAGGCGACTCTAGAGCTTTCTTCAAGAACCAGATCTTCCCTCTCCATCCGTGAACTCTCTCCTGCACTCATAACGCGAAGGTAACCGGCCGCTTTGGAGCGCCAGCGGAAAAGCGGTCCGGTTGACCGCCTGGTTAAAAGCTCTAGGCGCCATAGCCTGGAATCCAGCGCTCTTGATCTATTTCAGATAAATTCCCGCGCGCCAAAAGGCTCCAGAGAGCTATGACTTTCTCTTTTGAGACTCCAGCCATGTGCTTTGGCTCACCATCTCCTGCCACGTTCTCCCACACGACCAACCCCGAAGAAAGAGCTGACAGGCACCATTCGGATTCATGGGTAAGAGACACATCGGTATGCTCGCCATCCGCTGTGGCAAGCTCGTCATACAGATTTGGCAATGAATCAAGTGGGAAATTCTGCTCTGCGTTTCCCATCAGATGGTTAACCCAATAAGCCATGCGAACTCCTTTGCCTTTTAACGCCGCGCTCTGCGGCAAATTTGGAGCGCAGCGGAAAATTTGTCCGACAGCAGCGCTTGGTTAGGCGAGAGAACGCAACGCCAGCACATCATACGGCCACCCCAAAGAGCGCACCGACCCCAGCCGTCAAAGCCATAGCCAAGGCCCCCCAAAACGTAACCCGAGAGGCAGCCTTAAGAACAGGAGCGCCGCCGACCTTCGCTGCTAATGAGCCTAGCAAGGCAAGGAAAAGCAGTGAACTACCGGGGACGCCCCATATAAGTAGCGACGCCGGAAGCAGAAAGACGACGCATAAAGGAAGGGCCGCTCCTACCGAGAATGTACCTGCTGACGCAAGCGCAGCCAGAATTGGACGTGCCGTGGATACTTCTGAAATGCCAAGTTCATCACGGGCATGGGCTCCCAGCGCATCCTGCTTCATTAGTTGACTTGCTACTGCGTCTGCTAGCGCCCGGTCTAAACCGCGCTTAACGTAGATCTCGGCAAGCTCAGCATGCTCTTGTTCAGGCGCATCAGCCAGCTCCGTTCTCTCTCTGGCAAGGTCGGCCTCCTCAGTGTCGGCTTGAGAGCTGACTGACACATACTCCCCCGCTGCCATCGACATAGCGCCAGCGACGAGACCAGCAATGCCTGCAATCAAAACAGCCTTAGAGTCCGCCCCTGCCGCCGCCACACCCAGGACCAGGCTCGCAGTAGACACAATTCCGTCGTTTGCACCAAGAACCGCAGCACGAAGCCAGCCGATCCGATCGGTTCTATGTCTTTCAGAATGTCTCATGCGAAGCCCAAATATAAAGGTGAGCAGTAGCGCCTAACAGCTTATTAGTTTGCATTCGTAGTAAACCGCATCCGTACCACCGTGTCCAAAACTGTTTCACACCGCTGATAGCGTCGATTTTTCATAGTCTTACCAGCCATTAGCTGGCCGTTTTCGGGCTTCTGCGTCCGTGAAAAGTCTGCACGCGGTTTATCCTTGCAC
>NZ_LLYU01000042.1:0-5268 GCF_002049515.1 Marinobacter sp. tcs-11 | reverse complement strand
GCGTCTATCTTGATGACAACTACTTCACTGATTCCTGAAAAGTACCCATTTGACACACGTGCAACTGGCCTTAAATACAGCTGACACAGTGGGTAGTACATAGCGTTAATATTTCTTATACTCTTAACCATATCACCCGGGCGGAATCGGCAGTTTACAGGAAGCTTTCCGGGGCCGGCATGATGACGAACTCAGGCTGCGAGTTGTCATCGTGATAATGCGAATTGCTGAATGTTCCGGCGCTATTTACCTTAAACCGGTAGCCGGCCTGCACACTCAATAAAAGCGGTTTCGGTCCCCCCAAGTGACAGCGTGAGATCATATCGACCGTTGGTATCGAATGGTACGGGTATTCTCGCTGCAATTGGCAGTGGTTTTTGTTCCCGTTTTGTATTATTCAGCGCTACCGCAAAGCCTTCTTTTTGCGTGGTCAGGAAGCAACCTTCAGGCGTTATACGCAAAGAAATATGATTGAGCGTTAACAATTGATCACGAGGTATGCAGATGCGACGATGAAAACCTTCCGGCCCCATGATCTGAAGATCGTACATTCCGTCCGCAGCTTTCCAGGTATCGCTATAACTTCTGGAACGAGCAATGGTAAAGCGTTTTGGAATGGCGTCTAAATTACACCGATCATACACGTGAAACACTGTCGCGCGGCTACCGGTATTGATAAACGTTATTTTCAGCGAGTCATCTTGTGCAGCAAACTCAACATTAATGTTGTACAAATTCTCCCGCTGTGGGCGGCGCCCTTTTTCCTGCGTTGGCATTGACATATCAGTTGGAATGGTTGGCACGGTACGCTCGGGTAATTCCCCAGCCATTTGGGCGTCATTACCTGGATTCGGAAATACCGGTAGGCTTGTGTGATTCGGCGTTTTAAAGTCGAATGCGTTGAGGAAATCACCGCATACTGCCCGGCGCCAGGCAGAAATATTGGGTTCAGTCACACCAAAGCGTTGCTCCAGAAAACGAATTACTGAGGTGTGGTCCAACACCTCTGAACTCACATATCCTCCACGACTCCATGGCGATATAACATACGCAGGAACCCGTGGGCCGAGACCGTAGGGGTTGCCCAGTAGATCGGCATGTTCCAGATTCTTATCCGCTGCAGAAAAATGCTGGTGGTATTCACCCTCTGTCGCTATCTGCGAGATGCCAGCGAACTTACCGTCTGCACCAGGAGATGGTGGGGCTGGTGGCGGCATGTGGTCAAAAAAGCCATCGTTTTCGTCAAACATAATAAACAGGGCGGTCTTCGACCACACCTCCGGCACGGCCGTGAGTGCATTAAGTACTTCGGCGATATAAGCCGCGCCCTGAGCCGGGCTGGACGGCCCTGGATGCTCTGAGCCTTGCGCTGTCGCGATTATGTATGACACTTGTGGTAACGCACCGTTGCTTACATCTGACCGCAGAGCGTCCAGCGCCCGGGTCGTTAGTCCCCGGCGGGCCAATTCGGGGTCACTGCCTGGCAGACCAGCAAACGAGTCCTGAAAGGTTTTGAAACCGACCAGCGGATTGTCAGTAAAGTTATCTGCCATATCCTGATAGATGGTCCAATCGATACCAGCTTCCTGTAAACGCTCTACATATGTTTTCCAGGTGTAAGCTTCCGGGTATCCGCCATTTTCAGGAAGGTTATCGTGAGAATTACCTATTGCCGGGCCACCATTTAGTGCGTTGCCATCATTCGTACCTGACCAAAGGAATAAGCGGTTAGTATTGGTACCCACATGAGCTGAGCAATGATAGGCATCACACAGGGTAAATGCCTCGGCCAGTGCGAACTGAAACGGTATGTCGTCGCGTTCGAAATAACCCATGGCATGCAGATATTTGGCATCCGGCCACTGGCTCATGCGGCCGTGATCCCAGGCATACTGTGCATCTGGCCAGGAGTGAGGGGTTCCTTCAACCCTCATATGGGCAAAGTTCTGACGGGTGTTCAGTGGGAACGGTGTCACCCATTCCGGTCCGGCTTTAGTGGTGTTTTGCTGCAGAAAGACATTTCTGGCCTGTTGCTTCTCTCTTGCCTTCGCTGGTGCCGGATAAGGGTCTGAAAACCCTCGAACGCCTGAAAGGGTACCAAAGTAGTGATCAAATGACCGGTTTTCCTGCATCAGGATCACCACGTGTTCTACATCGTTTATCGTACCCGTGTTCACTTTCGCAGGAATCGAAAGCGCCCGGGCAATAGATGGGAACGCGGCGAAGGCGCTGGTGGCTCCTGCGGCGGCGAGAAACTGACGACGGTTAATATCGGCCATATAAGTACCTTGAATCCGAAAAAATGCATTCCTTCGCGAGATGCGAAGGAATGCTATTGGCGTATTATGTCAATTTAAAGGCAGACCAGTTAAAAGTCTGCGCCTATTGTCAGTGATACGGTGCGGGGTGAACCCGGGTAAACGCTGTTGGTGCCTACACCAATGATGTATTCACGGTCCAGCAAGTTGTTGACGTTAAGACGAACATGCACCTCTTTTAGCTGTGGAACCACATCCGTGAAATCCGCCCCAATGTATGCGTCAATCACGTCGTAGGCTGGTGCAGACGCGGAATTTTCGAAGTTGATGTAACGATCACCAATGTGGCGCAAAGACAAGCCAGAGCTCAATGCATCTCCCATATAATCCACCGCCAGTGAGTAAAAGTTCTTCGGGCCACCGTATACGCGGTTACCCGCTACAATGCCTGACTCCGCATCCAGTCCGGTATCACCGGTACCCAGATACTCTGAATCATCATATGTGTAAGAACCTGACAGACGCAGTGCACTGGTTAGCTGGTAAGAGGCCAGCAATTCTACGCCCTGGCTTTTTTGACCACCGGCATTAATATAAGAGCCGTCCACTTCTTCCTTGTAGTCAATACCTTCCAGTACGCTGGTATCGAGCTGAACGATTCGGTTATCGAACTCGATATCATAGAACGTAACAGCGGCTTTAAAGTCACGGTTGTTATACCGCAAGCCTAATTCAATGTTATCTGAGGTCTCCGGATCAATGGTACCCAGTTCGTTGTTAGACAAACCAGAATCGATAATGCCCGGTACGATGGACTTGTAGTTTTCCGAGTACCCTGCAAATACTTCCAGTCCATCAATTGGTGTGGTGTATGTTGCACCCAGATAAAGCAGCGGATCAGAGGTGTTATCCAGCTGACCTGTGCGGTCGTCGTTGTAGAAATGATCGACGGTGGTGTCTACCTGGAATTGTTTTACACCAATACTGGCAGCCAGAGGGCCGAATTCAATGTTATCCTGAATGTAGTACATCAGTTCTTTAGTATTGGCTTCGGTCTTGTATTGCACCCAGTATGGAGTCTTGCTGAATTCAATGCTGGTTTGTGGGTTATTAATCAGATGCCATTGACGAGTGACATCTGCATCGTAGTTCTCATACCAGAAGCCGACGCGCAGAATGTGGGCGACATCCCCCGTGGAAAAATTATAAGACGCATCACCGGTCAGACCGTAGCGACGGTTTGAGTAATTCGAGGTGCGGTAAGAGCTGACTGGTTCAACATTGCCCTCATAACATTCAGGATCCTTTGCCGCACTTAAGCCAAATCGACCCGTACAGTTGCTCATCACTGTTCCTGGTATAGTAGTGCCGGCGTTTACAAAGAAAAAATCATCGCCATTATAATCGCCGTAAAGCGTATCGCCGGATAATTCAGCGGTTAATGTGCCGTCGCCATCTACATCGGTTACGTAAGGTGGGATCCAGTCGCCGCGGCCTTCCATACGGTGGAAGTAAGCGGAGGTGTTAAAAGCGAAATCACCAAAATCTCTATCCAGTTTCAGGCTATAAAAACGGTTATCTCGCAGAGCTCGCCAGCCGTTACGGTTGTTCTCATCCAGGCTTGGCAGACCAGTCCAGTTGGCGTGCAGGGCATCATGGCGAGGATTCTCGGCGAACTGTTCAAGGGATATATACTCGTACTCGTTTTCGTTAGAATCGTTATACGTTGCAAATGCAGTGATGTTATAGCCGTTGATTTCGCTGATGAGCTTACCGGTCAGGTAATCTTTTTCGGTCGTGGCTGCGTTATCCCACACGTCCTTGTTTTCAGAGGATGAGCCACTGATGAAAAAGTATGTATTTTCAGCAATTTCACCAGAATCGTAGCGGAAACGGAATTTGCTGGCATCCTGATCTCCAGCCATGTAATAAAGGCTGACGTTTTGTTCCGACATTGGGTCAGTCGTGATGAAGTTTAGCGTACCGCCAAGGGCTTCATTGGAACGTGAACTGATATCGGCGGTACCCTGACTCACCTCAACGGTTTCAAGATCGAATACGTCAATAAATTTGTTGGCTTTACTACCCCCCCCGTAGCCTGAGCCACCGTTTGGCAAGCCATCCAGCGTGGTACCAATCTGGCCATTACTGGTATTAAAGCCCCGCATTCGGATGTTGGTCATCCAGTCTGAAGAACCGAAAGTATCAGCTTCCTGAACGATAACGCCTGGCAGTTCCTGTACCACAGTGTTTACCGAGGCATTCGCTGGACGACGTGAAATCATATCCATTGAAACAGTGTTTGAGGCAAACGTTTGTTTCTGACCAATAACAACAATTTGCTCAGGTTTCTGTGTTTTTTCCTGTTGTTCAGGATTGTTCTGGGCAGTAGCCACCGATGTTGCCATTGCAAGCATTAGTGGTGAAAGCGCAAAGCAGCCAGGCTTTTTCATTTCAGTTCCTTGTGTATGGGATTTATGTATGACTGTGAATGTCGGAAAGGTCACGCTCGACATTTAGGGTGGTCAGATTAGGCCTGAAATATGACAATTCTTGTGAATATTTGTGACATTTTGTGGTTTTGTGTGGCTTTTCGTTGAGTGTGCTCGGGAACCGGATATACTTATTGCCATAATATAAAAGGGGCTTCTATGGCAGACTGACAAACAGCAATTCTTGAGTTGGTGGAGTTACACCGGTCAATGTCCGTGTCAAAGCTATCCAGACAGTTTGCGGTGTCTGAAGAAACTATTCGGCGTGATATTAAGCTGTTAGCGTCTTCTGGTCGGGTAGAAAAAATTCATGGTGGGGTGCGTTTACCGGCAACCCGGCTGGAGCCGCCTTACTGGCAACGGGTTAACAGTAATGCCGGAGTTAAAAAGCGTATTGGGGTTCTAGGGATTTTCCCCTCTAAAAAGACATAATCCTCTGTAGACCACACCAATAAATGGCTGCGGAGGTGGGTTACTACTTATAAGTGTGGCAAATTAGGTAAATATCGTACATTTAA
>NZ_LLYU01000041.1:0-6565 GCF_002049515.1 Marinobacter sp. tcs-11 | reverse complement strand
GTGCAAGGATAAACCGCGTGCAGACTTTTCACGGACGCAGAAGCCCGAAAACGGCCAGCTAATGGCTGGTAAGACTATGAAAAATCGACGCTATCAGCGGTGTGAAACAGTTTTGGACACGGTGGTGCGGATGCGGTTTACTACGAATGCAAACTAATAAGCTGTTAATTTTTAAAGACAGGGATCAGTCCATGCATCAAGAAGATCTGACACAAGTACGAGAAAGCTGGTACTCGGCTTTTTTCGCAGGTGATGTTGAGCACCTCGCTCGCGTCCAGGCAGATAATTTCACCGTCACTACCGAGCGCGGTGTTCAATCTAAGAAATCCCAGATCGACGCTATCTCGTCAGCCAAGCGTAATGGGAGTTGGTTTCCCCAAGGAGGGCAGAAACGCGATACAGAGCTAACGATTCGTAGTACGGGTAGCAGCACCACAATCACTGGCCAAGGGTATACCATCTCTGGCCAAGCCCAAGGGCCGTTGGTGGCGTTCTCGGAAGCTTGGGAGTGGGATGGTGATGCTTGGCAGGTTGTCAGTCTGAGCTATAGCGCAGCCCGAAACTATAATTAACAAGTGCAGGTTGTCGGACGTGTACTACGCTGCGCTCCGTACCCGCCGCAACTGCAAGGGTTATGTGTGCAAACTAGAACGGAGGAACAGATGAAATCCATTAAGACCTCGCTCATGTTTGTCGGAGAGCAGGCTGGGAAAGCAGAGGAGGCGATCAAGTTCTATACCTCTCTATTCCCTGGTTCAGAGATCATTGATCTTCAGCGCTACGAAGCTGGCGAGCATGAACCAGAAGGTTCTGCCAAGATGGCTAGGTTTACGATAAACGGCACCGAATTCATGGCGCTAGACAGCCATCTTGACCACCAATTTACCTTTACACCCTCCATGTCATTGTACGTTGAGTGTGAATCAATGAGCGAAATAGAGAAGGCATTTCGGGCCCTCGCCGAAGGTGGTTCAGAGCTAATGCCTTTGGATAACTACGGCTTTAGCCAAAAATTTGGATGGCTGAATGATAGATATGGCGTGTCGTGGCAGCTCAATCTGTCGAACTAGGGTGGTGGCAGCATCAACACATAACCAAGCGCAGCACTACGCAGCCTCCGGCTGCCGGACGCTCGCAAGCTCGCGCCGGTGTGCGCGGCGTTAGGTATACCAAGCTACCCTCAAGTGGAGCAGCAAAAAATGCCCGAAAATAGGCGCGCCGAAAAAGATTGTCGGTGGTGCAAAAGCCAGATCAAGCGTGATGCTCTGTTATGCAAAGAGTGTAATAAATGGCAGTCCAGGACGCGGAATTGGGTTTCCCCCGGAAATTTGCTATCTATTCTTGGTGCACTGGCAGCGTGGGCAGCGGTAGCTGTTCAGTTGGTTCCCGAGCCGACAAATCCGACTTTAAAAGCTGCCGACTCCGTTGAAACTTTCGAAATGCACTTCTCGCGAAAATGTGTCGATACAGAAGCTCGCAATTGCTTCTATGATTTCTGGAATCAATACGCCGAAGCTTGGACTGCCATAAAAAAGGTGGAGAGTTTGGAGAGTCGTAACGAGCTTTACTCAAGGATCAATAAAATCCGAAACGATACCGCGCACTTTTATGATGACCCAGATTCTGAGCCCGGCAGATAGGAACCTAACAAGGCCAGTCACGGCGACGTCTACTACATTGCGGCTTCGCCTCCATTTCGTAGCCGCGCGTGCTGAGCGGCGTTATACGTCCAATGAACCTGATTACTGAGTACGTTGACTATTCACTTTATCCAAACCGGATCTGGCTCAAGCCTGATTGGGCTTCTGTGGTTTTCGAGGATGACTGGGGAGACGGAAAGTGTCCCCGGCATCTGGAACGGGGGAAGCTGGAGGCATTGATCGGCATTGTGAGTAAGTTGGGTGAGACTCATGTTACCTATAGCGACCCCAACCGTCTGGAGTTTGACGAGAATCTGGAGTTGAGCAGGTTAGATCAGGTTCAAATTACGTCATCTGCATTTCTCGTTGCTGGGCAGCGGGGATGGGCAATTTGTGGCACAGGTGATGGGTGGTGTTCAGTCGCGGGTGATAGCAGGATCATGAAGCCTTTTATCGAAAGTTGCGGTGGTTTTTCTCAAATACAGCTTGCTTATCCAACGCCAGACACCATGCTGGGGAATCACAAGGAGTTTTTGTGCAACAATTTCAAAAACGTATAACCAAGTGTTGCAGTTCGTTCCGGGCCTGAAGGCCCTCCACCGGACAGCCTTGTCGCCGCTTCGCTCTGCCAAGGCTGCCGCTGAACAACGGCGTTGGGCGTATAGGAGATAGCTTTGGCTGAAGGTCGGGAAACACGAGCAGCAATTGATTCAGAAACCGTGCGCGGCTTACTGCTGATAAACGGTGGTGGTGCCGTGGCATTGCTCGCGTTCTTGTCTGGGATTATTGAAAAGCCTGATCTGGAGGTATTGGCTAGGGCTGTTATCTGGTCAGTTTTCGCATTTCAAATGGGTCTTGCCTGCGCAGTTATACACAATAGGTTTCGCCGTCTCTGTTCACTGGAGTTCTCGAAGAAAGCCGAAAATCGGAAAAGGTGCTCGCTGTTCGGTCGAGAGAGCAAGCAGCCATGCATCTGCATATGGAGCGTTGGCTTCATGTGGGCGTCAATTATTTCCTTTCTGTCCGGTGGCATATTGGTACTGTGCGCTGGCCTCCAAATTCTGGACTAAAGGTCGGTCATGAGGGGAGTGCGCCCAACAAGTCATTCAAGTTCGTTCCGGCCTGCGGCCTCCACCGGACCGCTTTTTCTACGCTGCCGCTACGCAAAAGCGGCCGCTTAATATTGGCGTTATGTGTGAATGCAATGCATAAGCATTACCGAATACAAGAAGCGCTTTTGCCCAGCTTGAGCGCCGCTGGCTTCACGATAGAGTCCGAGAATGACGATGTAGACTGTTACGGATCTATCAGAACGATCTTCGCGTGTGGTGAAAAGCGGGTGCTTTTGGAGTGGGATGGAGAGGAAGGTTTTGGCTATGCTGAGGTCTGGCGGGACGGCGCCTGGCAATCGCTGGCAACGAAAGTGCTCGAGTCTCAAGAGTCGGGTTTTCGGGCAGCAGTGCAACAGCTACAGCAGGAGCTTGGGAGTTACCTTGAAGGCAGCAGCCAAATCACATAACCAGTGGCAGCAGTCGGAACGTTTTTCCGCTCCTTCGTCGCTCCAAAACGTCCGCTGTGCCAAGCGTTAGCGAGATAGGAAACTGTTGAAATATCTAAACGAAATTCTCATTGCTGTAGGCCTTTCGTTGCTCGCTTACGGCTTTAATCAGCCTTGGACTGCCTACCATGAAGCTGAGCTTCAAGCCATTGAGTTCAAGGCTGAGACCGAAAAATTTGCATTCGCTTATAGTGAATACGCTCGCAGGGTGAATCGCCAGATAGAGCTATATAATTCATGCCTGAAAGAAGGCACTGACTGCGATCGTGAAAGAATGAGAGACGAAGTTCTGACTCTCGAGCCGGAGTCTCGAGAGTGGAATACCCGGGCGCACCAGGCAATGGTTGAAAGTCAGTAAACGATGCGGCTTACACAGCATTTTCAAACCATGAAGCGCATTTGGTTCAGTGTTGGAGTTCTGAGCTGCCTGACGGGTGTAATTCTTTTAGGCGTAGGGGTTCGTGGTGCAATTCAGACCGCGCGAAATCGCTAACCAGTCATTCCAGTTCGTTCCGGGCCAGACGGCCCTCCACCGGACGGCCTTTTCTCCGCTTCGCTACGCAAAGGCCGCCGCTGAATATTGGCGTTATAAATTGAAGTGACTATGGACGATATATTTAAGATCGCTGGCGCTGTAATAGCTTCATTGGGAGGAGGCGCGCTAATCGTTGCGGCTTTCTCCCACTGGCTTGGAGGAATCTGGGCAAAAAGAATGCTCCAGAATGAGAGGGCTAAGCATTCCGAGAAGCTGGAAGAGCTTAAACAGGAACTCGATACCCTAAAAGCAAAAGATTTAACCCGCCATCACGACAAGCTGGTCATTTACCGAGATGTCGTGCATATCGTCAGCGAAATTCTCCGCGAACTTGAAGCTGTCTCTCTGGGTAAAAAAGAAAAATTTGATCAAGCCGTAGAGCAAAATTTCTCTTTAAACCGCAACAAGGCCTATGGCTACATCGCTCTGGTTTCAAGCCAGGAAGTTATGGATCGCTACAATGAAATGATCGATTTCTTCATAGAGATAATGTACGAGGGTGCCCCCGGTACATGGCATCAGATGCGTGAGAAGGCTGATCGGATGCTGAATGCTATGCGCGAAGACTTAGGAATCGAAGATACCGTCAACTATCGGGGGCGGCGCTAATTTATAACCAGTGGGTGAAGCTGACCGGTACTACGCTGCGCTCCGCACCGGCAGCTTACCCAGGGCGTTACCCCTAGTCTGAATGTTCGCTTTGCGACCAAATCCAACTTCGCTTTTCAGTCACTAGAGGATCCCATTTGCCATGAAATCCACGTTGGGTGGGCCGGAGTAGTCAAATGAGTCGATCTCGAGGGGGCAGGGCAGCTACCTGTAGCCGGCGCTATGGCAAGGTAGCAGAAAACTTTAACCGGTCATGTACGCAAACCAAGGGCATTCGAGGCGTTTGGATACTAATGACGACTGCGCTTTAAATGTTATTCGGGTGCTGGACTAACCAACATATTTGTAGCCAGCATCCTGCAACGCTTCCTTCAATGACTCCTCAGGAGGTTCTTCGTAGATAAGCGTTGTTGACGGTGACACATGGCCAGCAATCTTTTGAGCGACCTTAACGGACTTCTCTTGTTCATGAATGATATTCGTCATTAAAGTCCTCCGGCCACTGTGGGAGCTGGCTCGTTCAATACCTGCCCAATGCCTTTGCATGAGAGCAAAGTGTTCCTGGAGAGTATTGGGAGAATAGGGGCCTCCTTTTTGAGTCAAGAATAGGGGATCCGTCTTTTTCACTGAGGGGTGCGCTGCCAGTCGGATCGCAAGGTGATTTTCTATAGCCGTTCTCAGAGCAACGTCATTCATCGGAAGATCGCGCGATTTACCACGATGTTTATTGACCTCCGGATAGAAATCTTCCGGTCGAATCTCCGCACCGGCTTTCGCCATAGTCTCGATTTGCCGTATGAGTTGGTCAAAATCATGAACACTAAAACTGATTCGACGCCGCTGGTATGTCGATTTGGATCGCTTCAACGCATCGGCACCCTTGGTATACGCCGCCGGCAACGCCAGGATTTCCTTCAGTTTGAACAAGCGCTGACCCGAAGTTTCGGGGCCGAGTTCGGCCACGTCCTTGATTTGAAGCAACGCAATTTCCTGCACCCGTAGC
Source organism: Marinobacter sp. tcs-11 (assembly GCF_002049515.1). NCBI lineage: Bacteria > Pseudomonadati > Pseudomonadota > Gammaproteobacteria > Pseudomonadales > Marinobacteraceae > Marinobacter > Marinobacter sp. tcs-11. Next base: position 1,220 of record NZ_LLYU01000041.1, on the reverse strand, counting down.
CCGAGTTTGAAGCTGATCTGAACCAGTGCGGTGTTCTTTTCCGGGTAGCGGTGCTCCTGGATCACATTCAACAGGTGGGCGAACTGATCGGGCGTGAGGACGCGGGCCTGGCCGGTCTTGCTCATCGGGAAAGCTCCTTTAAGGCTGCATGAGGACAAAGATAGGGCGCAAATAAAATCCGTAATAATGTTATTTGAACTGATATCAAACTGCGCATAATGTATATTATGTTAAATAGGATGTTCGGATGCATAGCTCACGCACGTTATGGAAGCTGTCACTGCCACCTCTTTGGTACAGGCGTTGAGCGCATCCCTGCGTACGCCACCAAGCCAAACCTAAAAAACGTAAATGAAGCCAGCGCCTATTTCCGCCTCATAATCATTTCGAGTGATTGGGCTGTCGGATACATCACTCCCGAACGCTTCGTACAGAGCTTCTCCGAAGATCTGCCAGTTCTGGCCCAGGTAATTGCGGTAGCTGACATTAACCCCTGTTGATCTATACCCACTATCAACATCAGTTTCCGGCAGCCCCGAATCGATGGATTGTTGTGTGGTTACGCCAAAGTACCGGTTTGCGAGCTTGCTATCGTGGAAAGTCACGGCAGCACCCACTTCCCAGCCAGTACCATCAGCCTGGCACACCAAGCACGTTCCTGCGCCGAAAATTCCGAGCGTACCAATCTCTCCTGCTGATACGCGCCCATCCAAAAAGTAACGCCAGTCGTTTGTAAGCGCGTAACGTGCTTCCAGCAGTACTGCTACGCCGGAATCCGACTCACCTAAACCATCCAGCCTTCCATCTTCAGAGTCACTCTCTTCTTTGATTGGTTTTCGGCGTTACTGGTTTCCCTGGCGCTGATTCTGAAGCATTTGTTCCATCATCAACTGCATCTGGTCCATCCGTTGTTCCATGCGCTGCAGCCGCTGATCTTCGGTCATGGCCGGGTTGCCTTGCCGCATTCCCTGACCGCTGTTGCCAGGCCCCTGATTCTTCATCTGGCCCTGACCAGGATTTCGGTTGCCCATGCCGGGGCCCTGGCCGTTCATTCCCATGCCTTGCCCCATCATTCCCGCGCCCTGGCCCATCATGCCTGGACCCATTCCGGACTCTCGCATAATCTGCAGGTGTTCCTGCATGTGCTCCATATGTTCCTGCCGCAGGCGTTGAGGCTGTAGAAAAACCCCGAAATCCCCCTCGGTTTTGGTAGCATCAGG
>NZ_LLYU01000040.1:0-7310 GCF_002049515.1 Marinobacter sp. tcs-11 | reverse complement strand
CACCGGCCCCGAGGGTGAAGAAATCCACTGCGACCAGTACGGCCGGGTAAAAGTAAGATTCCCTTGGGACCGCTATTCCAAGAACGACGAACACAGCAGCGCCTGGCTGCGCGTGGCCCAGGGCTGGGCCGGTGGCCAGTACGGCTTCATGGCATTGCCCAGAATTGGCCACGAAGTCATCGTATCCTTCCTCGACGGCGACCCGGACCAGCCCATCATCACCGGAAGAACCTATCACGCCACCAACACACCGCCGTATGCGCTGCCGGAACACAAAACCCGCACCACCCTGAAAACCAAAACCCACAAGGGTGAGGGCAGCAACGAACTGCGGTTTGAAGACGAAGCCGGCGAAGAACAGATCTATGTGCACGCCCAGAAAGACCTGGACCTGCTGACGGAAAACAACCGCACCGAAGTCATCAAGAACGACAGCCACCTGACGGTGGAGAACCACCAGTTCAGCCACATCAAAGCGGCGGACCATTGCACCACCGACGGCGAAAACCGGCTGTCCGTTGGCGCAGATTGCAGCCAGACCGTGGGCGGCACCTACCATCAGAAAACCGCCCGCACCATGGCCTCGGAAGCCGGCACCGAAGTGCATCACAAGGCCGGTGCCAAAGTGGTTCTGGATGCCGGAGCAGAGCTGACGATTTCCGGGGGTGGAAGCTTTATCAAGCTGGACCCCAGTGGCGTGACCTTGAGTGGGCCGGGGATCAAGATCAATTCCGGGGGCAGCCCGGGGAGTGGTTCGGGGGAGAGTACAGTTGCTCCGGAACTGCCTGCAGTGCTTGATAGAGATCGGGCAGCAATGCAGCAGTCTCCTGAACTGGCAATGGTTAGTCAGCGTAAAGGTGCCTCTCCCGACCAAACGGAATTTGAACAGTTACCGGGCTCTGATCGAAAACTGATTATTGATGTGATTGGCGGGCACTTGGAGCGGGATTCAGTAGAGGCGGTGAAAGGAAGCGATGGAGGGGAGAGGGTATGACGGACACGGTGGATTTTTTAGATGAGTCTCTGGATCGCTCAATTCTCAGAAGAGCGGACTACGACGATACAGATCCCAAAGACCTGGTGCTGACGATCCCCAAGCGTGATGGAGGCAAGATCTCTGTTCCTCTTCTTAAGCATGCAAGATCCAATATTGAGCGTGAGGATTACCAAGAGAATACTCTTTTGAGGATCAAACCTCTGGCGGAGATCGCCGATAACCTCCCGGTACAGCAAGGGCGCGGTGCACCAATCTATCAGGGTAAAGGGGTGGCATTGCTACGCCCTGGATTTCTCTACATTTTTTGCAAAGACAAGCTCTGGCGAGAATTGGAGATCAATCAAAACTCCCAATTTAGTGACGTTGATCTTCAGGAAGCGCGTGCGGAGGTCAACGACCCTCAGTCCGATTTGAGAATGGTGCGCCCATCAGCGGGGCAGTGGTTGGACGATGTGCTTGTTCCTGTGTTTCTCCAGGGACAAGCGGTGATGCACGATTTCCGCATGGCCTACAGTGAAGTCCAGTGGGACTGGTCTTATATTCAGAAACTTGAAGAGAATGACGCAGTTCGTAATGCAAGGACGACTGGAGTGGGTCATGCCTGGGCGGCCACATCAGTTGATTCATTAAGTTTTGAAACCGGATTCCCTGCATCACGTGTTGAGAACGCTCCAGAACTCAGGCATCGGGATCTGGGCATTGAACTAATGATTGAAGATCCCAGTGATTTTGTGCTCAGTTTTGAAGGGCCGAGTGAAGACGATCTGTGCAGCAAGCTCGCCAAGCTATTGGTGAGTAATGAAAAGCAGGCAAGGGAGTCAGCACGGCGGGCGGCCTCGAGAAGCGAAGTAAAAGACCCTGTTGAATACACTGAGCAATTGATGAAGAACCCGCTCGAGCATGCACTGGAGGCTACCGCACCAGATCCGGTGGATGCCGGTGAGGAGAGTGAGGTGGCGAACATTCTTGAGCTCTCCTGCCCCCAAGGGGCAGATCTTTTGCAGCATCTCCGCTCGCAGAGGGGGGGTGTCTGCGTAGCTATCCCGGATCCATTGTTCAGGCTGCGCCACTCGTTGGCGCAGCTTCAATTGGCGCTTCACTATCTTGACGCTCTTGATGTATCCATACAGGAAAGACCGCTGGTTCATTCAGCAATGCTGATACGTCAGACGGTATTTGATCCGAATGCATCCGACTCAACTGGTCAGCTTAGAAAGCTGCGGGCCGCAGTAGATCAAGACAAACTCCACAAAATCCTAGAGCAATCAGAACGCCGAACGATACTTCACAGCATAGAGGGTCATCTAACCAAGCTCGAAATGCTAGTTGCTAGCGGTGAATTTGATTTGGTCTGCGGTGACTATCTCCATCATAGAGGGCTCGGGCCATGCGAGGCATTCTCTCTTCATGCAGGCCTGCTGGATATTTTTCAGCAATTACCTGGTGTATTTAGAGCGCAGGGTGTGGAAGAGCCAATTACTCTGTCTCGTGTCCTGAAGCTGGGTCTGGAAAAGAGTTCTCTGATTGACGCTTTGGCTAACGGGGAATGCGAAGAAGATGACCGGTCGTTGCTGGCGCAGTTAAGGGCACTATCTCGTCAGGGCGAGACCCTCACTGATCGGCACTTGAATGGGCTCGGTCTATCAGCCATCAGTACGATTGCTCAGCAACTAAAATATGAGGAGGCTGATTCCGGTACGAATGATGAAAGCTCCTCTCCTGTTTCTGTTGGCTCTGCAGGTACCGTTGCGGGGATGGTTGAAACTGCACTGAGTGGCTGGAGTGGCGCCGTTCTTAAGGTTATTGATCGGATACGTGAGAGTGGCGAATTGACGGCTATCAGGCTGGACCGAGTGTTTACCGCGGTCAGTGAAGCGGCTGATATTGCGGATCCGAAGCTTGGTGGTGAATTAAGAGTGATGCGTAGGGATGCCGTTGACCTGACGCGTTACAGCATTGTCGGCGTTCATGGAAAAGGCCTCTCGTTTGGATTGACCGATGCTGATCTCCAGAGTGAAGCGTTGACAAGGCGTAACGACTACCTTTTCGCTGATCGAGTTGATGCGGCGGGTAAAAAGGTTGCGTCAACGAGTCCGGCAAGGCTTGCGGATGAGGTTGGTGACGCTGTAGTTAAAGCTGCTGCCCACACTTGGGTGTTTGTCTTGCCGATTGATCATCCCGAAGCTGTGAAGTTCAGTGCGTGGAAATTTGATTGGGCTAATAAGGCTAAGGCTGTTGCGGATGGGCCGGGCTTGTCCCGGGTTTTGGTGGGGTTAGCTGCATTTAACGTTGTCTCCGAAATGTTGAATTTGAAGCAAGCAAAGCCAGAAGAGGTTGGCTACGGTCTTACGAAATTTGTGGGTGCAGGATTAGATCTTTCCGCGGCATTGATGAAGCTTCACGCGGTTAATTCCCCCGCCGAAAGTAAATTGGTTTCGAAAGTTATATTGAGGCCGCTTTTTGAGGTGAGGTCTATACCAGTGCTTGGCCCTTTAGTTCAGCAAAAGCTCATGAAGGATGGCGCAAGTACTATTGTACGTTCTATGTCGTTGGTGAATTTCTTCGCGGCTAGTTTTATGGTGACCGTAAGCGCCTGGGACGTTCGTAATAGTGTTAGTCGTGGAGATATGGACGCCGCTTTAGGCCATGCACTAGCAGTAATCGGTGGTAGTGTTTTCGCATTTTCAAAATTAATGACCGGTATGTTGTTGGTGCCTGGTTGGGGGTGGGCTTTGTTGGGTTTGGGGTTGATTTTAGGTGGTAGTATATATGCTGCTGTTTCCACTGATAGTGAGATAGAGCAGGTGCTGAAAAGAGGGCCTTTGGGCATTGGCCCAAGTCATGCGGGGCTGCCAGATGATGATGTCCTTTACTATGCCCAACTTCTTACCTTATTCGCTCCTATAAGTATTTCGGCTAAGCGTTATGATAATCTAAGTGATAGTGAAAAGAGAATGTTTTCGGATAACGAGACTTCCCAAAATGATTATAGAATAACGCTTAAGTCCCCGATAATTAGTAGATTTAAAATCGATAAAGTTGGTCATAAAAAAGATAATACAGGCGAGAGAGTTCAACATCCAAGTTTAAGGCTCGGTGTTCAAGAATTAGAATATACTCACAGCACTGTTCAGACATCAAAAACCGACGCGTGGAATGTGGAAAATTACAGACTGAGCAAAAGTACTCCGTTGAAGAGCATTAAAAGCTGGGTCGCCGTTCCTGAACAAAATGCAGTGCATTTTCTGGTTGAAAGAAACTTGGTTGGAGGCGAAATCGAAACGTATGAATATCGTGAACGACGAACCATTAGCCTAAGAGTTGTGATGCAGGCGTATATTACAAGTGAAATTGGGGAATTTCGGTATCCGACTCCGGCGTTAGATGAATACAAACCGTTCGATTCTAAGCATCACGCTGTACTGCCAGGTAAGAAACAAAATGTACTGAACCCGTTCGATAACGATCCGGTTCCGTATTGGATAATCAAAGAGGTTGCACTTTGAGTAACGATGATAAAAAAAGAAGCTATCAGAATTGGAGAGGATCGGGAGATAAGGTTCCTCCTGTTCCTGATGCTACGAAAAAAAATAGAAAACGTGCTGGTCAGGATCTACAACCTGTTGGCGATTACGCAGGTATCGATCCCTATTACCGTATTAGCGATGATGTTGGGGAAGTTCAAAACCAAGATAAGATTGACCCAGAAGCTTTTCAGTCCGGTAACTGGTGGTGGAATCATCGTCAGATTCGTTTCTTGAGTGGCAAGGCGTTTCTCGGCCTTTCAGCAGTTCTATTATTCGTACCCTATGCATGGGGTGGATTGATTTTGATTGGTGGTGCATGGTGGTTTTATTATTGGTTGTATCAATGGGTCGTTGAAGCCAACGATATTGTATTTATGCTGGTAATGTTAGTTGGAGTTGTCGTTTGGCTACCACTTTCGATTCTTATCCTGATAAAGACTATGCCCGTGGTCATGGGCAGCGTTGCTCTATTACTGAGGCCGTTCGACAAATTTCTTGGTAAGCTCTTGGACAGAAGTCATAAGGCGGGTGAAAGCTACTTCAGCCGAGAGACCGGTCAGGTCAGTTTTGCCTTGCCAGGCGGAAAAAAGTTGACAGCCCCCTTCGAGGAATATGATGCCTACGTGGAGCGCGTCGTTGAAGCCGGCGGTATCTTCTACCGCCTGATGTTCGTGCATCGCTACACCGCCAAACAATTCAGCCAGACGTCCCTGAGCCGGGTAGAGCCCACGAAAGAAGAGGTAATGGCGCTGTGGGACATGCTTCAACGCTACATGGATACCTCTCAGCCCCTGCCGGATGTGCCAAGGCTGGAACCATTCAGACATCTGGACCCAGTTACCGCAGAGCATGACCGGCGCACCGACCGCAACCCTCGCTTCTGGCGTGATCTGGATTTGGAAGCCTGGAAGCAAGGGGAGGGCAAGGAATGGTTGAAGCGGCAGATGGAATACCCATGGGATAAACGTAAATGCAGGCTTACACCACAGTTGGGCAAGATCTCGATGGCGGAGTACCGAAAGCTGCGTCCGGCTGATGCATGGCCGATTTGAGAGGCTTGATAGCGTCGGCGCAGCCACATGTCGCTCAGCGACTTCGTTTTTTGTGTTGCTTGAGGGATCTGCGTGACTGAACTGCTGCAAGGCACTGTTTTTTCGAACACCGCCTTTCGGGCGATGGAGATAGGTCCACTGCCGAAAGCCTCAAAAGAATGGATGCGTGTTGGTGAGGAGCTTCAGCCTGTCGGCACTTGTGCAGGCATTATCCCTTATCTTGGGACCACTGAGGGCGTTGACGTACTCCAGGAGCCGGATTTTTCCAACTCTGGTTGGACCTAATACGGGGTCAGTTCAGCGGATGTCGTCATTGCGGCCAAACCCGGAGCGAGTCGGGGCTGCATTCTGAGTTTCGAGATAGGGAAAACATACCGTGGATGAACTGAAAGAACTGATGACTGTGGAAGACGCCGATGGTGTCATGCTTAAACTTAGCCTGAACGTGGAAATATACTTCCGTAATGCCTGGCGTACGGATATTCGGGAGGCGGTACTGGCGGTCTTCAATGAATACCGGGAGTATTTCGGCCAGGAATTCAAGTGGACCACCAACCCGAATACCGGTCGCTGGAAAAGCCTGAAGAAAACGCCTTACCCATACCCGGATGAGTGGTTGTTGGATGTACCGCAGGACGAACAGTGGGAGTTTGTTTGCCATGGTGGGGAAAAGAAGACCGACGCCTCCGATGTGGATGTGGTGTCACTTGGTAGGAGAGTAAATAAAGGGGATGAAGGGGCTGCGTCCCTTGATAGTTTCTTGTCGTATATCTATATGCATTTCCCCATCGACTACTTCATGGATCGTGAGGAAAAACTGCCATCTGTATTCAATCGTTGGTGTAGCTTGCTGAACGCAGAACAAGCCTATGCGGGATTTGGTTTGGCTATTTCTCATGGTTATGAAACCCGGGTAGACCCCTTGGTGTATCAGTTAGGTCAGCGTTTCCCTGGACTGAATATCAGTGATCGGATATCTCATTCCGATGATTTGGTTTGCAACATTAAAACCCCCAATTGGCTTACGGCTATCTGCCAACCCTATGTGGATCAACTCGGTGGTGAGGCTGTATTGCAGGAAACGCTGCCAGATGGTTGGATGTCATCCTACGACGGCGGCGTGATAATACAAGCCGGTTCCAAGCCTCTTCTTGGAGATCGAGAGCAGAGCCTGGATGTGGCCCCCTATCGAAAGGCAGCGCAAGTTTTGCGACCGATTCGTTCCACTGATCATGATGGGATAGCTATGGGGCGGGTGGATGGTGCGAAAGTTTTCAATGCCCCTGAGTATCAGGAGTGGCTGTCCCGCTTCGATGGAGAGCCGGAGGTGAGTCATGACTGACACCCTCGCAATGGATCTGATGCCTGCACAGTGGTTTCCAGACATTGAGTTGACTCGGCTTGCCGTAGGCGAGCGCAGCATTGATATCGTTGGTGCCGGCGAGTGGGCCTTGCAGGGAGATCTGGTGCTGTTTGAGGGCAAAGGTACCCTGCGTCTTTCGTTGACGGAAGCACCAAGGATTGAAATCTGGAATGGCGAAACCTGGCAGGTGCTCCCCGAGGATTTTCTGGAGCATGCGACGACCGTCACTCACCTCCAATATGACCGGGCGAGCGGCGAGGTTGTGGTCAATGCTCGTGCGGGGGACAAGCAGGCCAAGATTCGGCTGGCGGGTATGCTCACCGGTGTGGAGTGGTTGCCGGCGTCGTAAACCGGAATCACGGGGGCGTGGG